>NZ_JAUSZJ010000002.1:2112500-2447500 GCF_030817475.1 Streptomyces sp. V2I9 | reverse complement strand
CGAGTTTCATGGCGGCCCGTACCCTAAACCGACTCAGGTGGTCAGGTAGAGAATACCGAGGCGTTCGGGTGAACTATGGTTAAGGAACTCGGCAAAATGCCCCCGTAACTTCGGGAGAAGGGGGGCCATCACTGGTGATAGCACTTGCTGCTTGAGCTGGGGGTGGCCGCAGAGACCAGCGAGAAGCGACTGTTTACTAAAAACACAGGTCCGTGCGAAGCCGTAAGGCGATGTATACGGACTGACGCCTGCCCGGTGCTGGAACGTTAAGGGGACCGGTTAGCTGCCTTTCGGGGTGGCGAAGCTGAGAACTTAAGCGCCAGTAAACGGCGGTGGTAACTATAACCATCCTAAGGTAGCGAAATTCCTTGTCGGGTAAGTTCCGACCTGCACGAATGGCGTAACGACTTCTCGACTGTCTCAACCATAGGCCCGGTGAAATTGCACTACGAGTAAAGATGCTCGTTTCGCGCAGCAGGACGGAAAGACCCCGGGACCTTTACTATAGTTTGATATTGGTGTTCGGTTCGGCTTGTGTAGGATAGGTGGGAGACTGTGAAGCGGCCACGCCAGTGGTTGTGGAGTCGCCGTTGAAATACCACTCTGGTCGTGCTGGATGTCTAACCTGGGTCCGTGATCCGGATCAGGGACAGTGTCTGATGGGTAGTTTAACTGGGGCGGTTGCCTCCTAAAGAGTAACGGAGGCGCCCAAAGGTTCCCTCAGCCTGGTTGGCAATCAGGTGTTGAGTGTAAGTGCACAAGGGAGCTTGACTGTGAGACCGACGGGTCGAGCAGGGACGAAAGTCGGGACTAGTGATCCGGCAGTGGCTTGTGGAAGCGCTGTCGCTCAACGGATAAAAGGTACCCCGGGGATAACAGGCTGATCTTCCCCAAGAGTCCATATCGACGGGATGGTTTGGCACCTCGATGTCGGCTCGTCGCATCCTGGGGCTGGAGTCGGTCCCAAGGGTTGGGCTGTTCGCCCATTAAAGCGGTACGCGAGCTGGGTTTAGAACGTCGTGAGACAGTTCGGTCCCTATCCGCTGTGCGCGTAGGAATATTGAGAAGGGCTGTCCCTAGTACGAGAGGACCGGGACGGACGAACCTCTGGTGTGCCAGTTGTCCTGCCAAGGGCATGGCTGGTTGGCTACGTTCGGAAAGGATAACCGCTGAAAGCATCTAAGCGGGAAGCCTGCTTCGAGATGAGTATTCCCACCCTCTTGAAGGGTTAAGGCTCCCAGTAGACGACTGGGTTGATAGGCCAGATGTGGAAGCCCGGTAACGGGTGGAGCTGACTGGTACTAATAGGCCGAGGGCTTGTCCTCAGTTGCTCGCGTCCACTGTGTTAGTTCTGAAATAACGAACGGCCGTGTTGTTGCCCGGTGTTCAAATTTTCATAGTGTTTCGGTGGTCATTGCGTTAGGGAAACGCCCGGTTACATTCCGAACCCGGAAGCTAAGCCTTTCAGCGCCGATGGTACTGCAGGGGGGACCCTGTGGGAGAGTAGGACGCCGCCGAACAATTTTTCCGGGAAAGCCCCGTGCCTTGTGGCACGGGGCTTTTCTGCGTTCCGGACCCCTTTCCCTCTCCAGAGGTTTCTGTTGAAAGTACTGGGGCCGGGCGGCAGCCGGCAGCCCCCTAAAGACGGCCTGCCGCCTTCAACGCGAGATACGCGTCGGCGAGAGCGGGAGCGAGGTTGTCCGGAGTCGCGTCCACGACGACGACGCCATGGCGCCGGAGGCGGTCGGCCGTACGGCGGCGTTCCGCCCGGGCCTGGCCGGCCGCTGCCGCGGCATACACCGAGTCCACCGTTCCCCTGCCTGCGGCCATCTCCTCGATACGAGGGTCGGAGACCGCGGCCAGCAGAACGGTGTGGCGCTGGGTGAGCTGGGGCAGCACGGGCAGGAGGCCCTCCTCGACAGGGGCGGCTTCCAGCGTGGTGAGGAGGACGATCAGCGAACCGCGCGGGGCGTCGGCGAGAGCGGTATTGCTCAGACCGCGGGCATCCGTCTCGATGAGCTCGGGCTCCAGCGTGGCCAGGGTGTTGATGACGGTCGCCAGAACGTTGCCCGTCGCCGTCCGCCCCTGGACCCTGGCCCGGACCTGGCGGTCGTAGGCGAGCAGGCTCACGCGGTCGCCCGCCCGCGTGGCGAGGGCGGTCAGGAGGAGCGTGGCGTCCATCGAGGCATCCAGCCGGGGGACGTCGCCCACCCGGCCCGCAGACGTCCGACCGGTGTCGAGGACGATCAGGATGTGCCGGTCCCGCTCCGGTCGCCACGTCCGGACGGCGACGGCCGACTGGCGCGCGGTGGCCCGCCAGTCGATGGAACGGGTGTCGTCCCCCGGCACGTAGGCCCGCAGACTGTCGAACTCTGTTCCCTCGCCACGTGTCAGAACGCTGGTCCGACCGTCGAGTTCCCGAAGCCGGGCGAGCCGGGACGGCAGATGCTTGCGGCTGGTGAACGGAGGCAGCACCCGCACGGTCCACGGGGCGCGGTGCTGCCCCTGGCGTGCGGCGAGGCCGAGCGGTCCGTACGAGCGGATCGTGATGCGTTCGGCCTGCCGGTCGCCGCGACGGGTCGGGCGCAGAAGGGTGGTCAGGCGTCGCTGTTCCCCGGCGGGGATCGTCAGCGTGTGGCGGGAAGCGCGACGTTCGGTACCCGAGGCCCAGCTGCTCGGGGGCCAGGCGTCCCGCACCTGGGCGCGCAGACGCCGACGGGACGTATTGGTTACGGTCAGTTGCACGTCTGCCGCGTCACCGAGTCGAACAGATGTGTCGCCGGATCGAGTGAACCGAAGCGTGCGCACTGGCGCGGCCAGGGCATAGTCACAGAGAATTGCGAGAGAGAGCGGGGCATTGACCGCGAGCATCCCCGTCCAGCTAGGGGCGAGGATGCCTACGGGGAGTGATCCCAGAGCGGCCAGCAGCGCGGTTCGTCCGGTGAGGGCCATGGTGGTCACCGCCTCATCGGGGTACGGGGACGTGGGCGAGCACCGAGGCGATGACGGAGTCGGAAGTGACTCCTTCCATTTCCGCCTCGGGCCGCAGGTGAATGCGATGACGGAGCGTGGGGAGCGCGAGGGCCTTCACATCGTCCGGGATGACATAGTCACGGCCGGTCAGCCAGGCCCAGGCACGCGCAGTCGACAGCAGTGCGGTGGCGCCTCGGGGGGAGACGCCGAGAGTGAGCGAGGGGGAATCGCGCGTGGCACGGCAGATGTCCACCACATAGCCGGCTATCTCGGGGGAGACGGTCGTCTTCGCGACGGCTTCCCGTGCTGCTTCCAGCTCGGCCGGCCCGGCGACGGGGCGCACCCCGGCGGCTGTGAGGTCGCGCGGGTTGAACCCGTCGGCGTGGCGGGTGAGGACGTGGATCTCGTCCTCCCGTGACGGGAGCGGAACCGTCAGTTTGAGCAGAAAACGGTCCAGTTGGGCTTCGGGGAGGGGGTAGGTCCCTTCGTATTCGACGGGGTTCTGGGTGGCGGCGACGAGGAAGGGCTCGGGCAGTGGCTTCGGCGTTCCGTCGACGGTGACCTGCCGTTCCTCCATCGCTTCGAGGAGGGAGGACTGGGTCTTGGGAGGGGTGCGGTTGATCTCGTCGGCGATCAGCAGGTTGGTGAAGACCGGACCGGGCTGGAAGGAGAATTCGGCGGTGCGCGCGTCATAGACCAGCGAGCCCGTGACGTCGCTGGGCATCAAGTCCGGGGTGAACTGGACGCGCTTCGTGTCGAGTTCGAGTGAAGCGGCGAGAGCGCGCACCAGGAGGGTCTTGGCGACCCCGGGCACACCTTCGAGCAGTACGTGTCCTCGGCAGAGCAGCGCGACGACGAGCCCGGTGACGGCGGGGTCCTGGCCGACGACGGCTTTGGCGATTTCGGAGCGCAGAGCCTCCAAGGACGCGCGGGCGCTGTCGGACGGCTCCGGTTCCGTGGGGCTCACAGGTGCCGCTGCGGGCTCCGTGGGCTCGGCCGGCTCGGGGGTCGGGGCGCTCATGAAGTGCGTACCTCTCTTTCGAGGGCGTCGAGTTGATCGGCGAGGAGGACCAGGGCGGCGTCGGTGGAGGGGGCCGTGCCGAAGAGCAGCGCGCTGAGGTCGTGGTCCACGACGGTCATGCGCGCCGACAAGGCGGGGAGGAGGACACCAGGGGTGTGCGCGTCGCGGGCGGACACTCCGGCGAGGTGCGCGAGGCGTGTGCGGGCGGCCTCCCGGAGGGCGTCGGCAGCACGGTCACGAGCGTTGACCTTGCGGTAGAGGAGGGAGCGGCCTTCGGCGGATTCGGAGGCGCGGATGGCCACCGGCAGCCGTTCCGCCACCAGGGGGCCGAGCCGGCGGCCACGCCAGACGGCGGCGAGCACGGCGGCGAGGCCGAGCTGAACGGTCGCCCATAGCCAGCCCGACGGGACGAGGTCGAGGAAGCCGCTCTCCTCGGCCGCGTCGTTCCTCGCTCCGTCCTCCGACCGGTCGTCGTCGCCGTCGCCGGGGGAGTCGGCACCGGTTGCCGCGGATGGATCACTGAGAGAGGGGAGGTACCAGACGAGATGGGGACGGGAACCGAGGAGTTGGAGGGCGAGCGAGGCGTTGCCCTGCTTGTCGAGACGCTCGTTGTGGAAGAGGGCGGGAGATCCGAGGACGACGGTGTCGCCCTCCGTCCCGGCCGGAAGGACGACCAGGCTGGGGAGGCCGGCGCTCGGGTAGCAGGTGATGGCCGTGGGGTCCTGGACCGTGTAGCGGATGCCGCCCAGGTCCGCCGTGCCGGCCCGGCGGGCGGCGGGGAGGTCGCATGCCGGGGCGAGGGCGCTGACGGCTTTCTGCTGCTCGACGCGTACGCCGGGGGCGAGCCGGGTCGTGGTCGCCGGTCCTGGTCCGACCAGCAGGGTGCGTCCCGCGGAGGCGGAGGTCGCCTCGGCGAGACGGAGCTGCTGCGACCGGGTCAGGAGGTTGGGGCCGGTGACCAGGAGCGTGGTGTCGGGGCCGGCCGCGGCGGTGGCCTCGGCGAGAGTGGTGGCGACCGTGACGGATATGCCGCGTGCTTCGAGGAGTTCGGCCACGGCGCGGCTGCCCCGCGGGTCCGCGGAGCGCGGGTCGAGTTGTCCGTGGCTCGTCCCGGAGCGTACGGCGGCGAACGTGACGCCGGCGACGACGAGGATGAGGAGAGCGGCCAGGACGCCTCGGGCACGGGTCCAGACCTGACCGGGGGTGGCCGCCGTCGAGGTGGGGGAAGCGGCGGTCACCGCGGTCATCCGGTGGCTCCTCGGGACGTTCCGGACAGCAGCGGCTTGGCCTCGCCGAGATCGAGATCGAGGGTGCGCAGGGCCAGGTACGCGGACCCGTCCGCGGTGCGGCCCCCGTACGTCACGTCGTCGAAGTTCCGGGCGGCGGCACGCAGCCGGGCCGCGTGTTCGGGCAGGGTGCGGCCCGCTTCCGCCGCCGCCTCGTCCGCGGTGCGGCCGGGGCGGGGGTCGAGCAGGGCGCGCTCCTCCAGCGACCGGACGATGGCACGCATGCGTTCCTGGACGGCCTCGGTCCAGCGCAGGGCCGCGGCGTGCGCTTCGGCCGCGGTGCGGTGCTGGGCCGCGCTGCGGGGGCCTTCGCCGTCGAAGAGCGCGTCCGCGCTCCGGGGGGAGCGCTGCGGGGTGCCGAGTCGCCACCAGAGGGCGGCGGCGAGACCGATGACGAGGACGACCAGGACGACGATCCCGGCCGGCCCGCCGGGTGCGGCCCCCGCTGCGGCGTCGAACACCCCGGTGATCCAGTCCCAGAACTCGTTCAGGGCGCGCTGGAAGACGTTCGGGTCGTTCTCGTGGTACATCGGCTTGGACAGTTCGCTCTCGGCCGCCTCCCGTGCGGGGAGACGTGGCGTGTCCACGGGTATGCCGCCCGACGCGCCGTCGGCCCGTGCCGTGATGATGGCGCCCCCCGCCCCCGTCACCTCATCAGCTCCGGGGGGTGTCGCCGTAGCCGGGAAGGCCCGCGGCCCGTGCGAGGTCGAGGTCCAGGGCTTCGCGGCGGATGCGCTGGTCCACGTAGAGCAGGGCCGTCACGCCGCCGAGGAAGGGGTAGACGAGCGTCGAGACGATCACTTCGCCGATGCCCGTGATGATGAGGAAGGGCCAGCCGGTGGGAGAGCCGCCGCCTTCGAGGAGCTCGCTGAGGTCGGTTCCGTCGGCGATGACCGCGATGGCGCCGAAGGGCACGGAGACGATCAGGCTCAACAGGAGGACGATCAGCTGGGCCAGCACGAGGATGCCGAAGGTGCGCCACCAGGCGCCGCGGACCAGCTTGACCGACCTGCGCAGCGCGGCGGCGACGCCTTGCCGCTCCAGTACGAGCGCGGGGGTGGAGAGGGCGAAGCTCACCCACAGCCAGGGGATGAGGACGCAGGCCGCGAGGGAGCCGAGGAGTGCGAGTGCCGCGCCCGCCCCGGAGCCGATCAGCAGTCCGGGGCCGATGCACACGGCCATCGTGACGATGATGACCAGGGGCAGCAGCAGGGCCAGCCCGGTCAGAGGGAGGAGCCGCGGTCGAACCTCGGCCCAGGTGTCGGAGAGCGTACTGGGCCGGCCCAGTACGGAGCGGCTGACGACCACGGCGACGACCGACGCGGTCAGGAACGTGCCGATCATCGTGAGGAAGAGGACCGGGGTCATGGAGACCAGTGTCGAGCGAGCGGATTCGGACGCCTGGCGGAGGGCCTCGGTGCCGGTGGCGTTCGGATCGACGGAGGTCGGCTTCGGCAGCAGATGGCGCTGCATGAGGGTCAGCGCGATCTGGGTGACCACCGCGATCCCGAGGCTGAAGCCGAGTGCGGTACGCCAGTGGGCGCGCAGGGCGGAGACGGAGCCGTCGAGGATCTCGCCGAGACTCAGGGGGCGCAGCGGGATGATGCCGGGCTTCGCGGCCGGCGGCGGTGCTGCCCAGCCCTGTCGCTGCGGGCCGCCGCCCCAGCCGGGTGCGGGCGGCCGTGTGCCGGGGCCGCCGGGGTTGCTCGGTGGGGACCACTGCCCGGGAGGCGGCTGCTCAGGGGACCACTGTCCCGTCGGGCCGCTTCCGTCCTGCGGGTCGGAGGGGCGGGGAATCGCCGTCTCCTTGCCGTCGGAGGTGGCAGATCCGGGCGACGCCCAGCCCGGAGAGTCGTTCATTCTCGCTCCTTCACCGTCCTGACCGCTCATCGGGGCGGCAGGTTGGCAGCCATCGTGCCACGCGCCCGTCCGGGGCGGACCGGCCGCTCCGCCTCCTCCGCACCTTCATGTGGGGGGTGCTCACCGGGCAGACTGGAGGGATGGCTGATCAGGACGTGCAATCGCCGGTGGGCTACGAGCCTCCCGCGCTCTCCGTACTCCGTTGGGCCGAGCCTCCGGAGGGCCCCGTTCTGGTGCTGCTGGACCAGACACGGCTGCCCGCCGAGGAGGTCGAGCTGGTGTGCACCGATGTGCCCGCGCTGGTGCGCGCGATCCGGACTCTGGCGGTGCGAGGGGCCCCGCTGCTCGGGATCGCCGGAGGCTACGGGGTGGCGCTCGCGGCGGCCCGTGGCGACGACGTCGCGGAGGCGGCGGGCCTGCTGGAGCGGGCGCGGCCCACCGCGGTGAACCTCGCGTACGGGGTGCGCCGGGTCGCGGCGGCCTACTGGGAGGCGGCCGGGAAGGGAGCGGGGGACGAGGCGGCTTCCGCCGCCGCGCTGGCTGCCGCGCGTGCCCTGCACGAGGAGGACGCGCAGGCCAGCGGGCGTATGGCGGAGTACGGCGAGGCGCTGTTGGAGGAGCTGATGCCCGGCCGCGGGTACCAGCTGCTGACCCACTGCAACACCGGGGCGCTGGTCTCCGGGGGCGAGGGGACGGCGTTCGCCGTGGCGTTGCGTGTGCACCGGCGGGGGCGGCTGCGGCGGCTGTGGGTGGACGAGACGCGACCCCTGCTCCAGGGGGCGCGGCTGACCGCGTACGAGGCGGCCCGCAACGGCCTGGCGTACAGCCTGCTGACGGACAGCGCGGCCGGGTCGCTGTTCGCGGCGGGGGAGGTCGACGCGGTGCTCATAGGCGCCGACCGCATCGCCGCGGACGGGTCGGTGGCCAACAAGGTGGGGAGTTACCCGCTGGCCGTCCTCGCGAAGTACCACCATGTGCCGTTCATCGTGGTGGCGCCGACGACGACCGTGGATCTGGAGACCCCGGACGGTGCTTCGATCATCGTCGAACAGCGTTCCGGAAGAGAAGTGACGGAGCTCACATCGGTGGGAAGTGTGTCGGGCGGCGATCAGGGCGGGAGGGTCGTCGCACCCCTCGGGGCCCCGGCGTACAACCCGGCTTTCGACGTCACGCCCCCGGAGCTGATCACGGCGATCGTCACCGAGGAGGGCGCGATTTCCCCCGTCACGGGGGCCGGACTGGCCGAGCTGTGCGCCAGGTCATCGCAGGTAACGATTGGCTAATGGGATGATGTCGATTATGAAGGGACGCGTCCTTGTCGTCGACGACGACACCGCACTGGCCGAGATGCTCGGGATTGTGCTGCGTGGAGAAGGTTTCGAGCCGTCGTTCGTAGCGGACGGCGACAAGGCACTGGCCGCATTTCGTGAGGCCAAGCCGGACCTGGTGCTGCTCGACCTCATGCTGCCCGGAAGGGACGGCATCGAGGTGTGCAGGCTGATCAGGGCCGAGTCCGGTGTGCCGATCGTCATGCTCACCGCCAAGAGCGACACCGTCGACGTCGTGGTCGGCCTGGAGTCAGGGGCCGACGACTACATCGTCAAGCCGTTCAAACCCAAGGAGTTGGTTGCCCGGATCAGGGCACGTCTGCGGAGATCCGAAGAACCCGCACCGGAGCAGTTGTCCATCGGTGACCTGGTCATCGACGTGGCCGGTCACTCCGTCAAGCGGGAAGGGCAGTCCATCGCCCTGACGCCGCTGGAGTTCGACCTCCTGGTCGCGCTCGCCCGTAAGCCGTGGCAGGTCTTCACCCGTGAAGTCCTGCTGGAACAGGTGTGGGGTTACCGCCACGCGGCCGACACCCGCCTGGTGAATGTGCATGTACAGCGTCTGCGTTCCAAGGTCGAGAAGGACCCGGAGCGGCCGGAGATCGTGGTGACGGTCCGAGGCGTCGGCTACAAGGCCGGACCGAGCTGAGATGCCCCGAGGCAGCGCCGCTCCGGGGCCCGGCGAGCCGGGAGTCCGTACGGAGCGGGCTGCCGGCTCGGGGCGGAAGGCACCACGTATGAGCCGTTTCCTGAAGGGCGGCCGGCTGTTCGGGGACCGGACGCCCGGCGGGCCCTTTCCGCGCCTGCTGATGCGGTGGGTGCGCCGCCCGCTGCTGCCCGCTGTCCGGCTGTGGCGGCGCAACCTGCAGCTGCGCGTCGTCGCGGGCACGCTGTTGATGTCGGTCGTGGTCGTGCTGCTGCTCGGTCTCGTCGTGATCGGACAGGTGCGCAACGGCCTCCTCGACGCGAAGGGCAAGGCTGCCCAGACCCAGGCGGCCGGTGGTTTCGCCGCGGCCCAGGAGAAGGCCAACGCCCCCCTCGGACCCGAGGGACAGGGCAGCGAGCGTACGGACGGCACGACCGGCAGCACCTCCTGGCGCACCGAACTCGTCGACCAGCTCGCCAGCGGCGGCAAGAACGCCTTCAACGTGGTGGCGCTCAGCGTCGACTCGGTCTCCGAGGGAGCGAGCAGCCGTGCGGCGCGTGGTTCCGGCAGCGTCGAGGCGTCCAGCGTGCCCGACCGTCTGCGGCGGAACGTGGGCGAGGGGCAGGGCGCGTATCAGACGTACTCCCTGATCCGGTACTCGTACGGCAAGGAGTCGCAGCCGGGGCTCGTCGTCGGCAAGCGGCTCTACGACATCGACCAGCAGCCCTACGAGCTCTACTACCTCTTCCCGCTCACGCAGGAGGAGAAGTCCCTGTCGCTGGTCAGGACGACCCTGGCCACCGCCGGGCTGTTCGTCGTCGTGCTGCTCGGGGCCATCGCCTGGTTCGTGGTGCGCCAGGTCGTCACGCCGGTGCGGATGGCGGCGGGCATCGCCGAGCGGCTCTCCGCCGGCAAGCTCCAGGAACGGATGAAGGTCACCGGCGAGGACGACATCGCCCGGCTCGGTGAAGCCTTCAACAAGATGGCCCAGAGCCTCCAGCTGAAGATTCAGCAACTGGAGGAGCTCTCCCGGATGCAACGGCGGTTCGTCTCCGACGTCTCGCACGAGCTGCGGACCCCCCTCACCACCGTCAGAATGGCCGCCGACGTCATCCACGAGGCGCGTGCCGACTTCGACCCCGTGACCGCGCGCTCCGCCGAGCTGCTGGGCGACCAGCTCGACCGGTTCGAGTCGCTGCTCTCCGACCTGCTGGAGATCAGCCGCTTCGACGCGGGCGCGGCCGCTCTGGAGGCCGAGCCGATAGACCTGCGGACCGTGGTGCACCGGGTGATCGGCGGCGCCGAGCCGCTCGCCGAACGCAAGGGCACCCGGATCCGCGTCGTCGGTGACGATCAGCCGGTGATAGCCGAGGCCGACGCCCGGCGGGTCGAGCGCATCCTGCGCAACCTCGTGGTCAACGCCGTCGAGCACGGGGAGGGCCGCGACGTCGTCGTGCGGCTGGGGGTGGCCCAGGGCACGGTCGCCGTGGCCGTGCGGGACTACGGGGTCGGGCTCAAGCCCGGCGAGGCGACCCGCGTCTTCAACCGGTTCTGGCGTGCCGACCCGGCGCGGGCCCGGACGACCGGCGGGACGGGGCTCGGCCTGTCCATCGCCGTGGAGGACGCCCGGCTGCACGGTGGCTGGCTCCAGGCGTGGGGCGAGCCGGGCGGGGGATCGCAGTTCCGGCTGACCCTGCCGCGTACGGCGGACGAGCCCCTGCGCGGTTCGCCGATACCGCTGGAACCCGAGGACTCCCGGCGCAACCGGGACGCGCGGGAACGCGACCGGACAGGGGTGGGCGCGTCGGACGACCACCGGTTGATGTCGGTGCCGGCCCAGGCCGGGACCGGCGAGCGTTCGACCCTGCACGTGCCCCCGCGCGGCCCGGCCGCCCACCACGCCGCTCCCGCGTCGGTGCACCCCGCCGCACTGCCCGGCAACGGGGCTCGCGTCGTCGCGCGCCCTGCCCAGGAGCGGCCCGGCGGGCGCGCGGGCACCGGGATACAGGATGCCGACCAGGAGGACGCCACTCGTGGGTACTGACCGCCGTCCGGGCGGCCGCGCAAGGGCGGTGCGGATCTCCGCGCTGCTCGGCTGCGGCATCGTCGTACTGGCAGGATGCGGCGCCATGCCGGTGAGCGGGGACGTCAAGGCGGTCGACGCCTCGCAGCCCGGAGATTCCCAGGTGCAGGTGTACGCGGTGGCGCCCCGCGAAGGCGCGCCGCCCGCCGAGATCGTCGACGGGTTCCTGGAGTCGATGACCAGCGACGACCCCGCGTTCGCGACCACGCGGAAGTATCTGAGCGCCGACGCCCGGCGCACCTGGCGGCCGGGCGGGGGCACCACGGTGCTCGCCCAGGCGCCGAACCGCACCGGCCCTCTGCTCCACGACGGGGCCGACCGGGCCAACCAGGACAAGGAAGCGACCTACACGCTGACCGGTGAGAAGGTGGCGGAGGTCGACGCGCAGAGTTCGTACCGCCCCCTCGCTCCCACCGACTACTCCCAGACCCTGCACCTGGTGCAGGAGAAGGTGGCGGAGGGGAAGCAGGAGTGGCGCATCGACGTCGTGCCGGACGGCCTCGTCCTCGGTCAGTCCGACTTCAAGCGGCTCTACCGCTCGGTGAACAAGTACTTCTTCGCCGCCGGGCTCACGAACGGCCGGTCCACGCTGGTCGCGGACCCCGTCTACGTACGCAACCGTACCGATCCCGTCACGCGGATGGACACCGCGGCCCAGACCGTCCGTACGCTGCTCGCCGGGCCCACGGACTGGCTGCGGCCCGTGGTCGACTCCCGCTTCCCGGAGGGGACCGCCCTGCGCAAGGGCGTCACCGCACTGGCCCCGGACGATCAGAACGTCCTGAGGGTGCGGCTCAACGGGAAGGCCGACCGAGCGGGCCGCAGCGCCTGCCGGATGATGGCCGCCCAGGTGCTGTACACGCTCCGTGACCTGACCTCGGCGCGGGTCGAGAGGGTGGAGCTGGAGGGCGGGAAGGGTTCGCTCTGCGCGCTCGACGCCGACGACGCGGCGGCCTTCTC
This sequence comes from Streptomyces sp. V2I9, assembly GCF_030817475.1. Taxonomy (NCBI): domain Bacteria; kingdom Bacillati; phylum Actinomycetota; class Actinomycetes; order Kitasatosporales; family Streptomycetaceae; genus Streptomyces; species Streptomyces sp. V2I9. The sequence goes on along the minus strand of NZ_JAUSZJ010000002.1, from coordinate 2,435,343 downwards.
CGCCGACAACGGCTCGGACGAGGCCGACAGCCCGTACTTCATCAACGACAAGGGCCAGGTGGAGCGGATCCTCGGCGCCACCGACGGCCCCGGAACGCCCGAGCCGGTGACCGGACCGCTGGGTGCGGGCACCGTCCCGATGGGATCCGTCGGGGTGGCACGCGACGAGGAGCAGGCCGCCGCGGTCTCCGCCCAGGGGCAGAGCCTGTACGTGTCCTCCCTGGAGGCGGAGGGCGAGCTGGCCGAGCCCCTGGTCACCAGCACGGCGAAGAAGGCCGCCGACCGGCTGTCGCCGCCGAGCTGGGACGGGCGCGGCGACCTGTGGGTCGCCGACCGCGATCCGGCAGGACCCCGGCTGCTGCGGCTGGCCGGCGGGGCGGGCGAGCCGCAGCAGGTCCGGGTGCCGGGCCTCGACGGCGCCCGGATCGAGGCGCTGAGGATGTCCGCCGACGGAGTGCGGATAGCGCTTCTGCTGACGAAGGACGGCCGTACGACGCTCAACATCGGCCGGGTCGAGCGCCGGGGGTCCTCCGTGGTCCCCGAGATCTCGGTGGAGGACCTGCGCCAGGCCGCGCCCCAGCTCACGGACGTGACCGCGATCTCCTGGTCGGGGCGCAGCCGGCTGGTGGTGGTCGGCAAGGAGGAGGGCGGCGTCCAGCAGGTGCGCTACGTACAGGCGGACGGCTCCACCTCGGGTTCCGGGGCGCTGCCCGGCGTGAACCAGGTCCAGTCGGTCGCCGCGGCCGACGAGGAGCTCCTTCCGCTGATGGCGGAGACCGCCGGCGACGGCATAGTGAAGCTCTCGCCGGGGGACAACTGGCAGACCGTTCTCCAGCAGGGCACGTCGCTGGTCTATCCCGGCTGACCGGGTTCGGCCGGCCGGTCCCCTGCGGGCCGGGCCGGGGGTTTCCACAGGGGTGGCCCGGTCCGGGCGCGCCCGGCACAGTGGGGCCATGCGGCACGGGTGGCGGGAGCTGTCCGGTCTGCTGCTGCCGGTGTCCTGCGCCGGCTGCGGCAGACCGCGCACCGAGCTGTGCCCGGCCTGTGGAACCGCGCTGCACGGCGGTCCGCCCCGCCGGGTCCGGCCCTCGCCCCGCCCTCCGGGCCTTCCGCCGGTGTACGCGGCGGCCCCGTACGAGAACGCCGTACGCGCGGTTCTGCTGGCCCACAAGGAGCGAGGCGCACTCGGGCTGGCAGGTGCGCTCGGGCAGGCGCTGGCGGGGGGCGTACGGGCCGGGGCGGGGCGGATGAGCGGCGCGGGGCCACTGCTGCTGGTACCGGTGCCCTCCGCGCGTTCCTCGACCGCGGCGCGCGGTCATGATCCGGTGCGCCGGATCGCCGCCGCCGCCGCGCGGGAGCTGAGGCGCGGCGGCCTGCCCGCCCAGGTGCTTCCGCTGCTGCGGCAGCGGCGTGCGGTCGCCGACCAGGCGGGCCTCCGGGCCCGTGAGCGGCGGGCGAATCTGGCCGGGGCGCTGGAGCTCACGGCCGGGGGACGGAGGCTCCTGCGGCACGGACCCCTCGGGCACGGCCCGTTCCACCACGGCCGGGTGATCCTGGTCGACGATCTGTTGACGACGGGATCGACCTTGGCGGAGGCGGCACGGGCCGTCGGGGAGGCGGCCGACGGGGTCCGGGAGCCCTCCGTGCGGGAAGGGTGCCGGGCAGCGGTCGTCGCGGCCTCTCCATCCGCCTTCGAAATAAACCGGAACTGACCGGGAACCCGCGACGTTGCAGGTGAAGAGAGGGCGTTTCCCCCTGAACGGAGGTACGTGCCGGTAGCGGGTGCCGAGACCCGGCTGTGCAGGCTATGTTCGGAGGAGAGGAACGGTGAATGCCGGACCTCGACGAATGCACCAAGAGGTTTCGGGCAGGTAACTCACCGTAGGAGAAGCGCACGAGTCGGTGGGGTCGACATCCTTCCGACGGGGGAGGAGGAGGCGAAAGCCACCGAGTCCGAGGCCCTGGTGATCTCCGGGGCCTGGTGCAAAAGGGAGATGCTCCGCCGCTGAGCGGGGCGATCCGGGAACGGAGTTCTGCGTGGACATCGTCGTCAAGGGCCGCAAGACCGAGGTGCCCGAGCGGTTCCGCAAGCACGTGGCCGAGAAGCTGAAGCTGGACAAGATCCAGAAGTTCGACGGCAAGGTGATCAGCCTCGACGTCGAGGTGTCCAAGGAGCCGAATCCCCGTCAGGCCGACCGTTCCGACCGGGTGGAGATCACGCTTCGCTCGCGGGGGCCGGTCATCCGGGCGGAGGCGGCGGCGGGCGACCCTTACGCAGCGCTCGACCTGGCCACCGGAAAGCTGGAGGCCCGGCTGCGCAAGCAGCACGACAAGCGTTACAGCCGCCGCGGCAACGGCCGTCTGACGGCCGCGGAGGTCGGGGACGTGGTCCCCGGCGTCGCTTCGTTCGACGAGGACGGTGAGCTGGTCGGCGACCAGTCGTCGGCGCCCGTCCCCACCACGAAGATCGGCTCGCTCGAAGTGCAGGGCGAAGGGCCGCTCGTGATGCGCGAGAAGACCCACACCGCCGCACCCATGTCGCTCGACCAGGCGCTCTACGAGATGGAACTGGTCGGTCACGACTTCTACTTGTTCGTCGATTCCGAGACCAAGGAGCCCAGCGTCGTCTACCGGCGACACGCGTACGACTACGGCGTCATCCACCTGAGGACCGACCCGCTCGCCGCGGACGAGGCCGGCGGCGCGGGCGGTGCGCTCGGAGGCTGAGACCCGATCGTCGGGGGCGTCCCCGTGGCGATTTCACGCCATCGGGGGCGCCCCCGCACGGGCGCAGTGCCACCGTTCCGGGGGCCGGGCATGGAATCATGGCCGCCCGAGCCAATCGGTGTACTGCGAAGTGCCGTTGGCGAACGACCGACACTTCAGGCCGTGGCCTTCAGGGGGAGGAACGATGGCGGACACCTTCGGGCCCGTGTGCGGCGCGAACGACTCCGACGCCGACACCGGTGCGTATGCCGGAGCGGACGCGGACGGCGCTTCGCGCAAGGAGCCCATCAGGGTCCTGGTGGTCGACGACCACGCGCTCTTCCGCAGGGGGCTGGAGATCGTCCTCGCCCAGGAGGAGGACATCCAGGTCGTCGGTGAGGCGGGGGACGGCTCCGAAGCCGTCGACAAGGCGGCCGACCTGCTGCCCGACATCGTCCTGATGGACGTGCGCATGCCCAAGCGCGGCGGCATCGAGGCCTGCACCGCCATCAAGGAGGTGGCACCCAGCGCGAAGATCATCATGCTGACGATCAGCGACGAGGAAGCCGATCTCTACGAGGCGATCAAGGCGGGCGCGACCGGATACCTCCTCAAGGAGATCTCCACCGACGAGGTCGCCACCGCTATTCGCGCCGTGGCCGACGGGCAGTCCCAGATCAGCCCCTCCATGGCCTCCAAGTTGCTCACCGAGTTCAAATCGATGATCCAACGCACCGACGAACGACGGCTCGTTCCGGCGCCCCGGCTCACCGAGCGCGAGCTGGAAGTGCTGAAACTCGTGGCGACCGGCATGAACAACCGCGATATCGCCAAGGAGTTGTTCATTTCCGAGAACACGGTGAAGAACCACGTCCGCAATATCCTGGAGAAACTACAGCTGCACTCCCGGATGGAAGCAGTGGTCTATGCCATGCGCGAGAAGATCCTGGAGATCAGGTAGCGGCCGGTCAGCGGTGGGCGCGCTGGAGCGCGTGACCGATCTCCGTCCTGAGCGGCTCGCGCAACTCCGGGGCATCCACCCGGTCGACCCGGATGTCCGTGCAGCCCACCCAGGACGCGGCCTCCACCAGTGCCTCGGCCATCGGGGCCACCGCCTTCGGGCCCGCCAGGGACGCCTGCTTGGCGACCAGTGTGCTGCCCTCGCGCGCCGGATCCACCCGGCCCTGGAGCTTCCCGCCCGCCAGCAGCGGCATCGCGAAGTACCCGTGGATCCGCTTCTGCTTGGGCACGTACGCCTCCAGCCGGTGCGTGAAGCCGAAGATCCGCTCCGTACGCGCCCGCTCCCAGATCAGGGAGTCGAACGGGGACAGCAGCGTCGTACGGTGGCGTCCGCGCACCTCCTTCGCCAGCGCCTCCGGATCCGCCCAGGCGGGCTTTCCCCAGCCCTCCACCACGACCGGCACCAGCCCGGAGTCCGCCACCACCGCGTCGAACTCCTCGCCCTTCAGCCGGTGGTAGTCCGCGATGTCGCCACGGGTGCCGACGCCCAGGGACGTGCCCGCCAGGGCGACCAGCCGCCGCCGGCACTCGGCGTCGCTCAGGTCGTCGTGCAGCAGGGAGTCCGGAATGGCCCGCTCGGCCAGGTCGTACACCCGCTTCCAGCCGCGCCGCTCGGTGCAGACCACCTCGCCGTACATCAGGGCCCGTTCGACGGCGACCTTGGACGCCGACCAGTCCCACCACTCGCCGCCGTTCTTCGCGCCGCCCAGCTCGGTCGCCGTCAGGGGGCCCTCGTCACGCAGCTGTTCGATGACCGTGTCGTACACGCCGTCGGGCAGGTCGTGGCCCCAGTGCGGACGGGAGCGGTAGGCGCGGCGGCGGAACGCGAAGTGCGGCCACTCCTCCACGGGCAGGATGCACGCGGCGTGCGACCAGTACTCGAAGGTGCGGCCGCCCGACCAGTAGGCATCCTCCACCGTCCGGCGGCCCACCGCGCCGAGCCGGGCGTACGGAACCAGCTCGTGCGAGCGGGCCAGCACCGAGATCGTGTCCAGCTGGACCGCGCCGAGGTGGCGCAGCACCCCCGGCACCCCCGCCCGGCGGTCCGGGGCTCCCAGGAAACCCTGGGCGCGCAGCGCGATGCGGCGGGCCTGGTCGGCGGAGAGTTCGACTGCGGGAGGAGGCACAGGCGTCATACGTCGAACCCTAGACGCCGCCACTGACAGCCCGGCCCCCGGATTCCGCCCCCGAGTTCCCGGTGTCACGGGGCCCCGGCCCGCGATCCGGGGAGGTACGGATGCGGGCCCGCCAGCCCCAGGTCGGACGGGATCAGGGCTCCCGTCCAGGCATCGCGCCGTATGCCCTTGTTGAGCAGCCCGGACCGCTGCTCGCCCTCCAGCCGGAACCCCGCCCGCAGGGCGACGGCCCGCGAGGCCGCGTTGCCGACCTCGGCCCGCCACTCCAGCCGCTCCGCCCCGAGCGAGGTGAAGGCCCAGCGGGCGGAGGCGAGCACCGCCTCGGTGACGTAGCCGCGGCCGCGGTGCTCCTTGGCGGACCAGTAGCCCACCTCGTACGTCCCCGGCCGGGTGCGGCGGTCGATGCCGAGCGCGCCGACGAGCGCCCCGGTCTCCCGCAGGGCCAGGGCGAAGCCGTAGGAGGAGTCGTCCCGCCAGCCCGCCGGGGCGAGCCGTGTGGTGAAGAGTTCCGCGTCGGTGAGCCGGTAGGGGGAGGGGATCACCGTCCAGCGCTGGATGTCCGGGTCCTGGCAGGCGGCGTGCACCGGGAAGGTGTCCTGCGGTCCGAAGGGCCGCAGCAGCAGGCGTTCCGTGGTGAGGGTGATCGGCTCCATGGACCGATTCTCGTGAGACAGCTGTGGCGGTGCGAGCACTTTTCGGGCTTCCCGGCACCTTCCACGCGTCCGGACCGTTGTCCTGAAAGGGGGCGGCGAGGTCCACGCGACGGCAGCCCTCCCGACGCGGTGGTGTCCTCGCTTACGATGGCCGTTGCGGTGGGGCCCACCTGCCGTGCCCGCGCCAGAGTCCATCACACGACCCAGTGCCAGGCCCGACCGGCAAGGAGACCAGCCTCAGTGTCCGTCTTCAACAAGCTCATGCGTGCAGGCGAAGGCAAGATCCTGCGCAAACTGCACCGCATCGCGGACCAGGTCAGCTCCATCGAAGAGGACTTCGTCAACCTCTCCGACGCCGAGCTGCGGGCGCTCACCGACGAGTACAAGGAACGGTACGCGGACGGCGAGAGCCTGGACGACCTGCTTCCCGAAGCGTTCGCCACGGTCCGGGAGGCCGCCAAGCGCGTTCTCGGACAGCGCCACTACGACGTACAGATGATGGGCGGAGCGGCCCTGCACCTCGGCTACGTGGCCGAGATGAAGACCGGTGAGGGCAAGACCCTCGTCGGCACCCTCCCCGCGTATCTGAACGCGCTCTCCGGCAAGGGCGTGCACCTGATCACGGTCAACGACTACCTCGCCGAGCGCGACTCCGAGCTCATGGGCCGGGTCCACAAGTTCCTCGGCCTGAGCGTCGGCTGCATCGTCGCCAACATGACCCCGGCCCAGCGCCGTGAGCAGTACGCCTGCGACATCACGTACGGCACGAACAACGAGTTCGGCTTCGACTACCTCCGCGACAACATGGCGTGGTCGAAGGACGAGCTCGTCCAGCGCGGCCACAACTTCGCCGTGGTCGACGAGGTCGACTCGATCCTCGTCGACGAGGCCCGTACGCCGCTGATCATCTCCGGCCCGGCCGACCAGGCGACCAAGTGGTACGGCGACTTCGCCAAGCTGGTCACCCGGCTCACCAAGGGCGAGGCGGGCAACCAGCTCAAGGGCATCGAGGAGACCGGCGACTACGAGGTCGACGAGAAGAAGCGGACCGTGGCCATCCACGAGTCCGGCGTCGCCAAGGTCGAGGACTGGCTCGGCATCGACAACCTCTACGAGTCGGTCAACACCCCGCTCGTCGGCTACCTGAACAACGCCATCAAGGCGAAGGAACTGTTCAAGAAGGACAAGGACTACGTCGTCATCGACGGCGAAGTCATGATCGTCGACGAGCACACCGGCCGTATCCTCGCCGGCCGCCGCTACAACGAGGGCATGCACCAGGCGATCGAGGCGAAGGAAGGGGTGGACATCAAGGACGAGAACCAGACGCTCGCCACGATCACCCTGCAGAACTTCTTCCGCCTCTACGACAAGCTCTCCGGCATGACCGGTACGGCGATGACCGAGGCCGCCGAGTTCCACCAGATCTACAAGCTCGGCGTGGTGCCGATCCCGACGAACCGGCCGATGGTCCGCGCCGACCAGTCGGACCTGATCTACCGCACCGAGGTCGCCAAGTTCGCCGCGGTCGTCGACGACATCGCGGAGAAGCACGAGAAGGGCCAGCCGATCCTGGTCGGCACCACCTCGGTCGAGAAGTCCGAGTACCTCTCGCAGCAGCTCTCCAAGCGCGGTGTCCAGCACGAGGTCCTCAACGCCAAGCAGCACGACCGGGAGGCGACGATCGTCGCCCAGGCGGGCCGCAAGGGCGCGGTCACCGTGGCGACGAACATGGCCGGCCGAGGCACCGACATCAAGCTCGGCGGAAACCCCGACGACCTCGCCGAGGCGGAGCTGCGCCAGCGCGGCCTCGACCCGGTGGAGAACGTCGAGGAGTGGGCGGCCGCGCTGCCCGCCGCGCTGGAGGCGGCCGAGCAGGCCGTGAAGGCGGAGTTCGAAGAGGTCAAGAACCTCGGCGGGCTCTACGTGCTGGGCACCGAGCGCCACGAGTCGCGCCGTATCGACAACCAGCTGCGCGGTCGCTCCGGCCGCCAGGGTGACCCGGGCGAGTCCCGCTTCTACCTCTCGCTGGGCGACGACCTGATGCGCCTGTTCAAGGCCCAGATGGTCGAGCGCGTCATGTCGATGGCGAACGTCCCGGACGACGTCCCGATCGAGAACAAGATGGTCACCCGTGCCATCGCCTCCGCCCAGTCGCAGGTCGAGCAGCAGAACTTCGAGACGCGCAAGAACGTCCTCAAGTACGACGAGGTGCTCAACCGGCAGCGTGAGGTCATCTACGGTGAGCGCCGCCGCGTCCTGGAGGGCGAGGACCTCCAGGACCAGATCCGGCACTTCATGGACGACACGATCGACGACTACATCCGGCAGGAGACCGCCGAGGGCTTCGCCGAGGAGTGGGACCTGGACCGGCTGTGGGGCGCCTTCAAGCAGCTCTACCCGGTGAAGGTCACCGTCGAGGAGCTGGAGGAGGCGGCCGGAGACCTGGCGGGCGTCACCGCCGACTTCATCGCCGAGTCGATCAAGAGCGACATCCACGAGCAGTACCAGGAGCGCGAGAACACCCTCGGCTCCGACATCATGCGTGAGCTGGAGCGACGCGTCGTCCTCTCGGTGCTCGACCGCAAGTGGCGCGAGCACCTCTACGAGATGGACTACCTCCAGGAGGGCATCGGCCTGCGGGCCATGGCCCAGAAGGACCCGCTGGTCGAGTACCAGCGCGAGGGCTTCGACATGTTCAACGCCATGATGGAGGGCATCAAGGAGGAGTCCGTCGGCTACCTGTTCAACCTGGAGGTCCAGGTCGAGCAGCAGGTCGAGGAGGTTCCGGTGCAGGACGGCGCCGAGCGTCCCTCGCTGGAGAAGGAGACCACCCCGCAGATCCGCGCCAAGGGCCTGGAGGCCCCGCAGCGGCCGGACCGGCTCCACTTCTCCGCCCCCACGGTGGACGGCGAGGGCGGTGTCGTCGAGGGCGACTTCGCCAGCGACGAGGCCACCGGCGCCACCCGGTCCGCCGACGGCATGACGCGTGCGGAGCGCCGCAAGGCGCAGAAGAGCGGTGGCGGCGGCCGCCGTCGCAAGAAGTAGCGGCACCACCCCGGCAGGGGCCGGACACCTCCCGGTGTCCGGCCCCTGCCGCGTTCTCCGGTTCACCGCGATCCCGGTGCCGCGGCGGTGAGGCGTTCGCCGCCCAGCTCCACGGCGGCGCAGCGCCAGCGCTGGTCGGGGCCCTGCTCCAGGCGGAAGGCCATCGCCCTGACCCGGTCGCCCGCCGCGATGCTGGCGAACGCCTCGACCACGCCGGTGGCGGGCTGCGCCCCGCGGCAGTGGCGGAGGACGGGGCGGCTGCCCCGGACGGTCCCCAGCGGCGTGCTGGGGGCCAGTTCGGCGAGTTGGTCGTACGCCTCGCCGATGGTGTGGCCGAGCATCCAGTGCACCGGGCGCTGGCCGCTCAGGACCGCGAGCAGACGCTCGGCGAACCACCGGTGCGGCCGCTGCGGCCGGTGGGGCCGCTGTCCCCGGGACCGCTGCGGAGGTACCGACCGGGGACCGCGCTGGTCGCGTCGGCCGGCGGGCCTCGTCCTGTCCGTGCTCATGATCGATCGCCCCCGTTGACCGGGCCCGGCGGTACCGGGCGGTAACTTGTGTTGAGGATCTTCTACGGGTGCGGTCGTCAGCCCCGCAAGGGGCCTCGGGGCTCCCCGCGGGTGCGGGCGGATTCACCTATCCGTGGCGCGACCCGTGTGCGGCAAGGGCGACGACGGGGGTGACGAGGCGTCGGCCGTTAACGGACGCCCCCGGTTGCCGAAACCCGAAAGGGGACGGCCCCCACGTATCCTGAGAGCGTTTCCCCCTACGAAAGCGGCCTGCCATGCGCGTGTACGTCCCCCTGACCCTCTCCGGTCTCGCAGCGGCGCACGGTGCGGGCGAGGTCGGCCCCGGCCCGCTGACCGCCTACACGGTGACCCCCGGACTGCGGGAGTGGTACGCCTCCGACGACATCGAGGAGCTGGAGTACGCGGCGCTCAACCGGGCCGCCGCCGCCTCGCTCCGGATGATCGCCGGCGACCCGGACGAGGCGCGCCGGCGGGTCGTCGTCGCCGTCGAGGTACCGGAGGGGGCCGCCGTCCCCGACCCCGGTCAGGGGCCGGGCGCGGCCTCGCTCGGCGCGGTGCGGATCGCCGCCCCGCTGCCGCTGGCCAAGGCGGCGGCGGTGCACGTGGACGCCGGCGACGCGGAGAAGGACGTGGCCGCCGCGGCGGCCGCCCTGGGCGCGGCCGACCTCGGTGACGACGACGCGCTGTTCATCGTGGACGGGGCCGGGTACCACGAGCTGCTCTGGTTCGGCGTCCAGGAGATCCCGCAGCTCATCGGCTGAGGGATGGCGTTGTCGGACCCGGCCGGTACGTTCTGTGTATGACTTCGGGGACGACACGCACACATCTGGTCTGGGACTGGAACGGCACGCTGCTCGACGACACGCATGCCGTCATCCAGGCGACGAACGCCGCGTTCGCGGAGATCGAGCTGGCGCCGATCACGCTGGAGCAGTACCGGGAGATGTACACCATCCCCATACCCCGGTTCTACGAGCGGTTCCTGGGCCGGCTGCCCACCGAGGCCGAGTGGGAGCGGATGGACGGCATCTTCCACCGGTACTACGCGGAGCAGCGGGCCGCCTGCGGGCTCACCGCCGGGGCGGAGGAGCTGCTGCACGAGTGGCAGCGGGCCGGGCGCAGCCAGTCGCTGCTGAGCATGTACGGGCACGAGCAGCTGGTGCCGGTGGTGCGGGGATACGGGATCGAGCCGCGATTCGTCCGCGTCGAGGGGCGTACGGGGCCGTCCGGCGGGAGCAAGGCGCTCCACATGGAACGGCACTTCGAGGCGCTGGCCGGGGTGGACGGGATCGTGCCGGAGAACGCGGTGGTCATCGGGGACGCGCTGGACGACGCGGTGGCGGCGGCGCACGTGGGCGCGCGGGCGGTGCTGTACACCGGGGGGTCGCACAGCCGGAGCAGCCTGGAGGGGGCGGGGGTGCCGGTGGTGGACAGCCTGGCGGAAGCGGTGGCGCTGGCGGAGACGTTCGCCGCGTAGGAGCGCGCGGCGGGGGCATGCGGTGGGGAGGCGTCCGCCGCGCGGGGGCGCGCGACGGGTGGGACGTTCACCGCACAGGGAGGGTGTGCGATGGGGGAATGCCGTCCGGCAGGTGGGGAACGAGGCTCGCGGAAGGGCATCGCGCACTGTCCGGAGTGTCAAAGTTCGGGGGGTTCTTTTGTACACAAGCAGCTCGTGACGTGATGGGGCCCGAGGGCGATAGCCTGGTGCCGTGATCAGCGCGATACGCCTCGGGGGCAGCGAAGCCCCCGGCCGCCGCCCGGAGTGCCACAGCACCCGGGCGATCCGCGATCTCCCGACTCCGGACCCACTGCCGAACACGGCCCCCGGGGTCCCGGGTATCTCTCGAAGCGGCATAGCGTCGACCCAGACCGGAAAACCCGCGTCGTGGCGGTACGCCGCTCTTCTCACCTACGTCACGCAACGGCGCGCGACAGGAGCCAGAGGACATGCAGACCAAGCTGGACGAAGCCAAGGCCGAGCTGCTCGAAGGGGCGGCCAAGGTAGCTGAAAACGGTCCGGGCGGTGGTGTCGGTGGCCCGGGAGGTGCCCCCCGGGCGCGGGTCGCCGCAGCCGGGGCCGACGAGAGCGCCCGTGCCGGTCAGGAGACCGTGCTCGCCTACCTCCAGCGCTACTACCTGCACACGGCTCCGGAGGACCTCGGCGGCCGTGACCCGGTCGACGTCTTCGGCGCCGCCGCCTCGCACTACCGGCTGGCCGAGAACCGTCCCCAGGGCACCGCGAACGTCCGGGTGCACACTCCGACCGTCGAGGAGAACGGCTGGACCTGCAGCCACTCCGTCGTCGAGGTCGTCACCGACGACATGCCCTTCCTGGTGGACTCCGTCACCAACGAGCTGTCCCGGCAGGGGCGCGGCATCCATGTCGTGATCCACCCGCAGGTCACCGTCCGCCGCGACGTCACCGGCAAGCTCATCGAGGTGCTCTCCGGCGGCCCCGGCACCCCGAAGCCGGGGGAGAAGGGCGAGCTGCCGCACGACGCGCTCGTCGAATCCTGGATCCACGTCGAGATCGACCGCGAGACCGACCGCGCCGACCTCCAGCAGATCAGCTCCGACCTGCTGCGCGTCCTGTCCGACGTGCGCGAGGCCGTCGAGGACTGGCAGAAGATGCGCGAAGCCGCCCTGCGCATCGCCGACGACCTGCCCGGAGAACCGCTGGACGACCTCGCCGAGGAGGAGGTCGAGGAGGCCCGCGAGCTGCTGCGCTGGCTGGCCGCCGACCACTTCACCTTCCTCGGCTACCGCGAGTACGAGCTGAAGGACAGCGACGCCCTGGCCGCCGTGCCCGGCACCGGACTCGGCATCCTGCGCTCCGACCCGCACCACAGCGAGGACGAGGCCCACCCCGTCAGCCCGTCCTTCGACCGGCTGCCCGCCGACGCCCGCGCCAAGGCCCGCGAGCACAAGCTCCTCGTCCTGACGAAGGCCAACAGCCGGGCCACCGTGCACCGCCCCAGCTACCTCGACTACGTCGGCGTGAAGAAGTTCGACGCCAAGGGCAACGTGGTCGGCGAGCGGCGTTTCCTCGGCCTGTTCTCCTCCGCCGCCTACACGGAGTCCGTGCGCCGGGTGCCCGTCATCCGCCGCAAGGTCGCCGAGGTCGTCGAGGGCGCCGGCTTCTCGTACAACAGCCACGACGGCCGCGACCTGCTCCAGATCCTGGAGACCTACCCGCGGGACGAGCTGTTCCAGACGCCCGTCGACCAGCTCCGCTCCGTCGTGACCTCCGTCCTCTACCTCCAGGAGCGCCGCCGGCTGCGGCTCTACCTGCGCCAGGACGAGTACGGGCGCTACTACTCCGCGATCGTGTACCTCCCGCGCGACCGCTACACCACCGGTGTGCGCCTGCGGCTGATCGACATCCTCAAGGAGGAGCTCGGCGGTACCAGCGTCGACTTCTCCGCCTGGAACACCGAGTCGATCCTCTCCCGCCTGCATTTCGTCGTCCGCGTCCCGACGGGCACCGAACTGCCGCACCTCACCGACGCCGACGCCGACCGCATCGAGGCCCGCCTCGTCGAGGCCGCCCGCTCCTGGTCCGACGGCTTCCAGGAGGCGCTCACCGCCGAGCTGGGCGAGGAACGCGGCGCGGAGCTCCAGCGCCAGTACGGCCACTCGTTCCCCGAGGGCTACAAGGCCGACCACTCGCCGCGCGCCGCCGTCGCCGACCTGGTCCACCTGGAGACCCTCAAGGAGGGCGAGAAGGACTTCGCCCTCAGCCTGTACGAGCCGGTCGGCGCGAGCCCCGGCGAACGCCGCTTCAAGATCTACCGGACCGGTGAGCAGGTCTCCCTCTCCGCCGTGCTGCCGGCGCTCCAGCAGCTCGGCGTCGAGGTCGTCGACGAGCGCCCGTACGAGCTGCGCTGCGCCGACCGTACGCACGCCTGGATCTACGACTTCGGGCTGCGGATGCCGCAGGCCAACGGCAACGGCGGCCACCTCGCCGACGACGCCCGCGCCCGCTTCCAGGAGGCCTTCGCCGCCGTCTGGAAGGGTGAGGCGGAGAACGACGGCTTCAACGCGCTGGTCCTGGGCGCCGGGCTGACCTGGCGACAGGCCATGGTGCTGCGCGCGTACGCCAAGTACCTGCGGCAGGCCGGTTCGACGTTCAGCCAGGACTACATGGAGTCCACGCTCCGCAACAACGTCCACACCACCCGGCTGCTCGTCTCGCTCTTCGAGGCCCGTATGTCGCCCGGCCGCCAGAGCGCCGGCACCGAGCTGACCGACGGGCTCCTGGAGGAGCTGGACGGGGCACTGGACCAGGTCGCCTCGCTGGACGAGGACCGCATCCTGCGTTCCTTCCTCACCGTCATCAAGGCCACCCTGCGCACCAACTTCTTCCAGAAGACGGACGACGGCACGCCGCACGCGTACGTCTCGATGAAGTTCGACCCGCAGGCCATGCCGGACCTGCCCGCGCCCCGCCCGGCGTACGAGATCTGGGTGTACTCGCCGCGTGTGGAGGGCGTCCATCTGCGGTTCGGCAAGGTCGCCCGCGGCGGGCTGCGCTGGTCGGACCGGCGCGAGGACTTCCGTACGGAGATCCTCGGCCTGGTCAAGGCGCAGATGGTGAAGAACACCGTCATCGTCCCCGTCGGCGCCAAGGGCGGCTTCGTCGCCAAGCAGCTCCCGGACCCGTCCGTGGACCGGGACGCCTGGTTCGCCGAAGGCATCGCCGCGTACCGCACGTTCATCTCCGCGCTGCTGGACATCACCGACAACATGGTGGCCGGCGAGGTCGTGCCGCCCGCCGACGTCGTCCGGCACGACGAGGACGACACCTACCTCGTCGTCGCCGCCGACAAGGGCACCGCGAGCTTCTCCGACATCGCCAACGAGGTCGCCGTCGCCTACGGCTTCTGGCTCGGGGACGCGTTCGCCTCCGGCGGTTCGGCGGGCTACGACCACAAGGGCATGGGCATCACCGCCCGCGGCGCCTGGGAGTCCGTCAAGCGGCACTTCCGGGAGCTCGGCCACGACACCCAGACCGAGGACTTCACCGTCGTCGGCGTCGGGGACATGTCCGGTGACGTGTTCGGCAACGGCATGCTGCTCTCCGAGCACATCCGCCTGGTCGCCGCCTTCGATCACCGGCACATCTTCATCGACCCGAACCCGGACGCCGCCACCTCGTACGCCGAGCGGCGCCGCCTGTTCGAGCTGCCGCGCAGCTCCTGGGCCGACTACGACACCGACCTGCTCTCGGCGGGCGGCGGCGTCCACCCGCGCAGCGCCAAGTCGATCCCGCTCAACCAGCACATCCGCGAGGCGCTCGGCATCGACGCGTCGGTGAGCAAGATGACCCCCGCCGACCTGATGCGGGCCATCCTCAAGTCCCCCGTGGACCTGGTGTGGAACGGCGGCATCGGCACGTACATCAAGGCCGTCTCCGAGTCGAACGCCGACGTCGGTGACAAGGCCAACGACGCGATCCGCGTCAACGGCGAGGACCTGCGGGCCAAGGTCGTCGGCGAGGGCGGCAACCTGGGGGCGACCCAGCTCGGCCGGATCGAGTTCGCCCGCAACGGCGGCCGGATCAACACCGACGCGATCGACAACAGCGCCGGTGTGGACACCTCCGACCACGAGGTGAACATCAAGATCCTGCTCAACGGGCTGGTCCGGGACGGCGACATGACCGTCAAGCAGCGCAACAAGCTGCTCGCCGACATGACCGACGAGGTCGGCGCGCTCGTCCTGCGCAACAACTACGCGCAGAACGTCGCGCTCTCCAACGCCTCCGCCCAGGCCCCTTCCCTGCTCCACGCCCAGCAGCGGTTCATGCGCCGCCTGGAGCGCGACGGCGCGCTCGACCGGGCGCTGGAGTTCCTCCCCGCCGACCGGCACGTCCGGGAGCTGCTGAGCAACGAGAAGGGGCTCACCCAGCCCGAGCTGGCCGTCCTGATCGCCTACACGAAGATCACGGCGGCGGACGAGCTGATCTCCACCGTCCTGCCGGACGACCCGCACCTGCAGAAGCTGGTCCACGCCTACTTCCCGAGCGAGCTGCGCGAGCGGTTCCCCGAGGCGGTCGACGGGCACGCGCTGCGCCGCGAGATCATCACGACGGTCCTGGTCAACGACACGGTGAACACCGCCGGTTCGACGTTCCTGCACCGGCTGCGGGAGGAGACCGGGGCGTCGATCGAGGAGATCGTGCGGGCCCAGTTCACCGCCCGTGCGATCTTCGGCCTGTCCCGGGTGTGGGACGCCGTCGAGGCGCTCGACAACAAGGTCGCCGCCGACGTCCAGACCCGGATCCGGCTGCACTCGCGGCGGCTGGTCGAGCGCGGTTCGCGCTGGCTGCTGGGCAACCGGCCGCAGCCCGTCGCCATCGCGGAGACCATCGAGAGCTTCCAGGACGGCGTGGCGCGGGTCTGGGACGAGCTGCCCAAGCTGCTCAAGGGCGCCGACCTGGACTGGTACCACTCCATCCTGGACGAGCTGACGGCCGCGGGCGTGCCGGACGAGCTGGCGGTCCGGGTCGCCGGGTTCTCCTCGGCCTTCCCGGCGCTGGACATCGTGGCCATCGCGGACCGTACGGGCAAGGACCCGCTGGAGGTCGCGGAGGTCTACTACGACCTCGCCGACCGGCTGCGGATCACCCAGCTCATGGACCGGATCATCGAGCTGCCGCGGGACGACCGCTGGCAGTCGATGGCCCGCGCCTCGATCCGCGAGGACCTGTACGCGGCGCACGCGGCGCTCACGGCGGACGTGCTCAGCGTGGGCGACGGGTCGCCGGAGGAGCGGTTCCGGGCGTGGGAGGAGAAGAACGCGGCGATCCTGGCCCGCTCGCGCTCCACGCTGGAGGAGATCCAGGGGTCGGACGCGTTCGACCTGGCGAACCTGTCGGTGGCGATGCGGACGATGCGGACGCTGCTGCGGACGCACGCGTAGGGGCTGTTGTCGTACGTTCGAGGGGCCGGTACCCGGTGGGGGGTGCCGGCCCCTCGGCGTGGAGTTCGTCCTCAAGCGCCGGACGGGCTTGATCGGGTGAAGGCCTCGTACGCCTTCACCACGTCCCTGGCCGGTCCGTCCATCCTCAGGACGCCCGCCTCCAGCCACAGAGCCCGGTCGCAGGTCTCGGTGATCGACTTGTTGCTATGGCTGACCAGGAAGACCGTGCCCGCCTCGGCGCGCAGCTCCTGGATGCGGTCCTTGCTGCGGCGCTGGAACTTCGCGTCGCCCGTGGACAGCGCCTCGTCGATCAGGAGCACGTCGTGGCTCTTGGCCGCCGCGATGGAGAAGCGGAGCCGCGCGCCCATGCCCGAGGAGTACGTGCGCATCGGCAGCGTGATGAAGTCGCCCTTCTCGTTGATGCCGGAGAAGTCCACGATCTCGTCGTAGCGTTCACGGATCTGCGCACGCGTCATACCCATGGCGAGCCCGCCCAGCACCACGTTGCGCTCACCGGTCAGATCGCCCATCAGCGCCGCGTTCACCCCGAGCAGCGACGGCTGCCCGCGGGTGTGGACCGTGCCCCGTGTCGGCGGGAGCAGGCCCGCGACCGCCTTGAGCAGCGTCGACTTGCCGGAACCGTTGGAGCCGATCAGGCCGATGGCCTCGCCCTTGTAGGCGGCGAAGCTCACCCCCTTCACGGCGTGCACCGTGCGTGCGCCGGGGGTACGGCGGCGCGAGGTGAGCCGGCTGAGCGCCGAGGTGGCGCTGCCCCTGCCCGTACGTGCGCCGTTGACCGTGTACGTGATGTGGACGTCGTCGACGACCACGGTCGGGATCCGCGGGTCCGCGAGGGTGTCCTCGACGTCAGCCGCGTCCGTACGTCTCCTCGGCCTTCCAGAAGTACACGAATCCCGCCACGCCGCACAGCAGCGCCCAGCCGGCCGCGGCCGCCCAGGCGAAGGGCGGCAGCTGGTCCCCGGTGTAGCTGTCGATGAGCGCGTACCGCACGAGGTTGATGAAGAGCGCCGCCGGGTTGTACTCCAGCACCACCATCACCGCCCGCGGCACCCGGTCGCCGGCCAGCAGGTGGTCCAGGCTCCACATGACGCCGGACGCGTACATCCAGGTCCGCAGCACGAACGGCGTCAGCTGGGCGATGTCCGGGGTCCGCGCGGTCAGCCGGGCCATGGCCATCGACAGGCCGGTGTTGAACAGCGCCTGGAGTGCCAGCGCCGGGACGGCGAGCAGCCACGCCGGGCGGGGGTACTGGCCGAACGCCAGGAGGATCAGGGCCAGCGCGCCCAGCGAGAACAGCAGTTGCTGGAGCTGCTGGAGTGCCAGTGCCACCGGCAGCGAGGCGCGCGGGAAGTGCAGGGCCCGCACCAGGCCGATGTTGCCGCTGATGGCGCGGGTGCCGGCGGTGATCGAGCTGCTGGTGAAGGTCCAGATGAAGACCCCGGTGACCAGGAACGGGACGAAGTCCTCCACCCCGTGCTTGGTGTTCATGAGGACGCCGAAGATGAAGTAGTAGACCGTCGCGTTCAGCAGCGGCGTCATGATCTGCCAGATCTGGCCGAGCTTCGCCTGGCTGTACTGGGCCGTCAGCTTGGCCGTCGAGAACGCCGTGATGAAGTGGCGCCGCCCCCACAACTGCCGGACGTAGGCGGTCAGCGACGGCCGGGCGCCGCTGACCGTCAGGCCGTGCCGGGCGGCCAGGGCCGCCAGCTCACCGGGGGCATAGGTGGGAACGGCCTGGTCGGGGGCGCTCGCCGGGGACGGCACCGGGGACGGCGGAGCTGCTGTCTGGCTCACCACGAACGATCGCTTTCGACGGAAGCGGGAGGGGGAGGGGAGGAGGGGCCGGGAGCGGGCGGAACGATATGGCCCCGTAGGGACGCCCTCGTGGGGACGGGACCGTATCGTCGTAACGCTGAGGGTAGGGCGCTCGGACGTCGCAACGCAACCGTTTCGTCGCGGCGGACTATCATGCGGGCCATGACCACCGAACGGGGAACCCGCCGCCGAGCCCCCGCAGGCGCCGCCGTCCTGCGGGAGGACGTGACGGACGCCATCCGCGCCGCCGTCTTCGAGGAACTCGCCGCAGTGGGGTTCGCCCGGATGTCGATCGAGGGCATCGCCCGGCGGGCGGGGGTCGGCAAGACCGCCGTCTACCGCCGCTGGAAGTCCAAACTGGCGCTCGTCCTCGACCTGGTCGCCGCCGTGGCCGCCCGGGGGATGCCCGCCCCCGCCACCGGTTCGCTGTACGGGGACGTGCGCGCCGTCCTCGAACTGGCCGCCTACGCCCTGCGCCACCCGGTCGCCTCCCAGGTCATCCCGGACCTGCTGGTGGAGGCCGCCCGCAATCCGGAGATCTCCGAGGCGATCAAGGCCGCTCTCCTGGATCAGCAGCAGGGCGTCGCCGCCGTGGTGGTGCGGGAGGCCGTGGCCCGCGGGGAGCTGCCGGAGGGGAGCGACCCGGACCGGGCGCTCGACCTCATCGTCGGCCCGCTCTACTGGCGGCTCGTCGTCGTCCGCAGCGCGCTGCCGCAGGGGTACCTGGACGATCTGGCCGCCTCGGCGGTCGCCGCGCTCCAGCACTCCGGTGAGCACCCCGGCTGAGCACACCCGGGCAGGGGGCTCCGGACTGAGGGCTGGCCCGCGCCGGGACCGGTGGCCGGCGGGCCCGCGCTCGGACCGGCCGGCCGCCGCCCCGGCGGCCTCCGACCGGGCGTCCCCGTGACGTCCCCCGGTGGCGCCTAAGGTGCCGTTCCCGTTCCCGTTTGCGTTCCCGGCACTCGGGCCAGCACCTCGCCCGTACGGGGGCTGAACGCCAGCACCGTCGCGTTCCCGGGCAGCCGCTGGTGGCGGGTGAGCAGGAGCCAGCGCACCCCGTACCGGCCGGTGATCCCGTCCCGCCGGGCCTGCGGGGTCGCTGTGTCGAGGTAGGCGGCCACCGCCCGGCTCCGCTCCCGCCGCTCCGCGGCCGCCAGGCCCGCGTCCGGCAGCGCGTCGGCCAGGACGTACGCCCCGTGCCCGGCCAGCGCGTACATCGCCGGGCGGCTGTCCGTCAGGACCACCTCGCCCGGAGGCACGTACGCGGTCGCCCAGGCGTACGGCTCCCCGGCTGCCCGTACCCCCTCGGTCGCGGGCGGTCGCGTGGTCCGGCCCTCGGGGGGCGTACGCGGGGCGGTGAGCCCGTTGTAGTACGGCCACGCCGCCGCCACGGACACCGCGCACACCGCGGCGAACACCCACCGCCACACGACCGGCCTGATCCGGGTCCGGGTCCGCACCGCGATCAGGGCGACGCAGCCGACGGCCGCGCCGATCGCCGTGGGCGGGTGGACCAGCAGGACGAGCCCCAGCAGCACGCCGATCCCGGCCGCCTCGCCCCGGGTGGGCGCGCGGCCGGGCCTCGGGTCGCCGGGGCGGGGAGCGCGGACGGCCGCGCGACCGGTCCACGCCCACAGGTGCAGGGTCACCGCCACCGCGAACGTCCCCGGCGCGCTCCAGCGGGCCGGGTCCGCCCAGTGGATCAGTGCCAGTGGCACCAGCGCGAGGACCGGCACCCAGCGGTTCGGGGTCAGCAGCCGGGTGAGCCGGCCGATCCCGGTGAGCAGGAGCAGCAGGTTCACCGACGCGGCCAGCGCGACGACCGACGGCCCGGAGAGGCCGGTGGCGCGGGCGGTGAGCCCTTGGAGCAGCGCGTACGGGGAGTAGTGCGCACTCGCCACGGCGGGCAGGTCCGTCATCGGGAACGCCGGGTGCAGCAGGCTCGCCCGCAGCCGTTCGACGATCGCCGCCTGGAGCCCGGCCTCGCAGCACAGCGGGGTCCGCCAGGCCGCCGCCGACAGCACCGCCCACAGCAGACCGCCCAGTACGAGGTACGGCGACGGCAGCCACAGGGGCGGCCGGGCAGCCCTGTCGGCCCCGCCGCCCTCGGTCGCGGGCGGGAGATCGGAGGAGGAGGAGGAGGAGGAGGAGGAGGAGGCCGGGGCGGAGGCAGCGGAGAAGAGGGGCACACCTCATGGGTTCCGTGCGACGCGCCCGCTCTCCCCGCAGCCACCCGTCCGAGGGATTCCGGGCGGCGGATCGCGGGCCGCCGTGCGCACGGGGACAGGGCGGCGTGCTCGGTGCCCGAGGCCCTGCCGCCACGGGGCCGGACGGGCGCTACGCGGGGTCCGCCAGCAGGCGGTCCGCGACGCGGGCCGCCGCCCCGCCGTCGTCCAGGTCGCAGAAGTCGCGGCGGAAACTCTCGTACGCGTCCGCGTGGCGGGCCGCCTGTGCGCGGGTGTCGCGCAGCGCCCGCGCCACCTCGTCCGTCGTGACCAGCAGAGGCCCCGGCGCACGGGTCTCGAAGTCCAGACAGAAGCCGCGCACGGTGTCGCGGTAGTGCTCCAGGTCGTACGTGTGGAAGAGCATCGGCCGGCCCGTCAGCGCGAAGTCGAACATCAGCCCCGCGTAGTCCGTCACCAGGACGTCGGCGGCCAGGAGCAGCCCGGCCGCCCCCGGATGCCCGGACACGTCGAGCACGCCGGGCCCGTCCTGGAGCCCGCCGGTGACCCGCGGGTGCCGCCGGACCAGCACCGTGTGGCCGGGGCCGAGCGCGCGGGCCAGCGCGTGCGGGTCGAGCGCCGGGTCCCAGCGGTACGGGCCGGGGACCGTGCGGTCCGGGGACGCGGACGGCGGGTGGGCCAGGTGGTCGCGGTAGGTCGGGGCGTACAGCACGACACGGTGGTCCCCCGGCACGCCGAGCCCGCGCCGGACCTCCTCCGCGGCCTTGTCCCGGTCGGGCGGGAACAGCACGTCGTTGGCGGGCGACCCCGCCTCCAGCACCTCGCCCCCGTAGTGGAGCGACCGGCGCAGCCACGGGGTGGCGAAGCTGCTCGGGGAGACCAGGACCGACCACTGGGCCGACCGCCGCGGCAGGGTGGCGAGGTACTGGTGATCGGCGTAGAGGGTGTTCGCCAGGCCGGCGCCGAACCGGCCGAGCGGGGTTCCGTGCCAGGTCTGGACGACCGTCTGCCCCGGACGCCGCTCGAACCACGTGGGCAGCTGCCCGTCCGTGACGATCCGGCGGGAGCGGGCCAGCGCCTCGTACCAGTCGGCGCTGTGGACGGGGACGGCCCGCGCGCCGGGTGGTACGCGGGTGGTGCGGCCGGGGGTGGTACCGGTGACCCACAGGTGTTCGGCCTCCGTGCCCCGGCGCACGAGTTCCGCGTGCACGGCGCGCGGGGAGTCGCCGCCCGCGTAGAGGACGGTGTCCTGGAGCGGGGGTCCGCCCGGCGTACGCCGGGCGGGGTGGTGCGCGGCGCGCAGGAGCCGTCTGCCGTACGCGCTCCGCCCGGCGTGTGCCGGGAGGCCGGGCTCCGCGACGACGGACAGCCGGTCGCCGTGCCGCCGCTCCGGGCGCAGACCGTTCCCGCCTTCTCCGCCGCAGGGCAGCTGCGCGGCGGCGGAACCGAGGATGCGCACAGGCTGCCCGTCCAGGCGGACCTCCCAGCGGCCCGCGGGGAGGGGCGGGGCGATCAGCGCGGAGAACCGGTGGCGGTGGCCGCCCGGAGAGGGACCCGGGGCCGGGGTTCCGTCCGCACGCGGGTGACGGGAGTCCTCCGGGGGCCGGCCGTCCGGGACGCCCCCGGCACCGTCCGAGGCAGGGGCTTGGCGCGGGGCCGGGCCGTCAGCGGCCTCCGTGCCCACGGGGACCTCGCGCGCCCCGGTCTCCGCGCCTGCGACGACCTCGCCCACGACGGCCTCCGTGTCCACGACGGCCTCTGCGACCCGTACCTCCTCGTGCAGCGTCTCGTGGCGCAGGACGAGACGGCTGCCGTCCAAGCCTCCTGAGTCGGCCGCCGCCCCCGGCGCGTACCGTCCCCGCGCGCACGCCCCCGGCGTGTACGTCCCCGAGATGCGCAGGCCGCCCTCACGGGTGCGCTCCACGCGGTCCGCGTACGGAGGGCCCGCCAGGTCCAGCACCAGGTCGCCCGCGGCGTCCGCGTGCGCGGGCGGCGGCAGGCCGGGGGCGGCGGGCAGCGGAACGCGGTCACCCGCCGGGAGCAGCAGCCGGGCCCGCCACCGCGTCCCGCCCGCCGTCTCGACCTCGCGGGGGGCCCGGCTCGGGGCGGGCGGGGCGGCGGCGAGCTCGGCGACCGGTACGCGCACGGTGAACGGGACCCCGGCCGGCCGGTCCGCGGCACCGTCACCGGAACCCGCCCCGTACTCCACCGGGCAGGAGCGCTCCTCCCCGCCCTCCTCGCCCTCCCGCGTCAGCAGCAGCGCCGTCGGCCGCACCCCGTCGAACAGCCGGCCCCGGACCTCCAGCACCGAGCCCTCCGCACCCTCCGCGCCCTCCGCCCCGACCGCCCGGTGGGCCTCGGCCAGCGCCCGCGGGCGGGACACGGTCAGCCGGAGCCGGCCGTCCCGGTAGTCGAGCACCGCCCGTCGCCCGTCGCCCAGGTCGTGCACCAGTGGCTGGTCCGCGCCCGCGTCCGGGGCGCGGACCGCGACCCGGCGCACCGTGCCGGGCGCCGCGAGGACCAGGCCCACCAGCCAGCCGCCTCCCTCCGCCGTCACGGGCAGCCGGTCCGGGTCGAGGACCATCTCGAAGCCCGCGTGGTCGTAACCGTGCAGCTCCTGGCCCGAGTCGGCCGTCGCCTCGGGCGCGCCCACGGACCGCACCGGCACCGGCCGCACCCGGCGGCTCCGCTCCGCCCGGACCATGCCCACCGTCAGCCGTCGTCGCGCCGACCCGGCGGGGAGGTTGCGCAGATACGCGTACCCGCGCAGCCGCAGCTTCCCGTCCGCTCCCCACCGCGCCTCCAGGAGCCGCGCCACGGCGGGGATGTCCGTACCCGCGAGCCGAGCGCTCGCGCCGTGCACGCCGGGGTACACCGCCCGCCGCCGACCCGGAAGTCCTTCGACGGCGAACACACCCGCCCCGTTGGCCCGTTCGAAGGCCAGCACCGCCAACAGCTCCTCCACGCGCCGCTCCCGCACGAGGGACCACTTGACGCGCAGCTCCACCGGCAGTCCTTCCAGCACCTCGGGCCCCGCCCGGTCGAGGAAGGCCCCCGCGCCCTCCAGGAACGCCGACCGGTACGCCTCGCCGCCCAGCGGCAGACCGTCCAGGAAGTAGACGAAGTCGTCCCGCAGACAGGACGTGTCGTACGCGCGCCGCTGTGCCGCGTCCCGGCCGCCGAGGAACGCGCTGACCTGCTCGCACGCGGCGATCCGGTCCCGTACCCCCGTGACGTCCGTACGCCTCCGGGTGATCGAGCCCTCCCGCACCCGCCAGTAGTAGACGTGCTCGTGCAGGACGTCCACGGACCCGGCGAGATAGTGCGCGGGGATCATCACCGGGGTGTCCTCGTACAGCTTGCCCTCGGGGAAGGCGAAGGCGTGCGCGTCCCAGAAGGAGCGGCGGAACACCTTGTTCCACGCCACCCGGTCGGCCAGCAGACGCGGGTCCCGGCCGATATGGGTACGCGGGCGGGGGCCGGTCAGCCAGCGGTACTGCCACGCCTGCTGCCGCCCCTGCCCGGTCAGCCGCCACACGTTGCCCGTCGCCAGGTCGGAACCGGTCGCCTCCAGCGAACCCGTCATCCGCTCGTACGCGTCGTGCACGACGATGTCGTCGCTGTCCACGAACGCCAGGTAGGGGACGGCGGGGGTGGTGTGGCGGACCCCGGTGTTGCGGGCCGCGCTCAGCCCCGCGTTCTTCTGCCGCACCAGCCGGAACCGGTCGTCGCGGGCGGCGAACTCCGCCGCGATCCGGCCGCTGGCGTCCGTGGAGCCGTCGTCGACCATGACCACCTCGATCGCGTCGAGGGTCTGGTCCGCCACCGACCGCAGGCAGTCCTCGAGGTAGTCCTCGACATTGTGGACGGGGACGACGACGCTGAGGAGTGGCTTCATGTCCTGGTCAACACGAGGCCGGTCGCGGGGTCACCGACGCTGACCCGAACGGGTGAACGCGGCCCGTCCGCCGCCCGGCCCCGACAGTACGCTCGGCTCCCATGCCCACCCGAGCCACCGTGAAGCGGTACGTCCGCAGGCACGCCCTGCGGGCCGTCTACCGCACCGACCTGCGCCGCCCGCTCGACCCGGACCTCGCGGTCTACGGGGCGTACTGGAACCGCGGCGTCGCCTGCAACCCCGCCGCGATCCACGCCAAGGCGCGCGAACTGCGCCCGCACATCCGGGGGTTGTGGGTCGTCTCCTCCCGGCACCGCGACCGGATGCCGGCGGGTGTGCCGTATGTGATCGAGGGCTCGCGCCCCTACTGGCGGGCCATGGCCACCGCCACCTACCTGGTCAACAACTCCAGCTTCCCCGGCGGTTTCACCAAGCGGACCGGCCAGCGCTATCTCCAGACCCATCACGGAACCCCCCTCAAGACCATGGGGCTCGATCAGCGCGCGTACCCCGCCCTCGCCCGGAAGACCGACTTCGACAAGATCCTCGCGCACGTCGGCCAGTGGGACGCGAGCCTCTCCGCCAACCCGCACTCCACCGGGGTCTGGGACCGCGTCTATCCGGGTACCTACGAACGGCTCGACCTCGGATATCCGCGCAACGACGTGTACTTCACCACCACCTCCGAGGAGATCGGCGCGATCCGGGCCGGACTGGGCATCGCCGAGGGGCGGACCGCCCTCCTCTACGCCCCGACCCACCGCGACTACCGCGACGGCTTCGCCCCCGACCTCGACCCGGAGCGGCTGGCGCGCGCACTGGGCCCTGACTACGTGGTGCTGGTGCGGGCCCACTACTTCTACGGGCGGTCCGCCGAGGTCGGCGCACCCGGAGCGCCAGGGGTCATCGACGTCACCGGGCACCCCCGTGTCGAGGAACTGTGCCTGGCCGCAGACGCGTTGATCACCGACTACTCCTCCCTCACCTTCGACTACGCCTGCCTCGACCGCCCGATCGTCGTCCACGCCCCCGACTGGACCGCCTACCGGGCCGCGCGCGGTACGTACTTCGACCTGCTCTCCGGACGACCCGGCGACACCCCCGGCCCGGTCACCACCACCCCGGCCGAGCTGGCCGGCGTGTTCCGCACGGGGGAATGGCGTTCGCCGGAGGCGGCCGCGCTGCGCACCGCGTTCCGGGAGCGGTTCTGCCCGTACGACGACGGGCACGCGGCCGAACGCGTCGTGCGGCACTTCTTCGCCCCGTCCGTGCGGTGACCCGCCCGCGCGGCACCCCGCCCGCGTAGGGACCCGGCCGCACCGCCACCCGGATGGCTCATTCGGCCGCCGGTCCCGATTCCTCCGCCCCGCACGGTCGTTGAGCCCCACAGCCCGCTCGCCCCGCCATGTTGGGAGACGTCCATGCACCGGTCCGCCTACGAGCAGATGGAACTCTGCATCAAGGAGTACCTGCCCGTCGAAGGGCCCGCCGCGGGGCCCGCGTCCGGCAAGGGCGCCCGCCGGAGCGGCACGTACCGGGTCGTCGACCTCGGCTCCCGCATCTCCGGCAAGCAGACCCGCACCCACCGGGCCCTCCTCGCCGGCCACCCCGTCGACTACTTCGGGGTCGACGTGCAGGACGGCCCCAACGTGGACGCCGTGATGGCGAAGCCGTACCGCATCCCCGCCCGCTCCAACAGCGCCGATGTCGTACTGTCCGGGCAGGCGTTCGAGCACATCCCGTTCTTCTGGGCGTCGATGCTGGAGATCGCCCGCGTGCTCAGGCCCGGCGGGCACGCGTTCATCACCGCTCCCTCGCGCGGCCACGTCCACGATGCCCAGGACTGCTGGCGCTACTACCCGGACGGCTTCCGCGCCCTCGCCGCCCACTCCCGGCTCGAACTGCGCGAGGCGTACACCGACTTCCCGCCGCGTCAGGGCATCTGGCACGACTACCGGGCCATCGACAAGAAGGCCGCCTACTGGGGCGACTCCGTCGGCGTCTTCCGCAAGCCGGAGCGCTACCCCCACCTGACCATGTTCGCCGTGCGGGAGGTGGCTGTCTGGTGGGCCAACCGGGTCGGCGGCGTGGACGGCGTCCCGCTGCCGAGGCCGGTGGACGGCCGCGAACGGTGCGGGCGCCCGGCGAGCGTGCCCGCGCGGACGGCCGCACTCGAACAGGAGCCGCCCGCATCAATGGCAGGTTGACGAAAGATGACATGTGGCACAAAGCGCGCGTACTGTCCCGGTGCATGGCTTGGCGCAACGCCGTCAACGGCGTCCTTCAGCAGCTCACCGGATATCAGCTCAGGCGCGTCACCGTGCCTGCCGCCCGTACCGCCCGCGCCGCTCCGGCACCGGCCGCGCAGGCGGGCCCCGCACCCGCTTCGGCCGCGAAGCCGAAGCCCGCGGCGAAAAAGCCCGCCCCGGCGTTCCCGGCGGACTACGACGACGAGGCGAAGGACATCATCCGCGCGGTCAAGCCGTACTCGATGACCTCGCCGGAGCGGCTCAACGCCTTCATCCTCGCCACCCGGTACATCGCCCGGCACGACATTCCCGGTTCCGTCGTCGAATGCGGCGTCTGGCGCGGCGGTTCCATGCAGGCCTGCGCCCGGACCCTCCTCTCCGTCGGGGAGACCGAGCGCGACCTGTACCTCTTCGACACCTACGAGGGCATGACCCCGCCCACCGCCGAGGACCTGCGGCGCGACGGCCGGCCCGCCCGGGAGCTGCTGGACGCCCAGGGCAAGGACCGGCCGATCTGGGCCGTCGCCTCGCTGGAGGACGTCAAGGCGGGCTTCGAGGACGTGCCGTACCCGCAGGAGCGCGTGCACTACGTGCGCGGCCGCGTCGAGGACACCGTCCCCGACCAGGCCCCCGAGCAGATCGCGATCCTGCGCCTGGACACCGACTGGTACGCGTCCACCAAGCACGAACTGGAGCACCTGTACGACCGGTTGGTCCCCGGCGGCGTGCTCCTCATCGACGACTACGGCTACTGGCAGGGATCACGGCAGGCCGTCGACGAGTTCCTGGAGAAGACCGGCGAACGGCTGCTCCTGCTCCGCATGGACGAGGGCCGGATCGCCGTCAAGCCCTGACCTGCCTCCCCGCCCGCGGCAGCGCCGAGCACCGAGCCCCGTGCCCTTCCGGTACGGGGCTCGAACGTGCTCCCGGCGCGCCCCCGTGTGCCCGACTCCGCCCCTACCGTCACCCGAACGGACCCCCTCGGGTGACTCGGCCATCCGGCGCGGGTTGTACCCCATGGCCCCCGAACGGCCTCCGAAGGCTCTTCGCGCCCGAGACACCTCGCGCCCGAAGTTCCCCTGCCGCAAACCCCTGTCCACCGACGCTCATCCGCCCCGATGTCGTCCGCCCCGGAAGGATCGTGCGCCGCGATGGCACCCCGTCTCACCGTCGTCGTCCCCCTCTACAACGTCGAGGAGTACCTCGGTGCCTGCCTGACCTCCCTCGCCGAGCAGACCATGCCCGACCTGGAGGTCGTCCTCGTCGACGACGGCTCCACGGACCGAGGCCCGGCGATCGCGCAGGAGTTCACCGAGCGCGACCCCCGCTTCCGGCTGATCCGCCAGGAGAACGCCGGGCTCGGCGCGGCCCGCAACGCCGGGGTCCGCGAGGCCCGTCCCGACGCGGAGTTCCTGACGTTCGTCGACAGCGACGACGTCGTGCCGCCCGGCGCGTACGCCCGGATGCTGGCCGAACTCGACGCCTCCGGCTCGGACTTCGCCACCGGCAACGTGCTGCGGCTGCGGGCCGGCGGAGAGCTGGAGCAGTCCCCGATGTTCCGCAAGCCGATGGAGAAGGCCCGCCGGGCCACTCACGTCACCCGCGACTGGATCCTGCTCGGGGACCGCATCGCCTGCAACAAGGTCTTCCGCCGCGCCTTCTGGGACGAGCACGCGTTCGCCTTCCCCACCGGGGTGCTGTACGAGGACATCGCCGTCGTCCTGCCCGCGCACTTCCTGGCGCGTTCGGTGGACGTCGTCGAGGAGCCCGTCTACCACTGGCGCGACCGCGACGGCTCGATCACCACGCGGCGGGCCGTCCCCCGAGGCATCCGCGACCGGGTCACCGCCGTCACCACGGTCAGCCGCTTCCTCGCGGAGCGGCCCGGCGAGCCGGGAGCGGCGGGGACGGCCGAGGCCAAGCGGCGCTACGACGCGCACGTCCTCTCCGGCGACCTGTGGCTGTTCATCGAGGCCCTCCCGGACGGCGACGCCGAGTTCCACGAAGCCTTCCTGCGACACGCGGGCGCCTTCGCCGCCACCGTCGAACCCGGTGTCCTCGCCTCCCTGCCCCTGCACCTGCGGGTCAAATGGGAGCTCATCAGGGAACGCCGCCTCCCCGAACTCCTCGCCCTCATCGCCGACGAGAAGAAGGACCGGGACACCTTCCACGTACGCGGACTCCTCCGCCCCCGCGCCCACCACCCCGCCGTCCGCGACCCGCTGCCGCCCGCCGTCACCGCCCTCGCCTCCTCCGACCTGCCCGTGCACGCCCACCTCACCGAGGCCGTCTGGCGTGACGGGCTGCTGCACCTCACCGGGTACGCCTACGTGCGCAACGCCCCCGGCGGACCGCCCCGGCTCGGCTGGCTGCGCTCAGGGAAGCGGCTCGTCCCGCTGCGGCTGCGCCCGGCCGGCGGTGAGGAGGCCACCGCCCGCTCCGGCCGCTCCCTGCACCGCTACGACCGTGCCGGATTCGAGGCCGTCATCGACCCCCGCGCGCTCACCGGAAGGAGCGGGAAGGCCGGCCACGCCCGGACGACCTGGAAGCCGGAGGCCGTCGTCGTCGGCGCGGGGCGGCCGCGCCGCGGGCCGATGCGGCTCGTCGGCACCCCGGCCCCGCCCGCCGTGACGTACACCGGTGAAGGGACCCGGATCGTCCCCGTCCTCTCCGGCAACAAGCTGGAACTGCGCACCGAACGCGTCGCCGCCGTCCTGACCGGGCAGTCGGCGGCCGAGGACGCCGTACGTCTGGAGGTGAAGGTCCTGGGGGCCACCGGACCGGTCGCGCTCCGGCTCACCGAGTGGCGTACCAAGGAGACACGGGAGTTCGCGCTGCGCGGCTCGGCCGGAACCCGCTCGGCCGATGTCCCGCTCAGTGCCTTCCGGGGGGAGGACGACATCTGGGGCGTCCAACTCGTGACCGACGGGCAGCCGTTGACGGTCGCCGCACGGACCGACGACCCGGACGGACGCTATCCGCTGCGGGGCGGCCGTGAGCTGTACGCGGCCCCCAACCCCTCGGGCGACCTCGTCCTCACCGACCGGGCCGTGCAGCCCGTCGTCACCTCCGCGGCCTGGACGGAGGCGGGCGAACTCGCCCTCTCCGGAACGTTCCCCGAGCCCACCGGCACCGGCCACGAACTCGTCCTGCGCCACAGCGGCCACCAGGAAGAGGTCGCCGTACCCCTGGAACGGCCGGGCGGCGACGGCTTCCGCGCCGTGTTCGCGCCCGCTGCCGTAGAAGGCATCGGCGGGGCACTGCCGTTGGGCGAAGGGCGCTGGTACCTCTTCCTGCGCGCACCGGGGGAGCGGGAGGCGGAGGCGTACCGGCCACTCCGTGCGAGCACCCCCCTCCACCACTCCCTGCCGCGCCGACGGACCGCTCACGGACGCGACTTCGTCCTCCAGCGGCGCCACCACGACCGGCTCGTCCTGGAGTCCGGCAGCGCCCTCCCCCTCGCGGAGCGGGGCCCGTACGGGCAGCGCATCCAGCGCGAACGGTATGCGGCCCTCCGTGCCCGCACGGCGGACGACCTGCGGCCCGCCGTCCTCTACTCCAGCTTCGACGGCCGTCAGTTCTCCGACTCGCCCCGCGCCGTCCACCGCGAACTGGCCGCACGCGGGCGGGACATCGAGCACCTGTGGGTGGTGCGCGACCAGCAGGCCGCCGTGCCCGAAGGGGTCCGGCCCGTCGCCCTGCACAGCGCCGCATGGCACGAGGCGCTGGCCCGCAGCCGGTGGATCGTCACCAACACCCACCTGCCCCAGTGGTTCGAGCGGGCCGAGGGCCAGTGCGTCGTCCAGACGTGGCACGGCACCCCGCTCAAGCGCATCGGCCGCGACCTCGCGGGCACCCCGCACGCCGACGCCGCGTACATGGCGTCCATGGAGCACCGGTCCGCCCAGTGGAGCGTCCTCGTCTCCCCGAACAGCTTCTCCACCCCGGTCCTGCGCCGCGCCTTCGGCTACTCCGGCGAGGTCCTGGAGTGCGGCTACCCGCGCAACGACCTGCTGTACGCCCCCGACCGGGGCAAGGTCGCCACCGCCGTACGCGAACGGCTTGCGATCCCCGAGGGGCGGCGGGTGATCCTGTACGCCCCCACCTGGCGCGAGGACCGGCCCCGGCAGGGCGGACGGTACGCCCCCGACCTCCCCCTCGACCTGGAACTGGCGCGCCGGGCCCTCGGCGAGGACCACGTCCTGCTGGTCCGGCGGCACTACCTCGTCGGCGGGAGCGTGCCCGACACCGCTTTCGTCCGGGACGTCTCCCGCTACCCGGACGTCGCCGAACTGCTGCTGATCAGCGACGCGTTGGTCACGGACTACTCCTCGATCATGTTCGACTTCGCACAGACCGGCCGCCCGATGCTCTTCCACACCCACGACCTGGCCCACTACCGCGACACCCTGCGCGGCTTCTGCTTCGACTTCGAGCGCCGCGCCCCCGGCCCCCTGATCCCCGACTCCGCCGCGATCGTCGCCGCCCTGCGCCACCCGGAGACCGCCACCGCCGAATACCGGGACGCCTACGAGCGGTTCCGGGAGGCGTTCTGCGACCTCGACGACGGGACCGCCGCCGCAGGCGTCGTCGACCGGATGCTCAAGGGCGACCGGACCATCGAGGGGGAGCAGGCGTGATCGACTTCAGCTGTGTCATCACCGGCGGCGGGGACGGCGGAGCGGCGGGCGGCGCGGATGCCCTGCGTGCCTCCGTCGCCTCCGTGCTCGGCCAGTCGCTGCGCGGCGTCGAAGCCGTCGTGGTCCTCGCCTCCGCCGCCGCCCCGGCCCTCCACGCCGCGGCCCGCACCCTCGCGGACCGGGCCTCCGGGCGGGTCCGCCTCGTCCACGCCGACCCCGCCGTCCGCACCACCGGGGCCCTGCGCAACGCCGGCCTCGACGCGGCGACCGGCCGGTACGTCCTGGTCCTCACCCCCGGCGAGCGCCTCCAGCGCCACGCCTGCCGCAACCTCTGGCAGGCCGGGGAGACCAGCCGCGCCGATCTCGTCGCCGGCCGCTGGAGCCTGGCCGCCGACGAGACCGGCAAGGAGCGCGAGCCGTCCTGGCAGGGCGGCCTGTACGCCCGCTCGCGCACCCTCAACCGCTGCACCGAGGCCCCCGAACTCGTCGTCAGGGACGCCCTGGTGACCGGATTCTGCCTGCGCCGCGAGGCCGCCCGGCAGCACGGGCTGCGGTACGAGGAGGACCTGGCGCACGGCGAGATCCTGTTCGGCCCGCTCGCCGCGGCAGCGGTCGGCCGGATCGCCCTGGTCCGCCGCCTCGTCGTGACCGGGCGGGCCGTCCCCGACCGGGCCCGCGACCTCGCCGCCCTCGTCGAGGCCCACCACCGGGTCGCCGACACCCTCGTCGCCCAAGGACTGCCCGACCTGCGAGCGGAGCGGGAGACGGCGTTCGCCCGCGACCACCTGGTGCCGCTCGCCCGGTCCTTCCCCCGGCTTCCCGCCGCCCTCCGCGACCGGGCCGCCGCCACCGCCGCCCGTGTGCTGACCGGCCCCTTCCGCACCGGCGTACCGGAACTGCCTCCGCTGGAGCGGGTCGCCGTGGCGCTGCTGGCGCGGGGCGACGCCGAAGGGGTCCTCGCCGCCGCCTACGCGCTGAGCCGCCCCGCCACCGTGTGCGCACCCCTGACGGCGGGCCGGGACGGGCGGATCGGCTGGGCCGGCGACCCGGCCGAGCCGGCCTTCGACGTCACCGGACTCGGCCACCAGTACCGCACATTCGGCGAGATGCGGCTGATGAACCGGCTCACCCGCGCCACCGCCGAGCAGGGATGCCTGCTGCTCGAAGGCCGCCTCGTGCTGCCCGGCCACACCGGCCCCGGCCCCGGCACCCCGCTCACCGCCACCCTGGAGTTCCGGGCCCGCGGCGGGGCGCACGCCGTCGCGTTCCCGATCGAGGAGGTCCGGCACGACGGCAACGGGATCACCTGGCGCGCGCGGATCGACGTCACGCGCCGCCTGCGCCCCCTCGGCCTCCGCGACACGGCGTGGGACGCGCGGCTGACCGTACGGGCGGGGGGCGCCGACGGGCCCCGGTCCGTCAGCGACCTCTTCGCCCCGCAGGACCAGGTGGCGGAAGCGGTGCGGTTCGCCGCCCGCCCCCGGCTCGGGCGGCTCACCGGGGACACCTGGGAGCCCTACATCACGCTCAAGGACCACTTCGCGCTCCGGCTGACCGCCCGCCGCCGCCCGGCCCGTACCGCCCACCGCCTGGCCCGCTACGCCACCCGGTTCCGCCCCGCCCGCAAGGCGAAGCTCCTCGTCCGGGCCCTGCGCAAGCGGCTGGACCGCTACCGCTCCCGCGGCTTCAAGGCCCCCGTCTACAACACCTGGCTCACCCGCCTCCCCGTCCGCCGGGGCTCCGTCGTCTTCGAGAGCCACATGGGCACCTGCTACGGCGACAGTCCGCGCGCCGTGTACGAGGAGATCCGCCGCCAGGGCCTGAGACTGCGCGCCACCTGGTCCTACGACCCCTCCCCGGCCGGCTTCCCCGAGGACGCCCGCCTCGTACGCCGCTGGTCCTGGCGCTACCTGTGGGCGCTGGCCCGCGCCGAGTACTGGGTGGACAACCAGGGCTTCCCGCAGCACCTGCGCAAACCCCCGCACACCACGTACCTCCAGACCTGGCACGGTTCCGCGTACAAGCGGATGGGCTTCGACGAGACCCGCGTACGGCTCCAGAACGCCCCGCAGCGCGAACGGCTCCGGCGGGCCGTGGACCGCTTCGACCACTTCCTCGTCCGCTCCGAGCACGACGTGGCCACCCTGGCCCGCGCCTACCGGCTGCCCGAGGAACGCCTCCTGCGCACCGGCTATCCGCGCAACGACGTCCTGATCGCGGAGCGCGACCGGGCCGAGACCGAAGGACGGCTGCCCCGCCCGCCCCTCGCGGCGGAACTGGGGCTGGACGACCACCGGAGGACCGTGCTGTACGCCCCGACCTTCCGGGGCGGGCCCGGCAAACAGCGCAGGAGCCGACTGCTGCTGGACGTACGGGAGTTCGCGGAGCGGTTCGGCGACACCCACACGCTGCTGGTGCGCTCCCACTACCTGGAGTCCGCGCGGCTGCCCGTCTGCCCGCCCGGCACCGTCGTGGACGTCTCCCGCCACCACGACACCAGCGAACTCCTGGCGATCACCGACGTGTTGATCACCGACTACTCGTCCATCATGTTCGACTTCGCCCTCCTCGACCGGCCCGTCGTCCTGTTCGCCCCCGACCTCGACGCGTACGCGGCCGAGCGCGGCAGCTACTTCGACCTGCGGGAGAAGGCGCCGGGGCCGGTCACCGCGACCCCGGAGGAGCTGTTCGGGGTCCTCGCCGAACTGAAGAAGTCCGACGCCCGGTGGGCCGACCGGCGCCGGGAGTTCGTCCGGCAGTTCGGGCCCTACGACCGGGGCGACGCCGCCCGCAGAACCGTCGCCGCCGTCTTCGGTCCCAAGATCTGCCGGGACACCCGTCACATCACCGACCACGACCGGGGGGCCGGCCGATGAGCCGCGACATCTTCATCGTCTCCAACAGCACCGACGAACTCGGCGGCGTCACCGGCTGGATGCACCAGACCGCCCGCCTCTTCACCGAGCGGGGCCACCGGGTCCACGCCATCGGCATCCACGCCTCCGACCTCAAGATGGCGCTGCCCGAGCGGCCGGCCCATCCCGTCACCGCCCTCTACCCCGCGCACCCCCCGACCCCCTGGACGCCCCACGGCGTCCGCGACCGCTTCCGCGTCCCCACCCGGCGCAGGGAGGCCGCGCGGGCCGCCGCGAAGAAGCAGGCGGTCGCCCGGCTCTCCGGGATCTTCGCCGGCGCCCGCCCCGGCGCGATCGTCATCGTCACCCAGGTCTGGGCGATGGAGTGGGTCGGAGAGGCCGACACCACCGGGCTGCGCGTCATCGGGATGAGCCACGAGTCCTACGACTACTCCCGTGCGAGCCACCGCTACCGCTGGATCAAGAACCACTACAAGGACCTCGACCACTGGCTCGTCCTCACCGAGGAGGACGCCGACCGGTGGGCCGGGGACGGCATGAACAACGTCGGCTTCCTGCCCAACGCCCTCGCCCGCCTCCCCGGAGTGCCCTCCCCGCGCAGCGAGAGGACCGTCGCCGCCATCGGCCGGCTCAGCGACCAGAAGGGCATCGACCTCCTCCTGGACACCTGGGCCCTGGTCGCCCCCGCCCGCCCCGACTGGCGGCTGCGGATCTACGGGGCCGGCGAGGACGAAGCCGCGCTCAAGGCCCAGTGCACCGGCCTCGGCCTCGACGGGTCCGTGGAGTGGATGGGCCGCACCGACGACGTGGAGCAATCCCTGGCCGGGGCCTCCGTCTTCGTCCAGTCCTCCCGCGGCGAGGGCTTCCCGCTCGCCCTGCTGGAGGCGATGGCCAGCGGCGTGCCCTGCGCGGCGTTCGACTGCGCGCCCGGCGTCCGTGAGATCGTCCGCGACGGCGAGGACGGGCTCCTGGCCCCCGCCGGGGACATCGACGCCCTCGCCGACCGGCTGCTGCGGCTCACCGGCAACCCCCGGCTGCGCGACGCGATGGGCGCGCGCGCCCGGTCCGGCGTCCAGCGGTTCTCCGAGCCTGAGGCGCTGCGCCGCTGGGAGGAGCTGTTCGCGTTCCTCGAACGCTGTGAGCACCCGCCGTGCCCGAGGCGGTCCGGGCTTCAGCCCCGGACCGCCGCCCCGGCCCCGTCCTGCGCGGGCAGGGCCGCCGCCGGAGTCCGGCGGGCTGCGTACGGCACCGGCAGCGGCAGCCCGTCCGTCTCCCCGAGGAAGACCCGCCGCACCACCCGCTCGGCGGCGAACCCGTCGTCGTACGGGCAGAACCGGGCCCGGAACGCGGCCCGCAGCTGCGCTGCGTGGGAGCCGCGCCAGTGGTCCGTGGTGAGGACGTCGACCAGTTCGTCCTGGCTCCGGACCACGACGCCGGGCGGGAACGCGGTGATGTCGAAGTACGTGCCCCGCGACGCCTCGTACGCCTCGATGTCGGGGAGGTGCAGCACCACCGGGCGGTCCAGGTTGGCGTAGTCGAACATCAGCGACGCGTAGTCGGTGATCAGGGCGTCCGAGGCGAGCGCCAGGGTCTCCACGGAGCGGTGGGCGCTGACGTCGATGATCCGGGGGTGCGGCGCGCGGCGCGCGGGGTCCGCCGGGAGGGGCGTCCGGGCCAGGACCACGAACCGCGGGCCCAGCATCCGGAGCAGCCGCTCCAGATCGAGGGCGGGCCGCTGGACCCGCCGGTAGTCGCGGGGCACCGGGGCGTACAGCAGGGCGGTTGTGCCCTCCGGCACGCCCAGCGTCTCCCGCAGCCGGGCCACCTCGGCCGGACCGGTGCGGTGGTACACGTCGTTGCGCGGAGAGCCGTACTCCAGCGTCGTGTACGCGGACGGATAGGCCCGCTCCCGTACGAGGGTGGAGTGCGGGTTCGCGGAGAGGGAGTAGTCCCAGGTGTCCACCGCGCGCAGCAGTTCCTCGAAGTCGGTGCCGCGGGCGGCGGCGGGCCGGTCCAGCAGGTCGGTGCCCACGGTCCGCAGCGGCGTGCCCTCGTGCGTCTGGAGCACGATCTGGCCGCGCCGCTTGACCAGCTGCCGGTCGAAGGAGCCGTCGTTCACCAGGTACGCCGAGCGGGCCAGCGCCGCCCCGTGGGCGAACGTGCCGGGCGCGAGGTGCCGGGTGCCGGTCGGCACCGTGTGGGCGTCGGCGGGCCGGCAGATCCAGGCCGTCCGCATCCCCGGCGCCAGCTCGCGGACCTTCGCCTCGATCGCCGCCGGGCTGCCCGCGTACGCGCCGCCCCGCGCGGTGAACACCGCGTCGCGGGTGCGCAGCGGCAGCCGCGACTGGATCCGGTAGTGCGCCCGCAGTGCCGCGCCCCGCACCGCCCGCCGTACGGCCGCCGCCCCCGTGCGCAGCCGCCCGCCGAGGCGCTGGGCGCCCGAGAGCGCCCGGTAGGTGCGCCGCGCGCCGAGCCGCAGCAGTCCGTGGCGCAGCCGCGCGCGGCGCGGGACCGGGGTGCCGGGCGTGTGGTGGCGCCGGCAGGAGGCGGTGGCGCGGCGGAAGAACGCGGCGCGGCTGTGCGACGGGAGCCGGGACCGGGAGGCGTACAGCGCGGAGAAGTGGTCCAGCATGCGCCGGAATATCACCGGTCGCCACGGGGCGAGTTCGGGACGGGAGTCGATGAACGCGAAGACCCGGTCGTACTGGTCGAAGACGTCGAGGTGCTTCTCGCTGGTGGTGGAGAGGATGTTGCCGCGCCGCCGCTGCCGGTAGGAGACGCAGACCGCGTCGAGCACCGCGATCGACCCGGCCGACATCAGCACCGGGTAGGTCCAGGGAGTGTCCTCGTAGTAGCCGGGCGGGAAGGCGAACCCCTCGGCCTCGACGAACGCGCGGCGGTACGCCTTGTTCCAGACGACCATGAGGAGCCGCAGCAGCTCGGGGCGGTCGGCGAGCCGGAAGCGGGCCGGGCCGGTCTCGTCGAGAAGGGCGCCCAGGACGTTGCGGACGCTGCGGCCCGTCCAGTACGTACGGGCGTAGTCGTACATCAGGACGTCGGGCTCGCCGGTCGCGTCGATCCGGTCGGCGATGGTCTGGAGCGCGTCCGGCAGCAGGGTGTCGTCGCCGTCGAGGAAGATCAGGTAGTCGCCGGACGCCCGGTCCATCCCGGCGTTGCGAGCGGGCCCCAGGCCGGTGTTGCGGGGCAGGTGGAGCGCGGTGACGCGGGGGTCCCGGCGGGCGTACTCGTCGGCGATCGGTCCGCAGGCGTCGGGGGAGCAGTCGTCGACCACGATGATCTCGTGGTCCTTGAAGGACTGGGCCAGTACCGAATCCAGACACGCGTGCAGATACGCCTGGACCCGGAACGCGGGCACGATGACGGAGAACCGGGGCACTACACATCCATGGGTCGATCGTTCGCGGAAACCAGGCAGAGCGCAAACGTCGGATGGAATGACAGGGTTACGCCGGACGCGGCAATCGGGGGACGCGGACGCCGAAGCGGCCCGGTTCCGGGGAACCGGGCCGCTCCGTGTTGACGTACATCTGTGCGTTCCGGGGGTGTGCGTACCGGACGGCGTACGACCCTGTGGCGCCGGCTACTTGACCGCGCCCGCCATCACGCCGGAGACGAACTGCCGCTGGAAGGCGAAGAACACCACCAACGGGATCACCATCGACACGAACGCGCCGGGCGCGAGCACGTCGATGTTGTTGCCGAACTGGCGTACCTGCTGCTGGAGCGCCACGGTGATCGGCGGGGACCCGGAGTCCGCGAATATCAGGGCGACCAGCATGTCGTTCCACACCCACAGGAACTGGAAGATCCCGAGCGAGGCGATCGCCGGGCCGCCCAGCGGCATCACGACGCGGGTGAAGAGCCGGATCTCGCCCGCCCCGTCGAGCCGGGCCGCCTCCAGGAGTTCACGGGGGATCTCCGCGAAGAAGTTCCGCAGCAGGAAGATCGCGAACGGCAGGCCGAACGCCGTGTGGAACAGCACCACCCCGAGCGTCGTCTCGAAGATCCCGATGGCGCCGAACAGTTCGGAGACCGGGATCAGCGCGACCTGCACCGGCACCACCAGCAACCCGACGACCAGCAGGAACCACCAGTCCCGGCCGGGGAACTCCATCCACGCGAAGGCGTATCCGGCGAGGGAGCCGATGACCACCACCAGCACGGTGGAGGGCACGGTGATCATGACCGTGCTGAACAGCGATCCGGTGATCGTCGAATTGTCCAGAATCCTCTGGTAGTTGTCGAAGGTCAGCTCGGACGGGGCGGTGAAGACCTTCCACCAGCCGGTCGCCGCGATGTCCTGCGGCCCGCGCAGCGAGGACAGCAGCAGGCCGATGGTGGGCATCAGCCAGAACAGGGCGACCAGGATCAGGAAGACCCGCATCACGCCGCCCCCGGCGCGGGCGGCCATGCGCGCCGCGAGGGACTGCCCGGCCTTGGGGGCTTCGGGCCGGCCGGCACCCGGGGACCCCGCCCTCCGGCGGCCGATGCGCGCGGCGTCCACCTTCGGTGCGCTGCTCATCGGCGTCCCTCCTTCCGGATCCGGCGGATGTCGCTGCGTTCTTCCGGGTGGCGACCCCCGGACCCCCGGCCGGGAGGCGGTACGGGGCGGGCGTGACCCGTCATCGGCGCCCCTCCTTCCGGATCCGGCGGATGTTGAACAGCATCACCGGGATCACCAGCAGCAGCAGGAGCACCGCGATCGCGCTGCCGATCCCGAGGTCCGCGTCCGTGCCGAACGAGGACCGGTACAGCTGGAGCGCCAGGACGTTCGCGTCGTCCTGGGAGGAGCCCGGCGCGATGATGAACACCAGGTCGAAGACCTTCAGCACGTTGATCATCAGCGTCACCAGGACCACCGCCAGCACCGGCGCCAGCATCGGCACCGTGATCCGGCGGAACACCTGCCACTCGTTGGCGCCGTCCACACGGGCCGCCTCCAGCAGTTCGCGCGGCAGACCGGCCAGGCCGGCAGCGATCAGCACCATGGCGAACCCGGCCCACATCCACACGTAGCTGCCGATGATCCCCGGCGTCACCAGGGACGGGCCGAGCCAGTCGACACCGTTGTACGGCTCGCGGAAGTTGTCCGCCGGCAGGCGCAGTCGGGCCCCGTCCGCCGACGCGGGCAGGGTGAAGGCGCCGTCCGCCCCGGCCGTCGCCGTGGCCACGACCTTCCCGTCCTTCACCGCCTCGACCATGAGGCCCTTGAGCCCCAGCTCCTTCGGGTCGACGACGTTCGGCCTACCGCCGCCGCCACGGGTGAAGTCCAGCCAGGCCGTGCCGGAGATCTCGTCCCCGGAAGCCGCGGGAGAGCCCTGGGCGGGCCGGGCGTCGCCCGGCATCTTCGCCGGGGCCACGCCCACCAGCGGCACCCGCAGCGGCTCGCCCGCCCGGATCGGCTCCTTGGACACGTACGTCCCGCCGTCGCCCTTCTCCAGCGGGTGCACGGGCAGCGGGCGGGCCTTCGGGAAGCCGGCGGACGCGTTGAACGTGTCGTGCACGCTCACCGCCACCGCGTTGGCGACGCCCCGCTCGGGGGCCTGGTCGTACACCAGCCGGAAGATGATGCCGGCCGCCAGCATCGAGATCGCCATCGGCATGAAGACGATCAGCTTGAAAGCGGTGCCCCAGCGGATGCGCTCGGTCAGCACCGCGAAGATCAGGCCGAGGGCGGTGGCGACCGTGGGGGCGAAGACCACCCAGATCGCGTTGTTCTTCACCGCCATGAGGATCGTGTCGTCGGTGAACAGGGCCGTGTAGTTGTCGAACCCGGCGAAACCGGTACCGGCCTGGTCGAAGAAGGACCGGTGGACGGAGTAGCCGATCGGGTAGACCACCAGCGCGCCGAGCAGCACCAGTGAGGGCAGCAGGAAAGCCGCCGCGATGACCCTGCGGGTGCCCGTCACGCCGCGGCCCGGCTTCTTCTCCGGGTCCGGGGACGGGCGCGGACTCGTCTCGTCGGCGGGAGGCGCCGCACCGGCGCCTCCCGCGGTCGCTGTCGTCACGGCGTCAGCTCTTGTACGCCTTGGCCGCTTCGGACTCCAGCTCCTTCTGGGTCCCCGCGATGTCCTTCGGGTTCTTCAGGAAGTCCTGGAGGATCTTCCACTCACCCTTGCCGGGCGTCCCGCCGAACGACTGCGGGGCCTGGTCGGACATGTCGAACCGGACGTCGTCACCGGCGTCGATCAGCGCCTGCGCCATCGTGCGCTGCACGTCGTTCGGGTACGCCTTCAGGTCCAGACCCTTGTTCGGGGAGATGAACCCACCCGCCTCGGCCCAGATCTTCGCCGCGTCCGACGACGCCAGCCAGGTCAGCAGCGCCTGCGCGCCCTTGGTCTCCTTGAGCGCCACGGCCGCGTCGCCACCCGTGACCACGGGGGAGTCCGCGCCGACCGCCGGGAACGGGAAGACCTTGGCGTCCGTACCGATCTTCGCCTCGGTCTGCGCGATGTTGATGGAGACGAAGTCGCCCTCGAAGACCATCGCGCCCTTGGGCTGGTCACCTCCGGTGAAGGTCTGGGTCACCGAGGCCGGGAACTCGGTCTGGAGCGCCCCGTCCGCACCGCCCGCGATCAGCTCCGGCTTGCCGAACAGCTCGGCCAGCGAGGTCAGCGCGTCCTTCACGGACGGGTCGGTCCACGGGATCTCGTGCTGCGCGAGCTGGTCGTACTTCTCCGGGCCGGCCTGCGAGAGGTAGATGTTCTCGAACCAGTCGGTGAGGGTCCAGCCGTCCGCCCCGCCCACCGAGACCGGGGTGACGCCCGAGGCGGAGATCGTCTCCGCCGTCGTCAGGAAGTCCTTCCAGGTCTTCGGCTCGCTCGCTCCGGCGTTGTCGAACGCGGCGGCGTTGTACCAGATCAGCGACTTGTTGGCGGCCTTGAAGTACACCCCGTACTGAGTGCCGTCCACCGACCCGAGGTCCTGCCAGACCTTCGCGTAGTTCTTGTCGAGCTGGGCCTTCGCCTCGGCCCCGACCGGCTTGGCCCACTTCTTCGCGGCCGCCTGCTGGATCGCGCCCACCTGCGGGATCATCGCCACGTCCGGCGGCTGCTGGCCCGCGATCTTCGTCCCCAGGAAGTTGATGATCGGGTCCTGCGCCGGGACGAACGTCACGCTCGCGCCCGTGCGCTTCTCGAACTCGTCCAGGACCTTGGTGAAGTTCTCCTGCTCGGGTCCGGTCCAGACCGCGGCGACGGAGATGTTCTCCCCGTCCAGCTTCGGCAGCTTCACCGTGGACGCGCTGTCCGTGCCCTTGCCGGAGCCCTCGTCCGTCTTCTTCTTGCCGTCGCCTCCGCAGCCGGTGAGCGCCAGAGCGCCGACCGCCGCGAACACGAGCGCGGTCCTGCGTATCGAGAAGGTTGTGCGCATTCCTGCCCCGTCTCTTCCTGACAGGCCCGGCCACGACGTGCCCGGACCACGTCGTCCGTGCGCACAGTCCTACGCCCGGCGAACGGGCCCCGCAATACCACCATGGGGTCCAACAGGCCGATCGTGATCGCCTCGTGACGTCATGTCAGGGCATGTCGGAAGCCTGCCGCGGGCAGGTGAGGAACGTGCCGTCCGGACTCGGTCCGAACGGTGCGCGGAACCTCTGCGGGCGGCTGCCGGACCGGCCGAGGGCGGACGCGGCGAGCGCGGAAAGAGGTCCGGCGGTGACGGTCCGAACCGGCCGTAGCCGGACGGGCGTCCGCCCTCAGGAGGTGAACGGGACGAGCGCCGGCAGGCGTTCGGCGTTCACCGAGCGGGCAGCGCGCTCCAGCGCGCTGGCGAGCAGCGCCAGGTCGGTCGGCCCGTTGCCCAGCTCCCGCACCGGACGCCGGGTCGGCGGATCTCCCATCCGCTCCCACTCCAGCGGTACGACGGTGGGTCGCAGCGTCGCCGTGCGTGGGATGCGGCCGGTGACCCGGCCCCCCTGGAACGGCGTCACCCGGCCGTCCGGGTGCCCCAGCCGGCCGCGGCCGGGGGCCGGTTCGTCCGGGGACGGGGGAAGCAGCGGCGCGTCCAGCACGATGCGCAGACGGGCCCCCTGTGCCAGCTCGGTGTCCTCGGTGCGGTCGGGGCGCGCGGAGGTGGCGACCAGGTGCACCCCGAGCCGCCCGCCGTCGCGGGCCACGGCCTCCAGCGCCCGCACCACCGAACCTGCGGCGGGCCGTCCGGGGGAGCCGAGCGCCGGGGCGACCAGCGCGTCGAAGTCGTCGGCGAGGACGACGAGACGGGGCAGTGGGGACGCGCCCGGTTCGGCGGGCCGGGCGGCGGCCGGGCGCAGCCGCAGGGTGCCGGTGGCCGGGGAGTCCAGATCGCCCCGGCGCTCGGCGCCCACCGGCGGGCGCTGGCCCACCACGCGCCCGGAGACCTCCTGCGGGACCTCCTGCCGGGCGTGCCGCTCGTGCCAGGTGGCGAAGTCGAGGTCGCCGAGCAGCTCCGCGCGCCGCTTCAGCTCACCGCCCAGCGCCTGGGCGAACTCCCGCATCCGGACCGGGTCGTACGCCACGAGGTGGCCGAAGACGTGCGGCAGCTCCGTACAGGGGAGCAGACCCTCGCCCCGGTCGCCCTGCTCACCGCCGGACCCGTCGACCAGCAGGATGCCGAGCCGGTCGGGCCGGGCCGCGGAGGCGAGCGAGGCGGCGACGGCCCGGAGCAGCTCGGTACGGCCGCTGCCCGGCGGGCCCTCGATCAGCAGGTGCGGGCCCTCGTCGGCGAGATCGACGCTGAGGGGGCCGCGGGGTCCCGCCCCGAGCACGAGGACGGGCCGGCCGGCCGCAGGGGCCCCGGTGGACCCGGCGGCGGAGGAGTCGGCCCCGCGCCGCTGCCCGGCCCCCGCCCCCGGCGCGGAACGCTGAACGCCGAGGTAGGGCGTGCGGCCGGAGTCGCGGGTGTCGAGTGGTGGGTACGG
Source organism: Streptomyces sp. V2I9 (assembly GCF_030817475.1). Classification (NCBI taxonomy): domain Bacteria; kingdom Bacillati; phylum Actinomycetota; class Actinomycetes; order Kitasatosporales; family Streptomycetaceae; genus Streptomyces; species Streptomyces sp. V2I9. The sequence goes on along the minus strand of NZ_JAUSZJ010000002.1, from coordinate 2,392,727 downwards.
GGTGCGGCCCGAGTCGCGGGTGTCCAGCGGTGGGTACGGCGTGCGGCCGGAGTCGCGGGTGTCCAGCGGTGGGTACGGCGTGCGGCCGGAGTCGCGGGTGTCCAGCGGTGGGTACGGCGTGCGGACGGAGTCGTGGTGCGGGGATGAGGCCGCCGTCCGCTGGGGGCCGACGCGCGGACCCGCGCTGAGGGTGCGCCCCGAGCTCGCGCCGTCCAGCTCCGAACGGTGCGGGGAGGCCGCCACGGCCCGCGGCGGCGTGGCGCCGGGCTGGGCCTCCGCGGTGGACGCCCAGCGGGCCATCAGCGAGGCCGGGGTGGCACGGGCCAGGCCCAGTTCGTCCAGCAGCCGGGCCGACGGCGGCAGAGCCGCTGTCGTGGGGCGGCCCGCCAGCGCGGCCGAGCCCTCCTCGCGCAGGGGTGCCAGGGCCCGCCCGAACCGCTCGGCCCAGGCCGCCGACACCGCGTCCACCGCGGCCACCGTGCCGTGTCCCGCGGCCTGCCCGCCCGCCGTGCGCAGCAGGCGCAACGCCGTGGCCACGTCCCCGCTCAGCATGGCGACGGCCCCGCACTCCCGGAACGCCAGGGACGCCTGGCAGGCCGCCTCGTACGTCGCGGCCACCGGCGAGGTGGGGGAGGCGGCGGGGGTGTCGGCCAGGCAGATCAGATGGATGCCGGCCGCCGCCCCCGCCCCGGCCAGCCGTGCCGTGGTCTCGCGCAGGAACGCCGTGCCGGGGTCGCCGTCCAGGACGACCACCGTGTGGGGGCCCGTGTGGGCGCGGGCGGCCCCGGCCAGGGAGGCCCGGTCCAGATGCGGCCAGCCCGGACCGAGGGGGCCCTCGTCGAGGCGGCGTACCAGCTCCGCCGTACGGGCCTCCGCCTGCTCACGCTCGTACGCCAGGAGGAGCCGGCAGTCCTGGCCGTGCGTCGGGCGCAGATGCGGCAGCCAGCCCAGCCAGGACCACTCGCGCCGCCGCTCCTCCAGCGTGCGGGAGCGGTCCGTGCTGATGAGGACGATCTCCAGGTCGAACGGCGAGTGCAGCGCGGCGAGCTGGGCCACCGTCGCACGGGCCAGACCGGCCAGCCGGGCGCGCGGACCGGCGAGCCCGAGCGAACCGGCCTCCCGCAGCCCCACCGTCACCGGCACGGCGGGCACCTCGGCCCGGTCCGTGGTGCCGAGCCGGACCACCAGGGCCTCCGGGTGGTCCGGGTGGCGCTCCCAGAGTCGGGGGCCGGGGCCGAGCGCCGTCAGCAGCACGGCGGCGGGGTCGGGCCAGGTGCCCTCGGGGGCGGACGGCAGGGCGGAGAAGGGGGAGCCGGGAGAGACCGGGGAGGCGAGGTGCCCGGACCCCGACGGGCCGCCGGAGGGATCGTCGAAGCCGCCCGGAGAGCCGGGGGAGCCCGCGTCGAAGCCGCCCGCAGAGCCGGGGGAGCCCGCGCCCAAGCCGTGCACCGTCGATCCGTGGGCCGCGCCAGGAGCGCCCTGGACGCGGGAGGCGGCGTACGAGTCGGGTGCGGCGGACCTGTCGGCGCCCGCCTCCCGGCCCGTCGCCTGCTCGCCCTTCGCGCCGCCCGTGAGCCGCCTGGCCCAGGCGCCTATGCCGCGTCGGGGCGCGGGGGCGCCGGCGAACCGCTCGCCCCGCGCATGGGTGCCGGGCCCCGGAGACGCGCCGCCCGGCCCGGCCTCGGCCTGCTCCGGCCAGGACTCCGCGTAGTCGTACGCCCCGGAACCGGAGGGCGACGAGGCGGCGGAGGCGGCAGGCGGGAGAGCGGAGCCGGGGGACGGAAAGGGGGAGGCGGCGGACGGCGAGCCGGGGGAGGACGCGCCGTACGCGGGGCCGTCCTGCTCGGGGACGCCCGGCCCGAGGGGCGTACCGGCGGAGCGGCCCGGTGCGGGGTGGCCCGTCTCGGCGCGGGTCACCCGCAGGTGCCCCTCGCCGTCCGGGGCGGTCGTCAGCCTCGGCGGACGGGAGCCCGGAGCGAGCCGGAGGGCGGATTCGCCGAGCCGCAGCAGGGCGCCGGGGGCGAGGCGGACCGGCCGCTCGCGCACCTCGACGCCGTCCAGCGAGGTGCCGTTGGTCGAGCCGAGGTCGGCGACCGAGACCCGGCCGTCGTCCGAGACCGTCACCGCGCAGTGCAGCCGGGAGACGTCCGGGTCGTCGAGGGGGACGTCCGCGTCGGCCGAGCGGCCGATCCGGATCTGCCCGCCGTGCAGCAGGTGGACGCCGCCCGCGTCCGGCCCCGCCACCACGTGGAGCTGGGCCGGGACCGGGTCGTCCGTCGCCTCGTCGTCGCCGGGGACCTGGAGCGAGAGGACCGCGCCGTCCACCAGAGGGGGTTCGCCCAGCGCGATGCGGTGCCCGTCCAGCCGCTCCCGCCCGGCGAAGAGCACGACGGCCCCGCCGCCCTGGGAGCTCTCCGGCCCCGACACGGCGGCGGCCAGCTGCGAGGCGACGGCGGCCAGCGCCGTCCCGGCGGGGGCGGTGACGAGCACGTCGCAGGTGCGCGCCGGGGTCTGGCCGCTGCGCGGCGCGAGGACGGTCAGCCGGATCTGCATCGCCGTCAGCGGTCCCTTCTGCGCGAGGGTGCCCGGCAGGGGAAACGCCCTGTGATTCCCCCCACCCGGCACGGACACGTCGTCCGTACAGGTCGTCACGGACCGCGGGACTCCGCATCCGCAGATCCGTGCTGGAGGCATCCTCGCACCTGCCGCTGACAACACGCCCCGGCGGTCACCTTCACATGATCTTGAATGGTCGGCTGTGGGCGCAAAAGTGCCCGCTCGCGTCCGGATTCCGCCGCTCGAAGGTGCTCTCGGGCGGGTAGTGGCCGTATGCCGGACGGGAATCCGCACGCATGATCGAACCGTCGGTCGATCCTCAACCACCCGTGCGGCAACCTTCGGTCCGGTCCCCGCGTCTTCCCTCGAAACGTGAGCCTCCTGCGCCCCGTTCGGCGGCATTACAGTGGGCCGGAACATTCGGGCCCCGGTGGGCCGCGAGCACCACGATCAGCAGGGAGCGCATGACGTGCGGCCGGTAGGCAGCAAGTACCTGCTCGAGGAGCCGCTCGGACGCGGCGCCACGGGCACCGTCTGGCGAGCCCGCCAGCGGGAGACCGCGGGCGCCGAGGCAGCCGTCGCGGGTCAGCCCGGCGAGACCGTGGCCATCAAGGTCCTCAAGGAGGAACTGGCCAACGACGCCGACGTCGTGATGCGGTTCCTGCGGGAGCGGTCCGTCCTGCTGCGGCTCACCCATCCCAATATCGTGCGCACCCGCGACCTCGTCGTCGAGGGCGATCTCCTCGCCCTGGTGATGGACCTGATCGACGGCCCCGACCTGCACCGCTACCTCCGGGAGAACGGCCCGCTCACCCCGGTCGCCGCCGCCCTGCTCACCGCGCAGATCGCGGACGCGCTCGCCGCCAGCCACGCCGACGGCGTCGTCCACCGCGACCTGAAGCCGGCCAACGTGCTGCTCGACGAGCGCGACGGCGGCATGACCCCGATGCTCACCGACTTCGGCATCGCGCGGCTGGCCGACTCCCCGGGCCTGACCCGGACCCACGAGTTCGTCGGCACGCCCGCCTATGTGGCGCCGGAGTCCGCCGAGGGCCGCCCGCAGACCTCCGCCGTCGACGTCTACGGCGCCGGCATCCTGCTGTACGAGCTGGTCACCGGTCGTCCGCCGTTCGCCGGGGGCACCGCCCTGGAGGTCCTGCACCGGCATCTCAGCGAGGAGCCACGCCGTCCCTCCACCGTCCCCGCGCCGCTGTGGACGGTCATCGAGCGCTGCCTGAGCAAGGACCCCGACCGGCGGCCCAGCGCCGAGAACCTGGCCCGCGGTCTGCGGACGGTCGCCGCCGGTATCGGCGTCCACGCCAACTCCGCGCAGATCGCCGCCGCCGACGGCGTCGGCGCCCTGCTCGCCCCCGACCCGGCCCCCACCGCCGTACCGGACACTCCGGGCGCGGCCGACCCCACGCAGGTGCTGCCGAGCAACGCGGGCTCCTTCGACCCGTCCGCGGCCACCAGCGTGCTCCCGCAGACCGGACCCGGCGGCCAGGGCGGACCCGGCCGGGGGCCCGGCGCCGACCCGACCGCCGTCATGCCGCCCGTGCCCCAGCGCCCCGACGGGCCGCCGCAGCCGGACGGCCCGCACCCCTGGCAGTCGCAGCTCCAGGCGGCCCGCGACCGCAACGAGCAGACCCAGGTGCAGTACCTGGACCCGAGCCAGGACCCGCTGCGCCGCCGCCCCCAGCGCCAGCAGCCGCCGCAGCAGCACCAGCAGCAGCCGCCCCAGCGCCGCCAGCCGCCGCCGCAGCCCCAGCAGTACCCGCCGCAGCGGCAGCAACAGCAGCCCCAGCCGCAGCGCTACCAGCAGCCGCCCCAGCCCCAGCAGCAGTACGCACCGCAGCCCCAGCAGCCGCAGCCTCCCGCCCCGCGCCCGCGGCGCGAGCCGCGCCCGCCGCGGCAGCGCAGCGCCAACCCGATGCGCATCCCCGGCCTCGGCTGCCTCAAGGGCTGCCTGTTCACCGTGGTGCTCCTGACCATCGCCGGCTGGCTCGTCTGGGACCTGGCCCTCCAGGACTGGGTGGCCCAGGGCAAGGGCTACTGGGAAACCATCGGCGACGCGATCGGCACGGTCACCGACTGGATCTCGAAGCTCAACGACAGCACCGGAGGCTCCGGCGGGGCCTGACCCGCCACCGATCGCCAGGGACCCGCCCCGTCACCGATCGGGCGGGCCCCGACCCGTCACACTGTCCCTTTGTCGACTTCTCCGGGCCCATTCCGCCCGGAGAAGCCGAGGTCGGTGCCATCCTGGGCGTGCGACACCCCGAACGCCGCGTAACTTTGTCGACCGGGGGTCCACCGCCAGCCGCTGAGGGAGCAGTCGTGGCACGGAATATCGGCAGCCGGTACACGGCCCACCAGATCCTGGGGCGCGGCAGCGCCGGCACGGTATGGCTCGGCGAGGGGCCCGACGGCCCGGTCGCCATCAAGCTGCTGCGTGAGGACCTCGCGTCCGACCAGGAGCTCGTGGGCCGCTTCGTGCAGGAGCGCACAGCCCTGCTCGGACTCGACCACCCGCACGTGGTCGCCGTCCGGGACCTCGTCGTCGACGGCAACGACCTGGCCCTGGTCATGACCCTCGTACGCGGCACCGACCTGCGCACCCGCCTCGACCGCGAGCGCCGGCTCGCCCCCGAGGCCGCCGTAGCGATCGTCGCGGACGTCGCCGACGGCCTGGCCGCCGCGCACAAGGCCCAGATCGTCCACCGGGACGTCAAGCCGGAGAACATCCTGCTCGACATGGAAGGCCCGCTCGGTCCCGGCGGCGCCCACCCCGCCCTGCTCACCGACTTCGGCGTCGCCAAGCTGATCGACACCCCGCGCCGCACCAAGGCCACGAAGATCATCGGCACACCGGACTACCTGGCCCCCGAGATCGTCGAGGGCCTCCCGCCGCGCGCCGCCGTCGACATCTACGCCCTGGCCACCGTGCTGTACGAGCTGCTCGCCGGGTTCACACCCTTCGGCGGCGGCCACCCCGGCGCGGTGCTGCGCCGCCACGTCACCGAGACCGTCGTCCCGCTCCCCGGCATCCCCGAGGAGCTGTGGCAACTCCTGGTCCAGTGCCTGGCCAAGGCCCCCGCCTCCCGGCTGCGCGCCTCGGAACTGGCCGTACGGCTGCGCGACCTGCTGCCCCTGCTGGCCGGGATACCCCCGCTGGAGGTGGACGAGCCCGGCCCCGAGGAGAGCGAACACGAGCCGGACTCCTACGACGAGCAGCAGTACACCCCGGCCGCCGAGGAACCCCGCCGCCGCGGCGCGGTCCCGCTGGTGCCCGGCTCCGCTCCCGACTCCAACCGCGACACCCACACGAGCATGCGCGTCCCGGCCCCGGACGAGCTCGCGGGCGGACCGCTCGGCACGGCCCGCGCCCCCCGGTCCCCGGGAAAGCCCCGGCCCGGCTCCGCCCGCAACAAGGCGGCCGCGGTCCGCAAGCGCCGCATCACCCTCGGTGCCTCGGCCGTCGCCCTCTGTGCCGCGATCGCGGTCGGCGGCTGGCTGGCGACCGGCGGCGGCGACGGCGGCCCCACGCCCGGGGACAGCGAGAACTCGGCCCCGGCCACCCCCTGACCGCCCCGCTTCCGCGGGCCGGTTTCCGGCCCGTTCTCGGGGGAGGGCGAGCTTCACCCGTCCAGCCGTTACGCTGGACCCGTGGCAGTCGTCGATATTTCCGAAGAGCTGAAGTCCCTCTCCTCGACCATGGGGTCGATCGAGGCCGTCCTGGACCTGGATGCGCTGAGGGCGGAAGTCGCCGCGCTCGAGGAGCAGGCTGCGGCGCCGTCCCTCTGGGACGACCCGGAGGCGGCCCAGAAGATCACCAGCAAGCTTTCGCACCTCCAGGCCGAGGTCCGCAAGGCCGAGGCGCTGCGCGGCCGCATCGACGACCTCGCCGTCCTCTTCGAGCTCGCCGAGGACGAAGGCGACGCCGACGCCCGGGCGGAGGCCGAGGCCGAGCTGGTGTCGGTGAAGAAGGCGCTGGACGAGATGGAGGTCCGCACGCTCCTCTCCGGCGAGTACGACGCGCGCGAGGCCCTGGTGACCGTCCGCGCCGAGGCCGGTGGCGTCGACGCCGCCGACTTCGCGGAGAAGCTCCAGCGCATGTACCTCCGCTGGGCCGAGCGGCACAACTACAAGACCGAGGTCTACGAGACCGCGTACGCCGAAGAGGCCGGCATCAAGTCGACCACCTTCGCCGTCCAGGTCCCGTACGCCTACGGCACCCTCTCCGTCGAGCAGGGCACCCACCGCCTGGTGCGCATCTCGCCCTTCGACAACCAGGGCCGCCGCCAGACGTCGTTCGCGGGCGTCGAGGTGCTGCCGGTCGTCGAGCAGACCGACCACGTCGAGGTCGACGAGTCCGAGCTGCGCGTGGACGTCTACCGCTCCTCGGGCCCCGGCGGACAGGGCGTCAACACCACGGACTCCGCGGTGCGTCTGACCCACCTGCCCACCGGCATCGTCGTCTCCTGCCAGAACGAGCGCTCGCAGATCCAGAACAAGGCGTCCGCGATGAACGTCCTCCAGGCGAAGCTCCTCGAGCGCCGCCGCCAGGAGGAGCGGGCCAAGATGAACGCGCTCAAGGGCGACGGCGGCAACTCCTGGGGCAACCAGATGCGTTCGTACGTCCTCCACCCGTACCAGATGGTCAAGGACCTGCGTACGGAGTTCGAGATGGGCAACCCCGAAGCGGTCTTCAACGGTGAGATCGACGGCTTCGTCGAGGCCGGCATCCGCTGGCGCAAGCAGAGCGAGAAGTAGCCTCAGCGCTACGGAGGTTGGGCCCGGACAGGACTGTCCGGGCCTTTCCGCGTCGGGGGCATCTGTGCCCGGTACGTCACAGTCCCGCTTCCGAATAGCCGTCAACACCTCTCATATCGCCGCCTAGTGCACGGAACGGCCTTGACGTAGTCCTTAACTCTGGCCAGGGTGCTAGAGCAGCATGCGTATGTCCGGGACGGGTGCGAACCAGGGGGGCGGCGGGGTGACCACGGTGCGACGTGGCCTTGCCGAGAGCGATGCCCCACAGGCCCCGCGGCCCGCGTACCGCTGCTCCATGACGAGATTCAGCTACTGGGGGTAGCAACACATGACGAAGAAGACGCGTGTGCGCGTCGCGCGGATCGCCGCTGGCGCGGTCATCGCCGCGGGCGCCTCGCTGACCGCGGCCGGCGCGGCGCAGGCGGTCGGCATCGGTGTGGACACCGGTGTCGTCGACGTCGAGGTCCAGGCGGACGTGCTGGGCGGGGACGACAGCGGAGCCTCCGAGGGCAACGACAACCCGATCGGCGGCGCTGACGTCGGCGGTGGCGACCAGGGTGGTGGCGACCAGGGTGGTGGCGACCAGGGTGGTGGCGACCAGGGTGGTGGCGACCAGGGTGGTGGCGACCAGGGTGGTGGCGACCAGGGTGGTGGCGACCAGGGTGGTGGCGACCAGGGTGGTGGCGACCAGGGTGGTGGCGACCAGGGCGGTGGCGACCAGGGCGGTGGCGACCAGGGCGGTGGCGACCAGGGCGGTGGCGACCAGGGCGGTGGCGACCAGGGCGGTGGCGACCAGGGCGGTGGCGACCAGGGCGGTGGCGACCAGGGCGGTGGCGACCAGGGCGGTGGCGACCAGGGCGGTGGCGACCAGGGCGGTGGCGACCAGGGCGGTGGCGACCAGGGTGGCGGCGACCAGGGTGGCGGCGACCAGGGTGGCGGCGACATCGGTGGCGGCGACCAGGGCGGCTCCAGCGTCGGTGGCGGCGACCAGGGTGGCTCCAGCGCGACCGGCGGCGGCTCCGCCACCGGTGGCGACGACGCCGGCTGCACCGTCGACCTCGACGGCGTCGAGTGCGTCGACAACACCGACACCGACAGCGTCGGCAACAAGCCGGTCGAGCAGAGCAAGGGCAAGGAAGAGCTCGCCGAGACCGGTGCGGCCGAGACGACCTTCCTGGTCATCGGCGCCGCGACGATGATCGCGGGCGGCATCGGCTTCCGTATCCTGCCGCGTCTGGTCGGCGGCGGTCGCACGGTCGCCTAGGTCCGAGCGGACCGCGGTGGACCGTACCGACGTGTAGCGGGTCCGAGCGAGGCCCGTACACGGTACGGAACAGCATGAAGAAGGGTCCGGGAGGGCATACCAAGCCTCCCGGACCCTTTCGTGCGCCCGGACCGCTCAGACGGACGTACGCGTCGTTCCGCGGGCGCTCGACGTTCCGCGGGCACTAGACAGGGGCGGGCCGCCGGCGGTCCGAGGAGGAACGTGCCGTGCGGGCCGGATCAGGCGGCCTGGTGGGCCAGCAGCGCGAGCGCCGTCAGCAGCACCACCATCAGGGCGATCAGCATCGCCGGGCTCATCCCGGCCAGCGGACCCTGGTCCTGCTCCTCCAGCATCTGCTGCCGGACGGCACGGCAGACGCGGCAGCGGCCCTCGCTGACGGGGGACGCGCAGTTCGCGCACACCAGTCGGTCATAGGTCATGCGCACTCCTCCTCCCGCGCGGCGGAACCGTTCCTGGTCTCTCTCCGCACAACGCTCACGGGAACGCGACCGTTCCCCCCACCACTGTGCCAGCTCGCGGCGGTTTCGGCGCGGCCCGCCGGACAAGGTCCGGCACGCCCCGTTTCGTTCCGGTGGTCGATCCACCATAAAACGCCCATTGCCGGACGCCGCCTGCACGCGTGAGCCCGGTTCGCGTATGGTCACGCTCACCTACTCCCGGCCGACCGTGGTGCATTCGTGATCCGATTCGACAACGTCTCCAAGACCTACCCGAAGCAGACCCGACCGGCTCTGCGCGATGTCTCTCTGGACATCGAGAAGGGTGAGTTCGTCTTCCTGGTGGGGTCCTCGGGCTCCGGCAAGTCGACCTTCATGCGACTGATCCTGCGCGAGGAGCGCGCCAGCACGGGCATGGTCCACGTGCTCGGCAAGGACCTCGCGCGGCTCTCCAACTGGAAGGTGCCGCAGATGCGCCGCCAACTGGGGACGGTCTTCCAGGACTTCCGGCTGCTGCCCAACAAGACGGTCGCGGAGAACGTGGCCTTCGCGCAGGAGGTCATCGGCAAGCCGCGCGGAGAGATCCGCAAGGCCGTGCCGCAGGTCCTCGACCTCGTCGGCCTGGGCGGCAAGGAGGAGCGGATGCCCGGCGAGCTCTCCGGTGGTGAGCAGCAGCGCGTGGCCATCGCCCGCGCTTTCGTCAACCGCCCCATGCTGCTGATCGCGGACGAGCCGACCGGCAACCTCGACCCGCAGACCTCCGTCGGCATCATGAAGCTGCTGGACCGGATCAACCGGACCGGCACCACCGTGATCATGGCGACCCACGACCAGAACATCGTCGACCAGATGCGCAAGCGCGTCATCGAGCTCGAGCAGGGCCGTCTCGTACGCGACCAGGCACGCGGCGTCTACGGCTACCAGCACTGACCGAGGGGCTTCGGCCCCTCGTGCATTTCGAGCATCGAGTACTGAAAGGACGCCATGCGCGCCCAGTTCGTCCTGTCGGAGATCGGCGTCGGTCTCCGCCGCAACCTCACGATGACCTTCGCGGTCGTGGTCTCCGTCGCCCTCTCGCTCGCCCTGTTCGGCGGTGCGCTGCTGATGCGCGAGCAGGTCAGCACGATGAAGGACTACTGGTACGACAAGGTCAACGTCTCGATCTTCCTCTGCAACAAGAACGACGCCAAGGACATGCCCAAGTGCGCCAAGGGGGCTGTCACCAAGGAGCAGAAGGACCAGATCAAGGCCGACCTGGAGAAGATGGACGCCGTCGAGACGGTCCACTTCGAGACGGTCGACGAGGCGTACAAGCACTACCAGGAGCAGTTCGGCGACTCCCCGATGGCGGGCAACATCACGCCCGACCAGATGCAGGAGTCGTTCCGCGTGAAGCTGGACGACCCGCAGAAGTACAAGGTCGTCGCGACGGCCTTCGCCGGACGGGACGGGGTGCAGTCCGTCCAGGACCAGCGGTCGATCCTGGACAACCTCTTCGAGCTGATGAACGGCATGAACGTCGTCGCGATCTACGTGATGATCCTGATGCTCGTCATCGCGTTGATCCTGATCGTCAACACCGTGCGCGTCTCCGCGTTCAGCCGGAGGCGTGAGACGGGCATCATGCGCCTCGTGGGAGCCTCCGGCTTCTACATCCAGGCCCCCTTCATCATGGAGGCGGCCGTCGCCGGCCTGATCGGCGGCGTGCTGGCCTGCGCCATGCTGCTCGGAGGCCGGTACTTCCTGATCGACGGCGGCCTCGCGCTCCAGGAGAAGCTGAACCTGATCGACTTCATCGGCTGGGACGCGGTCCTCACCAAGCTTCCGCTGGTGCTCGCCATCGGCCTGCTGATGCCCGCCGTCGCCGCTCTCTTCGCGCTGCGCAAGTACCTGAAGGTGTGACGTAAGCCCCTTGGGGCGCACGGGTGATCTCCCGTGCGCCCCAAGGGGTTTGTCCTAGACTCGTCGCCATGTCCGGCTCCGCACAGCGCTTCGGGCCCCGCGGTCTGTGCCGCGGGGCGGCCCTGACTCTGATCTTCGGGTGCGCTCTCGCCACCGCCGCCGCGACCGGTTCGCTGCCGCAGGGCCCCGACCCCGAGCCCGGTCCGCAGACCCGCGCCGTCTCCTCCACCGTCGCCCCGGTCGACCGCGAGGAGATCGAGGACGCCGCGGCCGAGGCCGAGGCGGACGGCAAGTCCGTGAAGGACGCCGCCGAGGAGGTCGTCAGCCGGAGCGGGGACCGCTGGGGCGCGGTCTACGACGAGCGGGAGTACGAGGAGTTCGAGCAGGCTCTGGACGGCTCGTACACCGGGGTCGGGCTCTCGGCCCGGCGCACCGCCCACGGAGATGTCACCGTCTCCCGCGTCCAGCCCGGCGGCCCCGCCCACCGCGCCGGCATCCGGGCGGGCGACCTGCTGCGCACCCTGGACGGCCGCGCGGTCCGCAAGCGCCCCGTCGCGGAGGTCGTGGCGCTGCTCCGCGGGGACGGTACGGGAGCGGCCGAGGGCAGCCGGGTGGAGCTGGGGCTGGCCCGCGCGGGGCGGAACTGGACGCGGACCCTGGAGCGGGCCCGGCTGACCACCGAGGCGGTCACCGTGCGGCGGCTGGGGGAGGCGTCCTCCCCGGCGGTGCTGATCAAGGTCGCCGCCTTCACGAAGGGGGCGGGGGCCGACGTCCGGGACGCGGTCCGGGACGCACCCGACGACGCCGGGATACTCCTGGACCTGCGGGCCAACTCCGGCGGACTGGTCGCCGAGGCGGTCATAGCCGCCTCCGCCTTCCTGGACGGCGGGCTGGTCGCCACGTACGACGTGCGTGGTCAGCAGCAGGCGCTCTACGCGGACCAGGGCGGGGACACGGACCGGCCGGTCGTCGTCCTGGTGGACGGCGGCACGATGAGCGCCGCCGAGCTGCTGACGGGCGCGCTCCAGGACCGCGGCCGGGCGGTCACCGTCGGGTCGCCGACCTTCGGCAAGGGCTCCGTGCAGATGCCGAGCAAGCTGCCGGGCGGCTCCGTGGCCGAGCTGACCGTCGGCCACTACCGCACACCGGGCGGCCGGACCGTCGACGGCAGGGGCATCACCCCCGACCTCGTGGTGCGCGAGCGGGCCCAGCAGCGGGCCGAGACGGTATTGAGTGGCCTCGGGGGTGGGTCGTAGTGCGAAAATGACCGCACTATGGCGAAGGAAAAAGACACCGGGCGCAAGATGATCGCGCAGAACAAGAAGGCGCGGCACGACTACACGATCCTCGACACCTACGAGTGCGGTCTCGTCCTCATGGGTACGGAGGTCAAGTCCCTGCGCATGGGGCGGGCCTCCCTGGTCGACGGGTTCGTCCAGATCGACGACCACGAGGCGTGGCTCCACAACATCCATGTGCCCGAGTACGTCCAGGGCACCTGGACCAACCACGCGGCCAAGCGCAAGCGCAAGCTGTTGCTGCACCGGGCCGAGATCGACAAGCTGGAGTCGAAGTCCCAGGAGACGGGCCACACGATCGTGCCGCTCGCGCTGTACTTCAAGGACGGCCGGGTCAAGGTCGAGATCGCGCTGGCGAAGGGCAAGAAGGAGTACGACAAGCGGCAGACGCTCCGCGAGAAGCAGGACACGCGGGAGACGAACCGCGCCATCGCGGCCGTCCGCCGCCGTCAGCGCAGCGCCTGACCGGGCCCCGGCGGGACGGCGGGCGGGGCTCCGAGCCCGGCCCGTGGCACCGGGGCGAGGTAATGCGCTGGCATCGTCCCGCGTCGGTCACGTACGATGGGCCGTGCACCTCAGCGAAGGTGCGCGTTTTGAAAAATCAACATGGGGATGATCGGTTTCGACAGCGGATGTCGAAGCAGGGGAAGCGAGTCGAGGAAGCGGCAATGATCTCGTAAACCATATGTCGCAAACAATAATCGCCAATTCCAAGCGCGATTCCTCCGCCTTCGCCCTCGCTGCCTAATTAGCAGCTAGCGAAGACTCTGCGGAGTGTCAGCCCGGGGGTGATCCCGACCCGGATCCTGGCATCAACTAGGGATCTAAACTTCTCGGCCCGGCCACGGGGCCGAGAAGGAAATCAAACAGTGGCTGGGCCTGTCGGAGGCTTGTTCGCGTGACCTCCGGGGCCGAGAAAAGCGTAGCGAACTGCACTCGGAGAAGCCCTGGTTCCGCACCGTTGGACGCGGGTTCGATTCCCGCCATCTCCACCACCCCATGTAGGCCGCTGCCCCGCGAGTTCGCTCGCGGGGCAGCGGTTTTTTGCTGCCCGAAAGCGCCGAGGGCCGGGTGCCACGGATCGCTTCCGTGGCACCCGGCCCTCGGGCGGGGTCGGGTCAGACCTCATATCCGCCGGTCTTCACGCCGGCGGTGAAGGCCGTCCACTGGGCGGGGCCGAAGTGGAGGCGGGGGCCGTGCTGGTTCTTGCTGTCGCGGACTGCCCGGCCGCCGTCGGAGAGGGGGGCCACCTCCACACACGCATCCTGCTGACCGCTTGCGGTGGCCTTCACGAACGGGCCGACGACGGTGGGGGTGGCGCTGGTCATGATGGCTTCCTCTTGTCTTGTTCTTCGCGCATCAGATCCATGATGTCGGTGATGCGCGTCAGTGAATCGGCCGGGCTCAGCGCACTGGCCCGGAGGTTGTCGAACGCGTCCGAGAACGCGTGGAGCTGCCCGGACTGGTCCATGAACAGCGTCCCGGTCAGGTTGGCCACGCAGGCGATGCTGGGGTCCGCCGGGAAATCGAAGAGCCAGAAAGAGCTCTGTACGCCCGCGTGCGCGCCCGCCTCGAACGGGAGCACCTGGAGCGTGATGTTGCTCCGCTCCGTGAGGCGGGTCAGGTGGTGGAGCTGGTCCAGCATCACCGTGTAGCCGCCGACCACCTGGCGCAGGGCGCCCTCGGTCACGATCGCCCAGATCTTCGGAGGCTGTTCGCCGTCCAGGATCGACTGGCGCTCCATCCGCACCTTGATGAGCGAGTCCACGTGGCCCGGCGGAAGCACCGCCGGGCCCGCCGTGATGATGTGGCGGGTGTAGTCCGGTGTCTGCATCAGGCCCGGCACGATCATGCCCTCGAACGTCCGGATGCCGGCCGCCGATCCCTCCAGCGCGATGAAGTCGCGGTACTCGCGCGGCAGGGCGTCCTCGTAGGCGATCCACCAGCCACGGGACTTGGCGTCCTTCGCCGCCTCCAGGAACGCGGTGATCTGCTTCTCGTCGGTGACGTCGTAGAGCGCGAGCAGGGCCTTCAGATCGGTACGGGAGACGCGGACGTCGCCGCTCTCTATGCGGCTCATCTTGGACTGGGAGAAGCCGAGTTCGACGCCGACCGCCTCGGCCGTCAGGTTGGCCCTGCGGCGCAGTTGCCGCAGGTCCGAACCCAGGCGGCGGCTCCTGATCGTCTGGCCCATCGTGCTCCTCGTGTGGTGTCGGTGCTCAGTTTGCCCGCTGGTCCGGCGGGAGCGCCAGCAAGTAGATATGCATACATGCGAAAGGGTACTTGCAGAACGGAAGCATGCAGCGCTACGGTGTTCCGGTCGGTCACGGAACGTCATTCCATGATGGCGAAGCGTGGCAATGCCCGTGGTGCGGACGAGCGCATCCGCCTGTCCGCACCGCATGCCGAGAGGTGAACTCTGGTGTCCAGCGAAGAGCCGGCCTTGACCTTTCCGGTCGCCGAGGAGTCCGTGCGGGCGGCTAGGAAATCTGTGCGGGGGGTGATGCGCAACTGGCAGATCGGTGACGAGATCTCCGACACCGCCGAGCTTCTGGTCAGCGAACTCGTCACCAACGCCGTCCTGCACGCCACGGGCGGCCCCTTCTTCCGAGTGAGGTGCGAGCGGTCGGCCTGTGCCGTCACCGTGACCGTCACCGACCACGGCGAAGGTGTTCCGGTCGTCCGACACGGGGGCCTCGACGCCACCTCGGGGCGGGGGTTGCTCCTGGTGGAGAGCCTCGCCGACGACTGGGGCGTACGGACCGTGCCGCACGGCAAAGCCGTCTACTTCGTGCTCTCCGTCCCGCAGCCGCAGAGCGGCCACGCTGCGGCCGGAGGCCCCCGCGCTCTGGAGGAGTTCCGTGACGGACAGGTCCCGGCCGGCGGCGGGTGCGACACCAGGGCTCCGGGTGCCCCTGGTCCGGGCGGAGCCGGCCGCGTACGTCCTGGCCTTCGGACCGCACGGAGAGCGGCGCGAGGCGCTCACCACCGCTCAGCTCATGTCGCTCGTCGTGGACGCGGCGGGAGAGCTGGGGTTCGTCCTCTCGGCGCCCCCGCGCCCGTCGTGACCCGTCATATCCCGTTCCCCACCGGCTCTTTACCGACGAAAGGCTGATCCCTCATGTTCCACCAGCGACCCGCACAGGCTGCCGCGCTCGTCGAAGGCAATCTGGCCGCCCAGGATCTCGCCGAGGCGCTCCGGCTGGCAGGTTTCTCCTTGCCCTCCCTCCACGGCGACCTTCCCACCATCACCGACAAGGCGCTCGTCCACCTCGGAGGGGCCTCGGCCGAGCTGGTCCGCGAGCTGGCGGCGTGGATTCGTCAACGGGCCTGACCGGGGGCGCGGTTCAGCGCCCGCTGCCCCGCCCCCGCGACGGCCAGGGCCAGGGCCGCCGCGGACATCGGGGCCGCGTAGCCGGGGACCGTGCCGACGTGCTCGACCAGCCAGCCGCCCGTCGCCGCGCCGGCCGCGACGCCGCCCAGCAGCGCGGTGACCGCGAGCGTCATGCCCTCGTTCAACTGCTCGGGTCGGGTGGACCGTTGGACCAGCGTCATGCCCGTGACCATGGTGGGCGCGGTCGCCGCCCCCGCCAGCAGCAGGCAGAGCGCCAGGACCGGAAGGGCCGCGGAGCCCGCGGCGGCCAGCAGCGGCAGGGACATCAGCCCCGTCATCCCGGCCAGGCACAGCAGCAGCCGCAGATGGACGTCCCGCGCGGGCCGCAGCGAACCGTAGACCAGGCCCGCCACGCACGATCCCGCCGCCTGGAGCGCCAGGATCGCGCCCCCGGCATGCGCGATGGAGACCACCTCCAGCGCCCCGAAGACCGCGCCCGTGGCGAGGAAGACCGCCAGCAGCGCGGGCATCCCCGGCGCGCGCAGGGGCGAGGCCACGGCCTTCGTGCGGGGGGTGACGGGCGGTTCCGTGGCGCGCTGGGCGGCGAAGACCAGGACGCCGGTCATCAGGAGCGCCGCCCCCACCAGGGTGCCCGCCTCCGGGAACAGGGCCCCGCAGAGCGTCGCGGCCAGCACCGGGCCCAGCATGAAGCACAGCTCGTCGGCGGCCTGTTCGAAGGAGTTCGCGGTGTGCAGGGCCGCCGGGTCGCCCCGGTGCAGGTGTGCCCAGCGGGCTCGGGACATCCCGCCGGTGTTCGGGGTCGTCGCGGTCGCGGCGTACGCGGCGAACAGCGTCCAGGCCGGGGCGTCGAGGTGCACGCACAGCACGAGCGCCAGCGAGCCGAGGACGGCGAGCGCCGTGGCGGGCACCGCGACGCGCGCCTGCCCGTAGCGGTCCACCAGCCGGGCGGTGAAGGGCGCGACGACCGCCGTCGCCGCCAGGCCGGTCGCGGTGACGGCCCCGGCGAGGGCGTACGAGTCGCGGGAGCCGGCGATCATGATGACCGCGCTGACGCTCAGCATCCCCATCGGCAGCCGGGCGATGAGGTTGCCCGCCGTGAAGGCGCGGGCTCCGGGGGTCGCCAGCAGCCGGAGGTACGGGTTGGGCGACGGCCGGGAACGCCGTGGTCCCGGCCGCAGGGGGACGGAGCGCGGGGCCGCCACCAGCTGGCCGCCGGATACGGCGAGCAGGGGCATGGCCGGGGGAGCGGAGGCCCGGACCGGGCGGGCGTACGCGGTGGGCCGGGGCGCGGTCTCCGGGCGCCGGGCGCGCGGGACCCGGGCCGCCGGATCGGGGCGGGCGTACGTGGTGGACGGGGGCACGGTCTCCGGGCGGGCGGCGGGGGGTATCGGCATACGGACAGGCTCGCCGCGCCCCGCCGCCCCGGTCCAACACCTTCTGCGCCGGATTCACGCACCTGTGTTGTGAATGGGGTCCCGCGCGGTACATTCGCCGGCGTGCCTCCCACCGACACCGATCCCCGCCTGCTGCGCTCCTTCCTCGCCGTCGCCGACGAGCTGCACTTCACCCGCGCCGCCGCCCGGCTCTTCGTGGCCCAGCAGGCGCTGAGCCGGGACGTCCGGCGGCTGGAGCGGGAGCTGGGGGCGGAGCTGTTCGTCCGTACCACCCGGCAGGTCGCGCTCACCCCGGACGGCGAACGCCTGGTGCCGTACGCCCGCCGGGTGCTCGACGCGCACGCCGAACTCGCCGGGGCGTTCAGCGGCGCTCCCGCCCGGCCGCTCCTCGTGGACCTGAACAGCGACGGGGCCACCGCCGCCCGCGTGCTGGGGCGCGCCCGCGAGCTGGTGCCCGAGTGCGAGCTGATGGCCCGCTTCGAGTCCGGGCTCACCTGGGCGGCGTCCGAGATCCTGGCCGGGCGGCTCGACGCTTCCTTCGGGCGGGCCGCCGGGCTGGCTCCCGCGGTGCGCTCGGGGCTGGCCGTGCACCCCGTGCGGTACGAGCCGATGGCCCTGATGGTGCCCGCCGCCCACCCCCTCGCCGAGCGGGAGGCGGTCGCCCTGGCCGAGCTGTCCGGAGCGACCGTCCACGCGGGGGCCGGCAACGAACGGACACGGGAGTGGACGGACCTCGCCGCCCTGCTGTTCGCCGAGTGGGACATCGCGATGGCGCCGCCCGTCCCGCTGGCCGTGGGGGTGGCCGAATTTCAGCGGGTCATCTCCAAGGCGGGCCACCCGGTGCTCGCCGTCACCGGCTTCCCGCCGCTGCCCGGAACGGTGCTGCGCCCCCTCGTCGATCCGATTCCGCTTTCGCCGCTTTCGCTGGTCTGGCGCAAGGGGCTGAGGCACCCCGGCGTAGCCGCGCTACGCACCGCCGCTGACCAGTTGGCTCTTGGCGAAGGCTGGCTGATCCGGCCGCCGGGGTCCTGGCTGCCCGAGAGCGATGTGTCACTGATGCGAAACCGTTCCTGATCAACTCCGTTCAGGGGCACTTGGGCGTCAACGCCGTGCGCTACATTCATCGTCCGGGTGCATGGACGCCAGGTTCGTGGACGGGTGGGGGCCGGTCCGACAGTAAAGAACCAGTCAAATTCGGTGCGCCTGATTCATTCAGTGGGGGATGGGCTGCACCTGTGGACATGTGGCGCGAAGACAAGACGACCGGGCACACGCACGAGCCCGGTGACGCGACCCTCCGGCTCGACGGACTGGGCCGCCGCCTCGCCGAACTGCCCGGCGGACCCTCCCCGGCGGACGGCTCGGACGGCCCCGTCTTCGTCGACGAGAGCGGGCGCCGGAGCAAGACCCTCCGCCGGATCGGCTGGGTCCTGGCCGTGGGCTGTGCCGCCTATGCCGTGACGCTGGTCCTCGCCGTCCTCGGCGGAAACTCCAGCGCCCCCTGGCTGCCCGTGTCCGGGCCCGAGGAGAAGGCGCGGGCCGAGCAGGTCGAGGACGTCCCGGCCCCCGAGGCCACGGGCGAGCTGCCCGGCGAGGCCGCCGGACCGGCTCCCGGCGCCTCGGACCCCGCCGTTCCCGACGCCTCGGGCGATCCCGGCGCCGCCCCCTCGGCCACCTCCGTCCTGGTGCCCGCCGGAAGCGCGAAGGACCCCTCCGCGTCCCGGCCGGCGGCCCCGGCCGCGACCACCGGCGGGGAGACGGGGCCGGGAACCGGGCCGGCCCCCACGACCTCGGCCGCCGAACCGCCGGCCGAACCGCCGCCGTCCCCCGCGCCGGAGCCGACCGCCCCCACGGTTCCGCCCGCCGAGACTCCCGACCCGCCGGTGGAAGAAGAGAGCGCCCCGTAGATGAACGCCCCCGTCACGCGGGGCAGGAACGGCAGGAGGAGGAAGGCGTCACGTGGTCGGAGCCGGTTCCGGCTCCCCATGCGCTACCTCCTGCCGACGACACTCCTCGTCGCCCTGCTCGCGATGCTGATGCTGCGCGGATACGTGCACAACGAGATCCTCGCCGACCACCGGGTCCGCGCCGCCGACCGCACCACCGAGGTGCCGAAGGACGTCCGCTCCGGCGGTCCCGTCATCGACGCCCGCTCCGGCGACGTCAGGACCCTGCGCGTACCCGACCGCAGGATCGTCCTGACCTTCGACGACGGGCCCGACCCGGTGTGGACGCCGAAGGTGCTCGACAAGCTGAAGGAGTACGACGCGCACGGCGTCTTCTTCGTCACCGGCACCATGGCCGCCCGCCATCCCGACCTGGTCGAGCGGATGGTCGAGGAGGGCCACGAGATCGGGCTGCACACCTTCAACCACCCCGACCTCTCCTACCAGTCCACCGAGCGCATCGACTGGGAGCTGTCGCAGAACCAGCTGGCACTGGCGGGCGCGGCCGGTATCCGCACCTCGCTCTTCCGGCCGCCGTACTCCTCCTTCTCGTCGGCCATGGACAACACGTCCTGGCCGGTCACCGAGTACATCGGCAGCCGCGGCTACCTCACCGTCGTCAACGACACCGACAGCGAGGACTGGAAGCGCCCCGGCGTCCGCGCCATCGTCGAGCGGGCCACGCCGAAGGACGGCAAGGGCGCGATCATCCTCATGCACGACTCCGGCGGCGACCGCTCGCAGACCGTGGCCGCGCTCGACACCCTGCTGCCCGACCTCACGGAGCGGGGCTACACCTTCACCCGGCTCACCACGGCGCTGGACGCCCCCTCCGCGCACGCCCCGGTCACCGGGTTCGCGCTGTGGAAGGGCAAGGCGTTCGTCTCCGCCGTGGCCGTCTCCGAGCGGGTCACCGGGGTCCTGGTCGCCGGGCTCGCCGTCATCGGCGTCCTGGTCCTGGCCCGCTTCGGGCTGATGCTGCTGCTGTCCTTCGCGCACGCCCGCAAGGTCCGCCGCCACGACTTCAGCTGGGGCCCGCCCGTCACCCGCCCGGTCTCCGTCCTCGTCCCCGCGTACAACGAACGGGAGTGCATCGAGGCCACCGTGCGCTCCCTCGTCGTGAGCGAGCACCCCATCGAGATCATCGTCATCGACGACGGCTCGACCGACGGCACCGCCGACCTCGTCGAGGCCATGCGGCTGCCCGGCGTACGGGTCGTGCGCCAGCGCAACGCGGGCAAGCCCGCCGCCCTCAACAACGGCATCCGGCACGCCCGGTACGACATCGTCGTGATGATGGACGGCGACACCGTCTTCGAACCCGCCACCATCGGCGAGCTGGTCCAGCCCTTCGGCGACCCCCGCGTCGGGGCCGTCGCGGGCAACGCCAAGGTCGGCAACCGCGACTCGCTCATCGGCGCCTGGCAGCACATCGAGTACGTGATGGGCTTCAACCTGGACCGCCGCATGTACGACGTGCTCGGCTGCATGCCCACCATCCCCGGCGCGGTCGGCGCCTTCCGCCGCGCGGCCCTGGAGCGGGTCGGCGGGATGAGCGAGGACACCCTCGCCGAGGACACCGACGTCACCATGGCCCTCCACCGGGACGGCTGGCGCGTCGTCTACGCGGAGAACGCCCGCGCCTGGACCGAGGCCCCGGAGTCCGTGCAGCAGCTCTGGTCGCAGCGCTACCGATGGAGTTACGGCACCATGCAGGCCATCTGGAAGCACCGCCGCGCCGTCGTCGAACGCGGCCCCTCCGGCCGCTTCGGGCGGGTCGGACTGCCGTTCGTCTCCCTGTTCATGGTCGTCGCCCCGCTGCTCGCCCCGCTGATCGACGTGTTCCTGCTGTACGGGCTGGTCTTCGGCCCGACCGGGAAGACGGTCGCCGCCTGGTTCGGGGTGCTGGTCGTCCAGGCGGTCTGCGCCGCGTACGCGTTCCGGCTCGACAAGGAACGCATGACGCACCTGATCTCGCTGCCGCTCCAGCAGATCCTCTACCGCCAGCTCATGTACGTCGTACTGCTCCAGTCCTGGATCACCGCGCTCACCGGCGGCCGGCTGCGCTGGCAGAAGCTGCGCCGCACGGGCGCGCTGGAGGTCCCCGGCGGGGTCCCGGCCCCGTACCCGCAGCGGTCCGCCGCCGATGCCTCCCACGGAGCCACGGAACGGAAGCCCTTCGGATGACCGCTCCGCCCCGCCCCGCGCCCGCCCCCACCGCACCGGGTCCCGTGGTCCCGACGCCGCCCGCCGTCGGCGCGCACCCCGTCCGCGACCGGTACTTCGACCTGCTGCGGGCCCTCGCCCTCTTCCGGGTCGTCCTCTACCACCTCACCGGCTGGGCCTGGCTGCCCCTCGTCCTCCCCTCCATGGGCATCATGTTCGCCCTGGCCGGGACGCTGATGGCCCGCTCGCTGAAACGGCCCGCCGTCCAGGTGATCCGCGGCCGCCTCCGCCGGCTGCTGCCGCCGCTGTGGCTGCTCGGCGCGATCGGCGTCACCGGCATGGTCGCCCAGGGGTGGGGCCCCGACGCCGAGGGCCACCCCGGCTGGTGGTGGCAGCACCTGGCGTACTGGGTGCTGCCGCTCAGCGACCCGCCGTACGCGGACGACGTGGCGGGCATCGACGGATTCCTCGGCGAGAGCTGGCCCGAGGACCTGGCCGGGCCGCTCTGGTACATCCGCGCCTACCTCTGGTTCGTGCTGTTCTCCCCGCTGATCCTGCGCGGTCTGCGGCGGCTGCCCTGGCCGACGCTGCTCGCCCCCCTCGTGCTGGCCGTCGTGCTGCGGCTGGAGCTGTTCTCCGCCACCGACCGCCTCGACTCCGCCATCACCGACTTCTCCACCTTCGGCGCCTGCTGGGTCCTCGGCATGGCCCACCAGGAAGGCGTCCTGAAGCGGCTCCCCGCCTACGTCGTGCCCTCGGTCGCCCCGCTCTTCGCGGGCGCCGGGCTGTGGTGGGCGGCCCACGAGGGGTTCCGCAGCGGCTACGACCTGGACTCCATCCCGCTCGCCCAGGCCCTCTGGTCCTTCGGCTGCGTGCTGCTCCTGCTGCACCACAGCCCCTCCTGGACCGCGTGGCCGCGGCGGCTGCGGGCCCTCGACCGGCCGGTCACCCTGCTCAACTCGCGTGCGGTGACCGTCTACCTCTGGCACAACGTCTGCATCCTGACCGCCGCCACGCTCTACGACCGGCTCTGGTCCGTGGACGCCCTCGGCGAGAACGTCCCCTGGCTCCTGGAGAGCTGGATACCGGTCCTCCTGATCACCTGGGCCCTCATCGCGCTCTGCGTCCTCGCCTTCGGCTGGGCCGAGGACCTCGCCGCCGGGCGCCGCCCGCGACTTCGGCCCGACGGCCGGCCGTAGCCGCCCTTCTCACCGGGCCGGCCCCGGCCCGGTGAGAGCAAGGTTGCGCACCGGTCACCTCGCGCCACCGCACCGAAACGCGCGCTCCCTAGCGTCGGGACCGACACCCCGACCCCCGTGGAGGCGCGTGATGGCAGGCCGTTGGATCGAGACCTGGGAGCCGGAGGACACCGCGTTCTGGCGGGAGACGGGCGAACGCGTCGCCCGCCGCAACCTGTGGTTCTCCGTACTCTCCGAGCACATCGGATTCTCCGTCTGGACCCTGTGGTCGGTGATGGTCCTGTTCATGGGACCGGAGTACGGTATCGACCCGGCCGGGAAGTTCTTCCTCATCTCCACCGCCACTCTCGTCGGGGCGCTGGTGCGGGTGCCGTACACCTTCGCCGTCGCTCGGTTCGGCGGCCGCAACTGGACCGTGTTCAGCGCGGTGGCCCTGCTCGTCCCGACCCTGGCCGCCTTCCGGGTGATGGAACCCGGCACCTCGTACGGCACGTTCCTCGCGGTCGCCGCGCTCACCGGGATCGGCGGCGGCAACTTCGCCTCGTCGATGACCAACATCAACGCCTTCTTCCCGCTGCGGAAGAAGGGCTGGGCGCTCGGTCTGAACGCGGGCGGCGGCAACATCGGCGTCCCCGTCGTCCAACTCGTCGGCCTGCTCGTCATCGGCACCCTGGGCGCCTCGCACCCCCGGATCGTCCTCGGCGTCTACCTCCCGCTGATCGTCGTCGCCGCCGTCTGCGCCGCCCTGTACATGGACAACCTCCGGCCCGTGACCAACGACACCGGGGCGGTGCTGGAGGCCGTCCGCGACCGGCACACCTGGATCATGGCCGTCCTCTACATCGGCACGTTCGGCTCGTTCATCGGCTACAGCTTCGCCTTCGGCCTGGTCCTCCAGACCCAGTTCGGCCGCACCCCGCTCCAGGCCGCCTCGCTCACCTTCGTCGGCCCGCTGCTGGGCTCCCTGATCCGGCCGCTGGGCGGCCGGCTCGCCGACCGGTACGGCGGCGCGCGCATCACCCTGGCCGCGTTCGCCGCGACGGCCGCCGCCACCGGCGTCGTCATCCACGCCTCCGGCACCGCCTCGCTGCCCGTCTTCCTCGCCGGCTTCACCGCCCTGTTCGTCCTGACGGGCCTCGGCAACGGATCGACGTACAAGATGATCCCCGGCATCTTCCACACCAAGGCACTGGCCCGCGGCCTCGACGCCGAGGCGGCCGCCGCCCACGGACGGCGGCTCTCCGGTGCGGCGATGGGGCTGATCGGGGCGGTCGGCGCGCTCGGCGGCCTGGCCATCAACCTCGCCTTCCGCCAGTCCTTCCAGGCGTACGGCACCGGAACCGCGGCCTTCTGGTCCTTCCTCGCCTTCTACGGGGTGTGCTCCGCCCTCACCTGGGCGGTATACCTTCGTCGCCCGGCCCTCGTGCCCGCGCGGAGCCGCCTCGGTTACGCCGAGGTGTAGGGCTCCACGGGCGGAGGGTGCGGGAGGCCACGGACCGGCGACGGGAGAGTGCGGCGAGGACACGGCCCGGCGACGGGCGACGTAACGGCGGGGAAATACGGGGGAACCGAGTCCGTCACGCGCGATTGGCAGGCTCGGGCCTCCGTACCGGCGCGCAGGGCCGGTCACCGCCTTCCTGCCGGCGCCCGGCGAGAAGGTGACGACAGGCCCCGCGGACCGGACGAGCCGGCGGGAACACAGGAACGGGAACACGCCATGCAGGACGACGACACAGCGCACGGCCCCCTCGCGGGCTTCACCGTCGGGGTGACCGCGGCCCGCCGCGCCGAGGAGCTGGGCACCCTGCTCCGCCGCCGCGGAGCCGCCGTCCTGCACGCCCCGGCGCTGCGGATCGTGCCGCTCGCGGACGACAGCGAACTCCTCGACGCCACCAAGGAGTTGATCGACAACGCCCCGGACGTGGCCCTCGCCACCACCGCGATCGGCTTCCGCGGCTGGATCGAGGCCGCCGACGGCTGGGGCATCGGCGACGCCCTCCTGGAGACGCTGCGCGCGGCCGAACTCCTCGCCCGCGGCCCCAAGGTCAAGGGCGCCATCCGAGCCGCCGGACTGTCCGAGACCTGGTCACCCGCCTCCGAATCGATGGCCGAGGTCCTCGACCGCCTCCTCGCCGAAGGCGTCGCCGGCCGCCGGATCGCCCTCCAGCTCCACGGCGAACCGCTCCCCGGATTCGTGGAATCCCTGACGGCCGCCGGCGCGGAGGTCGTCGTCGTCCCCGTCTACCGCTGGATGCCCCCGCAGGACATCGCCCCGCTCGACCGGATGCTCGACGTCACGGCCGCGCGGGGCCTGGACGCCATCACCTTCACCAGCGCCCCCGCCGCCGCCTCCTTCCTGGACCGCGCCGAGGCACGCGGCCTGCTCCCGGAAGTGCTCGGGGCGCTGCGCGACGACGTCCTGGTCGCCTGCGTCGGACCGGTCACCGCTCTGCCGCTCCAGGCCCGGAGCATCCCGACCCTCCAGCCGGAACGCTTCCGGCTCGGCCCCCTCGTCCAGCTGCTCTGCGCCCGGCTCCCGGCGACGGCGCCGGTCCTGCCGGTCGGCGGCCACCGGGTCGAGATCCGGGGCCACGCCGTCCTCGTCGACGACGAACTGCGCGCGGTGCCGCCGGCCGGCATGGCCCTCCTGCACGCTCTGGCCCGCCGCCCCGGCTGGGTGGTGGCCCGCGCCGACCTGCTGCGGGCCCTGCCCGGCAGCGGCACCGACGAGCACGCGGTGGAGACGGCGATGGCCCGCCTCCGCGCGGCGCTGGGCGTGCCCCGGCTGATCCAGACGGTCGTCAAACGCGGCTACCGGCTGGCGCTGGACCCGGCGTCCGACACGAAGTACGGGCGGTGACGTCCGGGGCGCGCGGACGATGACGTCCGGGGCGTACGGGTCGTGACGTCCGGGGCGTACGGGCGGTGACGTCCGGGGCCCGTACCGAGGGTCCCGGCGGGCCGGGCCCCCGGCCGCCCCGGTTAGCGTGGTCCGATGAACGATCGCAGCCGCCTGCTCGCCCCCGACGTCACCTTCCGGCCCGCCGAACTCGCGGACGCGCCCTCCTTCGCCGCGGCCCTCACCCGCAACCGCGCGTCCATGCGCCGCTGGGAGCCGGTGCGCCCCGCGTCCTTCTACTCCGTCGAGGGCCAGGCCGCGCGGCTCACCGCGCTGCTGGCCGAACGGGACGCCGGACGGGCTGTGCCCTGGGTGCTCGCGGACGCCGAGGAACGGGTGATCGGTGCGTTCACGCTCTCCGCCGTCGAGCGGGGCCCCTTCCGCAACGGCCGTCTCGGCTACTGGGTCGACGCGGACCACGCCGGACGCGGGCTGGCCACCGCCGCCGTCGGGGCGGTCTGCGACGCGGCCCGCGACCGACTGGGCCTGCACCGCGTCGAGGCGGCGACGGTCACCGACAACGCCGCGTCCCAACGGGTGCTCGCCAAGGCCGGGTTCGAGCGGACCGGCACCGCGCCGGGCTATCTGCACATCAACGGCCGGTGGCGCGACCACCACCTGTTCCAGCGGCTGCTGCACGACGACCCGCCGATCGGCTGAGCGCCGCTCCGGGGGCCTGCCGCGCGTGCACGTGGCCCTCCAGCGGATGGTCGGGCGGCAGCGCCGGGATCACCCGCGCCAGCGCGTACCCGCACTTCTCCGCCACCCGGCACGAGGCCGCGTTGTCCACCTGGTGCAGCAACTCCAGCCGCGTCAGGCCCGATGCGGCGAACCGGGTGAACGCCCAGTCGGTCAGTACCGTCAGCGCCCGTGACGCCACGCCCCGGCCGCGTGCCGGGGCCGTCGTCCAATAGCCCACCTCCGCAGTGCCGTTCAGCGGGTCCGGCCGCTTCAGCACGATGTTGCCGAGCAGTTCACCACCGGGACCGGCGCCAGGCCCACCATCCTCCGGAGCGCCGCCCGGCCTGTCCGCGCGCCCGGCTTCCGTCACGGCGAAGCCGAAGCGCGTGCCTGCCGCCCACCCCGTACGCTGCGCCTCCAGCCAGTCGGCCGCCCCGTCCGGTCCGGAGACCCTGGTGGCCAGCCACCGCCGCATCGCCGGATCGTCGTGCGCCCGCAGCAGCGCGGGCAGATCCTCCGCGCGCCACCGGCGCAGCAGCAGACCGCCGCCGCGGAGCGCCGTGCTTCCGTCGACCTCGCCCACGGGCGCCTCCCCCTCGTGATCCATGGCCGCCACGGTACGGGGGCCGGCGCCGGACCGGGACGGCGGCGGGGGTTCCCGCCCGGCCCCGGCGGGTCCACTCTGGGGGTGGCCGTTCCCCCGGCGACCGAGGCGGTGACAGGAGTATGGCTACGGGCGGAGGTGCGCGGACGTGGCGCTTCGACACGGGCCGGATCTGCCTCGATCTGGTCGCCACGGAACGGACGGGCGGAGTGCCCGGAGCCGGTGAACAGCTCGAAGCGCCGGACCGGTTGGCTCAGTGGCTGACCGGTGCCGGGCTCGTCCCGCCCGGCACCGCACTGACCGTGGTGGACGCCGCGTGGGTGGCCCGCTTCCACGAACTTCGCCGGGTGATCAGCTGCCTGATGGGTGCTCAGCTCGATGGCGCCGAGGCCGGGGAAGC
This sequence comes from Streptomyces sp. V2I9, assembly GCF_030817475.1. NCBI lineage: Bacteria > Bacillati > Actinomycetota > Actinomycetes > Kitasatosporales > Streptomycetaceae > Streptomyces > Streptomyces sp. V2I9. Next base: position 2,365,832 of record NZ_JAUSZJ010000002.1, on the reverse strand, counting down.
GCTGGACCGGCTCAACTCCCTCGCTTCCGGAGCCCCTCCGGGCCCGCGCGCGGTACGCGGCGCGGACGGCGCTCTCGTACGGGCCCTGGGCGCCGCCCCCGACTGTGCGGGCCTCCTCGCCGTCGTCGCCCGCGACGCGGTGGACCTGCTCACCGACCCCGTCGCACGGGCCGCCCTGCGCCGGTGCCAGGGCGAGGCGTGCCACCGGCTCTATCTGGACACCTCGCGCGGTGGGCGGCGGCGCTGGTGCTCCGGCGAGGTCTGCGGCAACCGCGCGCGGGTCGCCCGCCACCGCCGCAGGAGCCGGGGAGCATCCGGCGGGGAGGTCCCCGGAGCGGCGGGCGCGGACGGCAGGGCTCCGGAAGCCCCCCGCGCGGGAGGCCGCACCGGTCCGGGAACCCCCCGCGCGGGAGGCCGCGCCGGTCCGGGCACGCCCGGTGCCGCCGGGCCGGGGAAAGAAAGTCCGCCCGGCGCTGAATGATCCGTCCGCCGCCCCCGTACCTCTGGCCGAGGAGCTCGATCCAGAGTCTCGGCCGGGAGGTACGGGTGCGCAAGGATGCGGCCGTGGCCGACGATCGTCCGCACAGGGCCCGCCATCGTGGTGTGCCGCCCCCGCCCCCCGCCGGGACACCGGACGAGGAACTGGTGCGGGCGCTGTACCGCGAACGCGCCGGGCCGCTGCTGGCGTACGTGCTCCGCCTCGTCGCGGGCGACCGCCAACGGGCCGAGGACGTGGTGCAGGAGACGCTCATCCGGGCCTGGAAGAACGCCGGCAGGCTGGGCACGGCCACCGGCTCCGTCCGCCCCTGGCTGGTGTCGGCCGCCCGGCGCATCGTCATCGACGGCCACCGCGGCCGGCAGGCCCGGCCGCGCGAGGTCGACGCGTCACCGCTGGAGGTCATTCCCGCGGAGGACGAGATCGACAAGGCGCTGTGGCTGATGACGCTGTCGGACGCGCTCGAAGATTTGACCCCCGCGCACCGGGAAGCATTGGTCGAGACCTACTTCCGGGGACGTACGGTCAACGAGGCCGCCGAAGTGCTCGGCGTCCCCAGCGGGACCGTGCGGTCCCGCGTGTTCTACGCACTCCGCTCGATGAAGCTCGCACTCGAAGAGAGGGGGGATCACGGCATGAGCGACCAGCAGTGGCAGCCGTTCGGGCCCCGGCCCTCCGGCCACCGCACGCCGTCCGGTCCCTCACGTCCCCCGTACACCACGGGCCCCGCGCACCCGCCCGGCCCGCGGAGTCCCGCGTCCACCACGGGCCCCGCCAACTCGCCCGGCCCGCAGGGGCCGTACGCCTGGGACCCCCTGCGCCCGCCCGGTCCCGGACGCGGCGCGGAGCCCGAGGGGTCCGAACACGACGCGGCCGCCGCGTACGTCCTGGGCGTCCTCGACGACGCGCAGGCGAGCGCCTTCGAGGCCCATCTCGCGGGCTGCGAGCGGTGCGGGGCGCACCTCGACGAGTTCGCCGGACTGGAGCCGATGCTCGCGATGCTCTCCGAGGCCCCGGCCGCCGTACCCGGCGCCCGCCCCGTACCGCACGTGCCCGGAAAGCCCGCGCCCCGGCTGCTCGGCGGACTGATGGAGGAGGTCGCGCACCGCCGCTCCCGCCGCAGCCGGTACCTGGTCGCCGCCGCCGCGGCGCTGATCGTCGGCGGCCCGGTCGCCGCGTTCGCCGTCAGCTCGGGCGACGACCGCGGCGGCGGCGCCCCGGCGACCGCCGGGGAGCGGCCGGGACCCGGCGGCCCGGCCGAGAACGCCTTCTTCCAGGACATGACGGAGAAGGTCTCCGCGACCGACCCCGCCACCGGCGTCGGCGCGACGGTCGGCATGGAGGAGAAGGCGTGGGGCACCCGCACGGTCCTGGAGCTGAAGAACGTCGAGGGACCGCGGAAGTGCACCCTGGTGGCCGTCTCCCGGACCGGTGAGGAGGAGACCGTCACGTCCTGGTCCGTGCCGCCGTGGGGGTACGGCATCGAGGGCTCGGCCGACCCCGCTGCGAAGGCCCCGCTGTACGTCCACGGCGGGGCGGCGATGGACCGCGAGGACATCGCCCGCTTCGAGGTGCGGACCTTCGACGGGGAGCGGCTGGTGGAGATCGGGGCCTGAGCGGGACGCGGGCCGGTCGCCGGCCCGCGCGACGCGCGGGGCGCCCTCCGTCCGGGCAGGTGCGCCGGGGCCCCCTTTCGCATAGGGTTGACGGCTGCCCAGTGCCGTTGAGAAGGGGGCCCCGGTGGCCGCGCAGGATGCCGCTGTCGAATCGCTGCGGGACCGGGAGATCGGTGTCGAACAGGAACATCTCGACCGTGTTTACCACCGCCTCGAAGAGAAGATCGACGAGGCGGAATTCCTCATGGAGGACGCCGTCAAGCGCGGCCAGGTCGGTACCCCCGGCGCGCTCGCGGAGCGGGACGCCCAGGTGTTCCGCGCGGGGATCCACCTCAACCGGCTGAACAGCGAGTTCGAGGACTTCCTGTTCGGGCGGATCGACCTGCTGCTCGGCAAGGACGGGGAGCGCGGTCCGGACGGCGCGTACACCTCCGTCGAGCCGGCCGACGACGCCGTGCGCGACGACGCCACCGCCGACATCGCCGAGACGCTCCACATCGGCCGGATCGGGGTCCTGGACTCCGACTACGCGCCGCTGGTGATCGACTGGCGCGCCCCGGCCGCCGCACCGTTCTACCGCTCCACCCCGAAGGATCCGGGCCGGGTCGTGCGCCGCCGGGTCATCCGCTCCAAGGGCCGCCAGGTCCTCGGGGTCGAGGACGACCTGATGCGCCCGGAACTGACGGCGTTCCTGGGGGGCGAGAAGCTGCCCGTCATCGGGGACGGCGCGCTGATGGCGGCCCTCGGCCAGGCCCGCAGCCACACCATGCGGGACATCGTCTCCTCCATCCAGGCCGAACAGGACCTGGTCATCCGGGCCCCCGCCGCCTCCGTCACCGAGGTCACCGGCGGCCCCGGCACCGGCAAGACCGCGGTCGCGCTGCACCGGGCCGCGTACCTGCTCTACCAGGACCGGCGGCGGTACGCGGGCGGCATCCTGATCGTCTCGCCGACCCCGCTCCTGGTCGCGTACACCGAAGGAGTGCTGCCCTCGCTCGGCGAGGAGGGCCAGGTCGCCATCCGTGCGATCGGCTCGCTCTCCGACGACGCGGCGGGCCTCGAAGGCGCCACCGCCTACGACGAACCGGCCGTCGCCCGGATCAAGGGCTCCTCCCGGATGCTCCCCGTGCTGCGCAAGGCGGCCCGAGGAGCGCTCGAACAGGGCCGGCCCGCCGCGCCCCGCCGGGAGACGGGGCAGCTCTCGTTCGGCGAGGAGCCCGAGGACGGTCCGGCCACCGCGGCCGCGACCCCGAACCGGCTGCGCGTGGTCGCCTTCGGGGGCCGGATCGAGCTGGAGGCCGACGAGCTGCGGCGCATCCGCAACAACGTGCTGGGCGGCACCGCCCCGGTCAACCTGCTGCGCCCGCGCGCCCGCAAACTGCTGCTGGACGCCCTGTGGAACAAGTCGTCCGGGCGCGGCCGCTACACCGATCCCGAACTCGCCGCCGAGCTGCGCTCGTCGTTCGACGAGGACGTCTCCACCGAGACCCCGTTCCTGGAGTTCCTGGACGCCTGGTGGCCCGAACTGACGCCGCGCCGGGTGCTGGCGGCGATGGCCGACGAGCGGCGGCTGGCCCGCTGGTCCCGGCGCGTCCTCAACCAGGGTGAGGCGCGCCGCCTGGCCCGGTCGCTGAGGCGGCTCGACGCGGCGGGCGAGGGCCCGCTCTCCGTGCACGACGTGGCGCTCCTGGACGAGCTCCAGGCGCTGCTCGGCACCCCGGCCCGGCCCCGGCGCAAGCGCGAGGCCGATCCGCTGGACCAGCTCACCGGTCTGGAGGAGCTGATGCCGCAGCGCGAGGAGACCCAGTGGGAGCGGGCCGAGCGGCTGGCGGCGGAGCGCACCGAGTACGCCCACGTCATCGTCGACGAGGCGCAGGACCTCACGCCGATGCAGTGGCGCATGGTCGGCCGCCGGGGCAGGCACGCCACCTGGACGGTCGTCGGCGACCCGGCCCAGTCGTCCTGGTCCGACCCGGACGAGGCCGCCGCCGCCCGAGACGAGGCGCTCGGCTCCCGGCCGCGCCGCCGCTTCACACTGACCGTCAACTACCGCAACCCGGCGGAGATCGCGGAGCTGGCCGCGAAGGTGCTGGCGCTGGCGATGCCGGGCATGGAGTCCCCGGCGGCGGTGCGCTCGACCGGGGTGGTGCCGCGCTTCGAGCCGGTACGCGGCGGGGACCTGGCCGCCACGGTCCGCGAGGAGGCCGCTCGGCTGCTCGCGGAGGTGGACGGCACGGTCGGCGTGGTCGTCGCGATGGACCGGCGCGCCGAGGCCCGCGCGTGGCTCGCGGAGCTGGGGGAGCGGGTCGTGGCGCTGGGCAGCCTGGAGGCCAAGGGCCTGGAGTACGACGCCACGGTGGTCGTCTCGCCCGCGGAGATCGCCGACGAGTCCCCGGCCGGCCTGCGGGTGCTGTACGTGGCGCTGACCCGCGCGACGCAGCAGCTCACGGTGGTCTCGGGGGAGCGGGACCTGCCGGACGGGAACGGGGTCCCGGACCTGCTGCGGGACTGACGGACGAGGCGCGGGACCCGGTCGGCAGGGGGTCCGGGCGGGTTTCGTACGTCAACCCGTCGCACGGGAATCACTTTTCCGGGGTCTTTGTTACCGTGGTACTGGCACCGGCCCGATCCAAGCCCCCGGGCCCAACCTTAGTCGCTTCGAGCGACCACTTGCCGCGAGGCGAGCATGGCGGGCCGGTGCCACCTGGACGAAGAAGACAGACCCGCGTCACCTGCTGGTGGCGCGGGTCTGTTCTCGTTCAGGGGCTCGCGGGTCTCCTTCAGGGGCGCACCGCCTTCCCCGACCCGCTTCACGGGCCCACCGGCCGCCTCTGCGGCCCCTCGGGGGTTCCGCCGAACGGGTGAGTTCTCGTATGGTGGAAACGGCTTTCCGAAAGGCGGCAGTCATTACCGGCTACCGGCCGGTAGGTGCGACGATCGGGAAGCACATCCGGAGCGTGGGTTCCGTATGTGCGGCAATGAAGCTCGGAAAAGCGAAGGACTCGGCCATGGCAACGGCGCCCAGCGTCTCGTACTCGATGACGGTCAGGCTGGAGGTGCCCGCGAGCGGCACCGCGGTCTCCCAGCTCACCACGGCCGTGGAGTCGTCCGGGGGCTCGGTCACCGGCCTCGACGTGACCGCGTCCGGCCACGAGAAGCTGCGGATCGACGTCACCATCGCCGCCTCCTCCACCTCGCACGCGGACGAGATCGTCGAAGGCCTGCGTGACATCGACGGTGTGGTGCTGGGGAAGGTCTCCGACCGTACGTTCCTCATGCACCTCGGCGGCAAGATCGAGATGGCGTCCAAGCACCCCATCCGCAACCGCGACGACCTCTCGATGATCTACACCCCCGGCGTCGCGCGGGTCTGCATGGCCATCGCGGAGAACCCCGAGGACGCGCGCCGCCTCACCATCAAGCGCAACTCCGTCGCAGTTGTGACGGACGGCTCCGCCGTGCTCGGCCTCGGCAACATCGGCCCGAAGGCCGCGCTGCCCGTCATGGAGGGCAAGGCCGCCCTCTTCAAGCGCTTCGCCGGCATCGACGCCTGGCCGCTCTGCCTGGACACCCAGGACACCGACGCGATCGTCGAGATCGTCAAGGCCATCGCCCCCGGCTTCGCCGGCATCAACCTGGAGGACATCTCCGCGCCGCGCTGCTTCGAGATCGAGGCCCGGCTGCGGGAGGCCCTCGACATCCCCGTCTTCCACGACGACCAGCACGGCACCGCGATCGTGGTGCTGGCCGCCCTCACCAACGCCCTGCGCGTGGTGGGCAAGGACATCGGGGACGTACGGGTCGTCATGTCCGGTGCGGGAGCGGCCGGTACGGCCATCCTGAAGCTGCTGCTCGCCGCGGGCGTCAAGCACGCGGTCGTCGCCGACATCCACGGAGTCGTGCACGCCGACCGTGAGGACCTGGTCGCCGCCGACCCGGACTCGCCGCTGCGCTGGATCGCCGACAACACCAACCCCGAGGGCGTCACCGGCACCCTCAAGCAGGCCGTTGTCGGCGCCGACGTCTTCATCGGCGTCTCCGCCCCGAACGTCCTGAACGGCGACGACGTGGCCGCGATGGCGGACGGAGCGATCGTGTTCGCGCTTGCGAACCCGGACCCCGAGGTCGATCCCGCGGTCGCCCGCCGCACGGCGGCGGTCGTCGCCACCGGCCGCTCCGACTTCCCCAACCAGATCAACAACGTGCTGGTCTTCCCGGGTGTCTTCCGCGGTCTGCTGGACGCCCAGTCCCGCACCGTCAACACGGAGATGATGCTCGCCGCGGCCGGCGCCCTCGCCGACGTGGTCGCCGAGGACGAGGTCAACGCGAACTACATCATCCCCTCCGTCTTCAACGACAAGGTCGCCGGCGCCGTCGCGGGCGCCGTCCGGGCCGCCGCGAAGGCCGCCGGCGCCTCCGCGACCGCCCCCCCGGCGGCGGTCTGACGCCGCCGTTTGGGCCCTCTTTCGGGGGGTACGCGAGAGGCATCCCGGCCCGCACCCGCCCGCGCCGCACGGCGCGTCGCGGGTCGCGGCGCCCCAAACGCCCCTTTAGGGTGGGCGGGCAGTGGGCCCTGCGGGGCCCGGCATCCGCTGCGGACCGCTCGGCCAAGTCGACGGAGCGTCACCACGAGCAAACCGTGGCGCTTTTCATCGACCTCGAAGGGTTCCGGATTGGCTTTCCCGCCGCTGGTGGGGGCAGGATGCGTAATCGGGCGAGAGGGTCTGACATCAGACCCGGGTCCGGGGACTGTCAGAGGGCCCTGGCAGCATCGGCTTCGATCTCACGCCTCACAGGCAAGAAGAACACGGGAGTAACAACATGAACCGCAGTGAGCTGGTGGCCGCCCTGGCCGACCGCGCCGAGGTGACGCGCAAGGACGCCGACGCCGTGCTGGCCGCGCTCGCCGAGACCGTCGGTGAGGTCGTCGCCAAGGGTGACGAGAAGGTCACCATCCCCGGCTTCCTGACCTTCGAGCGCACCCACCGTGCCGCTCGCACCGCTCGGAACCCGCAGACCGGCGACCCGATCAACATCCCCGCCGGCTACAGCGTGAAGGTCTCCGCGGGCTCGAAGCTCAAGGAAGCCGCCAAGGGCAAGTAACCCCACGGCACGAAGGCCACGGGCGCACCGCCCCTGGCACGGCGAGGGCGGCCACTCCTGACCAGGAGTGGCCGCCCTCGCGCATGCCAGGGGCACATGCGCCCTCGTACGCGTCCGCCCCGTACACGCGCCCCGCACGCGCCCGGAGGCCCCGGATGCCCCCGCACGCCCTCGCCGCCCCTGCCCGGGACGCCCACGGCCCCGCGCCGCCCGTGCGGGGCTGCCGGGGGTCCGGCGTGTCCTGCCTCGCCCGGTCCGTCCCCGCCGCGCCCGTACGGCCTCGCAGGGCCCCTCCGACGCCCGACAGCCCGCCGCCCCGGCTCCGAGACCGGAACCGGGGCGGCGGACTGCTCACGGGGGACCGCGGTGCGCAGCGCTGTGTGCGGCAGCACTGTGCGCCCGACGGGCGTGAGGGTGGTTCAGACGAGTGAACCGCCCGGCAGCTCGACCTTCGCGCCGAGCTTCTCCAGCTTCTCCATGAAGTTCTCGTAACCACGGTTGATCAGGTCGATGCCGTGCACCCGTGAGGTGCCCTGCGCCGCCAGCGCCGCGATCAGGTACGAGAAGCCGCCCCGGAGGTCCGGGATGACCAGGTCCGCGCCCTGCAGCTTGGTCGGGCCCGAGACGACCGCCGAGTGCAGGAAGTTGCGCTGGCCGAAGCGGCAGTCCGAGCCGCCCAGGCACTCGCGGTAGAGCTGGATGTGCGCGCCCATCTGGTTGAGCGCGGAGGTGAAGCCGAGCCGCGACTCGTACACCGTCTCGTGGACGATGGACAGCCCCGCCGCCTGCGTCAGCGCCACGACCAGCGGCTGCTGCCAGTCGGTCTGGAAGCCGGGGTGCACGTCCGTCTCCAGCGCGATGGCGTTGAGCGCGCCGCCCGGGTGCCAGAAGCGGATGCCCTCGTCGTCGATCTCGAAGGCCCCGCCGACCCGGCGGTAGGTGTTCAGGAAGGTCATCATCGAGCGCTGCTGGGCGCCGCGCACGTAGATGTTGCCCTCGGTCGCCAGCGCCGCCGACGCCCAGGAGGCCGCCTCCAGACGGTCCGGGATCGCCCGGTGGGTGTACCCGTCGAGCCGGTCGACACCGGTGATCCGGATGGTCCGGTCGGTGTCCATGGAGATGATCGCGCCCATCTTCTGCAGTACGCAGATGAGGTCCTCGATCTCCGGCTCGACGGCCGCGTTGGACAGCTCGGTGACGCCCTCCGCGAGGACGGCGGTGAGCAGCACCTGCTCGGTGGAGCCCACCGAGGGGTACGGCAGCCGGATCTTGGTGCCGCGCAGCCGCTGCGGGGCCTCCAGGTACTGGCCGTCCGCCCGCTTCTCGATGGTCGCGCCGAACTGGCGCAGCACCTCGAAGTGGAAGTCGATCGGGCGGCCGCCGATGTCGCAGCCGCCCAGGCCGGGGATGAAGGCGTGGCCGAGGCGGTGCAGCAGCGGGCCGCAGAAGAGGATCGGGATGCGCGACGACCCCGCGTGGGCGTCGATGTCGGCGACGTTGGCCGACTCCACGTGCGAGGGGTCGAGGATCAGTTCGCCGGGCTCGTCGCCGGGGCGGACCGTGACGCCGTGCAGCTGGAGAAGCCCCCGGACCACCCGTACGTCACGGATGTCGGGAACGTTGCGGAGGTGGCTGGGCCCGCTGCCGAGCAGCGCGGCGACCATGGCCTTCGGCACCAGGTTCTTGGCGCCTCGGACGCGGATCTCGCCCTCCAGCGGGGTGCCGCCGTGGACAAGCAGGACATCGTCTGTGCCGGTCATGTATCTCGCGTTCCGGAGTGGTCGGGCAGGGGGGCCAACGAAAAGGGTAATGGCCTCCTACCCCCGTTCCGGTAGGCGAAGGGGGGTGTGCGGACATCGTGGAAGCGCCGCGACACCCTCCGCGTATCCGATCTTGCGGAGGGTCACCGTCCGGATGGCCGCCCCCGTCGTGACGCCCGGTGCGCTCCCCATGCCCCCGTGCGCCCTGAGCTGCGCTGGCTCTTCCGAGGGCGGCATCACGCTCACTCGGCTCCCGCGACGGGTGAAGATGCGGGATCATTCGAGCCATGACCGAGGTGTCCTCGCTCACAGGGCGGCTGCTCGTGGCCGCACCCGCCCTCACGGACCCGAATTTCGACCGCGCGGTGGTGCTGCTCCTCGACCACGACGAGGAGGGCTCCCTCGGTGTGGTCCTCAACCGCCCCACCCCGGTGGGCGTCGGCGACATCCTCGCGCCCTGGGCCGCCCTGACCGGGGAGCCGGACGTCGTCTTCCAGGGCGGGCCGGTCTCGCTCGACTCGGCGCTGGGCGTGGCGGTGATCCCCGGCGACGAGGGCCCGCTCGGCTGGCGGCGGGTGCACGGGGCGATCGGCCTGGTCGATCTGGAGACCCCGCCGGAGCTGCTGGGGCCCGCCCTCGGCTCGCTGCGGATCTTCGCCGGGTACGCGGGCTGGGGGCCGGGCCAGCTGGAGGGCGAGCTGAACGAAGGCGCGTGGTACGTGGTCGAGTCGGAGCCCGGCGACGTCTCCGCGCCGCACCCCGAGCGGCTCTGGCGCGCGGTGCTCCGCCGCCAGCGCAGCGAGCTCGCGATGATCGCCACGTATGCGGACGATCCCTCGCTCAACTGACCGGACGCCCTTCCGTTCGACCGGGGGTGACCCTTCGCTCAACCTCGGGCCGTCTCTTTCAGTACCCTTGGCGGTTATGAGCACTCTTGAGCCCGATCGCGGGGCAGGTACGGGGACCCTCGTCGAGCCGACGCCGCAGGTGTCGAGGGGCGACGGCGACCACGAGCGCTACGCCCACTACGTCCAGAAGGACAAGATCATGGCGAGCGCCCTGGAGGGCACTCCCGTGGTCGCGCTGTGCGGCAAGGTCTGGGTACCGGGGCGCGACCCCAAGAAGTACCCGGTCTGCCCCATGTGCAAGGAGATCTACGAGTCCATGGGCGCCGGCGGCGACAAGGACAAGGGCAAGGGCGGCAAGGACAAGAAGTAGGACCGGCTCCTTCCTCCCCCGAAGGCCCCCGGAGCGTACGACACGTGCGCGCGGGGGCCTTTCGCATGCCCGCTCACGGACGGTGACCGGATGGTGGCGTTGCACGGGCTGCATCCGCTGGTCACAGAGTGGTCGAGACCACTTGTCGTCGCCCCGGAGACGGATCTACTCTCCTGCCAGTTGTGCAGAACGAAACGCACGTTGCACATGATGCAACACATGACCGGTAGGGGTTCCGGATGAAGCTTTCTGCCCGAATTGCCACCCCGGCTGCGGCGCTTGTGCTGGCCGGCCTCACCGCCACCGCCTGCGCGCCGCAGACCTCCGACACGAGTGCGAAGGGTGACGACAAGAGCGGCACCCTCCGTGTCTGGCTCTTCCAGGAGGTCGGCAACAAGCCCAAGGAGAAGGTCGTCGACGCGGCCGTCGCCGACTTCGAGAAGGCCCACAAGGGTGCGAAGGTCGAGATCGAGTACATACCCGTCGACACCCGCGCGCAGCGCATGAAGGCCGCGTTCAACGACCCCGAGAGCGCCCCCGACCTCATCGAGTACGGCAACAGCGACACCGCCGGATACGTCAAGGACGGCGGACTCGCGGACATCACCGAGGAGTTCGGCGCCTGGGACGAGGCCAAGGACACCGACCCGATCGCCAAGCAGTCCGTCACCGTCGGGGACAAGGTCTACGGCGCGCCCTTCTTCGTCGGCGTCCGGGCCCTCTACTACCGCACCGACGTCTTCAAGGACCTCGGCATCGACGCCCCCAAGTCCCAGGCCGAGCTGATCTCCACCGCCAAGAAGATCCGCAAGGCCAAGCCCGACCTCTACGGCCTCGCGGTGGGCGGCGCGTACACCTACGGCGCGATGCCCTTCATCTGGGCCAACGGCGGCGAACTCGCGGGCGAGACCGGCGGCACGTACACGTCCGGCATCAACAGCGAGAAGTCCCGCAAGGGCATCGAGGCGTACACCTCCCTCTTCGGCGACGACAACTGCCCGGCCGCCAAGTGCGCCTCCATGGGCGGCAACGCCACCGTGACCGCCTTCGCCTCCGGCAAGGCCGCCATGGCCATCGGCGGCGACTTCAGCCACGCGGCCGTCGAGGCCGGCGCGGTCAAGGGCAAGTACGCCGTCGTCCCGCTGCCCGGCGTCGCCGAGGGCTCCATCGCCCCGGCCTTCGCGGGCGGCAACAACCTCGGCGTCCTCAAGAGCAGTTCCCACCGCACCCTCGCCGTCGACCTGATGAAGTCGCTGTCCGGCAAGAAGACCCAGGCCGCGATGTTCGACGCGATGGGCTTCCTGCCCACCTACACCGACGTCCTGGACAACGCCGCGAAGAAGGAGCCGTTCGTCGCCCCGTTCGTCCGGACCCTGGGCGCGGGCGCCAAGTTCGTCCCCGCCTCCCCGGCCTGGGGCCAGATCGACGCCTCGCTGATCCTGCCGACGATGTTCCAGGAGATCGTCTCCGGCCGTAAGGACGTGGCGACGGCCTCGGACGACGCGGCGAAGAAGATGGACGCGGCCTTCACCGAAGCCGGCTGACGATGACCACGCACACCTCTCCGCTCAAGGCCCCGCCCGCGGGCGCGGCCGGGGCGGGCAGCGGCTCCCCGGCCGCGCGCCCGCCCCGGCGCGGCCGGTCCGTCTCGCCCAAGGGGCACTCCGGCTGGACCCCCTGGCTCTACCTGCTGCCCGCCCTCGTCCTGCTCGCCGGGCTGCTGGTCTACCCGATCTACCAACTCGGCCTGATCTCGTTCCTGGAGTACACCCAGGCCCAGGTCAGCGGCGGCGAACCGACCACCTTCCAGGGGTTCGGCAACTACGCCACCCTCTTCGAGGACAGCCAGTTCTGGCAGGTCCTCCTCGCCACCGTGGTCTTCGCGGCGGCCTGTGTGGTCTCCACGCTGTTCGTCGGCTGCGCGCTCGCCGTGCTGCTCACCCGCATCCGCGCCCTGCCCCGGCTCGCGCTGATGATGGCCGCGCTCGGCGCGTGGGCCACCCCCGCGATCACCGGCTCCACCGTCTGGGTCTTCCTCTTCGACCCCGACTTCGGACCGGTCAACAAGGTGCTGGGGCTGGGCGACTTCTCCTGGACGTACGGCCGCTACAGCGCCTTCGCGCTCGTGCTGATGGAAGTCCTGTGGTGCTCGTTCCCGTTCGTGATGGTCACCGTGTACGCGGGCATCCGGGCCATCCCCACCGAGGTGCTGGAGGCCGCCTCGCTGGACGGCGCGTCCCAGTGGCGGATCTGGCGCACCATCATGGCGCCGATGCTCAAGCCCATCCTCATCGTCGTCACCATCCAGTCGATCATCTGGGACTTCAAGGTCTTCACCCAGATCTACGTCATGACCAGCGGCGGCGGCATCGCCGGCCAGAACCTGGTGCTCAACGTGTACGCGTACCAGAAGGCGTTCGCGTCCTCGCAGTACAGCCTCGGATCGGCCATCGGTGTCGTGATGCTGGTGATCCTGCTGGCCGTCACGCTGGTCTATCTGCGCCTGGTGCGGCGCCAGGGGGAGGAACTGTGAGCGCGACGACCGACAGCGCCGTGCCCGAGCGGACCGTACGCGGCGGTACGCGGGGGAGCGGCGGCATCGCCGGGCTCCTGCGCGTCAAGCGCCCCGGCAGGCTGGCCGCCGAGGCCGCCGCCCTCCTGATCGCCGTCGCGGTCGCCTTCCCGCTGTACTGGATGGTGCTCTCCGCGTTCAAACCGGCCGGGGAGATCCAGTCCACCGACGCCCGCCCCTGGACGCTCGCCCCCTCGCTCGACTCGTTCCGCCGGGTCTTCGAACAGCAGGACTTCGGGCGCTACTTCCTCAACAGCCTGTTGGTGGCGGGCACCGTCGTCATCCTCTCCGCGCTGGTCGCCTTCCTGGCCGCCACCGCCGTGACCCGGTTCCGCTTCAGGTTCCGCACCACGCTGCTGATCATGTTCCTGGTCGCGCAGATGGTGCCGGTCGAGGCGCTGACCATCCCGCTGTTCTTCCTCATGCGGGACTTCGGCCAGCTCAACACCCTCGGCTCGCTGATCCTGCCGCACCTGGCCTTCTCGCTGCCGTTCGCCATCTGGATGCTGCGCGGCTTCGTCAAGGCCGTCCCCGAGGCACTGGAGGAGGCCGCCTACATCGACGGGGCGAGCCGCACCCGGTTCCTGTGGCAGATCCTCTTCCCGCTGGTCTTCCCGGGCCTCGTGGCGACCAGCGTCTTCTCCTTCATCACCACCTGGAACGACTTCCTGTTCGCGAAGTCCTTCATCATCAGCGACACCTCCCAGTCGACGCTGCCGATGGCGCTGCTGGTCTTCTTCAAACCGGACGAGAACGACTGGGGAGGGATCATGGCAGGCTCGACGGTGATGACCATCCCCGTACTGGTCTTCTTCGTACTCGTACAGCGACGCCTCGTCTCCGGACTGGGTGGCGCGGTTAAGGACTGACGTCATGACACCCGAGAACCCCCTGGTCACGGGCGCCGTGGACACCGCGGCCCTCGGCCTCGTCCCGGCCCCGCGCACCCTGACCGCGGCCGCCGCCGGACCGTACCCGCTCGACTGCACCACTCCGCTGACCGCCGGGCCCGGCACCGAGGGCGTCGCCCGCTGGCTGCGCGCCACCCTCGGCCCGGCCACCGGCCTGCCCTTCCCCGAGGGCGACGGCACGGGCGCGGGCGACGGCTCGGGCACCGGCTCCACCGGGCGGGGCATCGTGCTGGCCCTCGACGCCTCGCTCGCCCCCGAGGGCTACCGCCTGGCCGTCGAGGCGAACGCCGTACGCATCACGGGCGGCACCGCGGCCGGCGTCTTCCACGGCGCGCAGACCCTCCGTCAGCTCCTGGGCCCCGACGTCTTCCGGCGCGCGCCCCTCACGCCGGGCGGCACCCGGGAGGTCCCGCCGGTCCTCGTCGAGGACGAACCCCGCTTCGGCTGGCGCGGCATGATGCTCGACGTGTCCCGGCACTTCCTGCCCAAGGACGACGTCCTGCGCTACCTGGACCTGCTGGCCGCCCACAAGCTGAACGTCTTCCACTTCCACCTCACCGACGACCAGGGCTGGCGCATCGAGATCGAGCGCTACCCGCGCCTGACCGAGGTCGGCTCCTGGCGCTCGCGCACCAAGTACGGCCACCGGGCCTCCGACCTGTGGGACGAGACCCCCCACGGCGGTTTCTACACCCGGGACGACATCCGCGAGATCGTCGCCTACGCCGCCGAGCGGCACATCCGGGTCGTCCCCGAGATCGACATACCGGGCCACTCGCAGGCCGCGATCAGCGCCTACCCCGAACTGGGCAACACCGACGTCGTCGACACCACCGCCCTCTCCGTCTGGGACACCTGGGGGGTCAACCCGAACGTCCTCGCCCCCACCGACATCACCCTGCGCTTCTTCGAGGGCGTCCTGGAGGAGGTGCTCGAACTCTTCCCGGCCGAGACCTCGCCGTTCGTCCACATCGGCGGCGACGAGTGCCCCAAGGACCAGTGGAAGGCGTCCCCGGCGGCCCGGGCCAGGATCGCCGAACTCGGTGTGAAGGACGAGGACGGCCTCCAGTCCTGGTTCATCCGCCACTTCGACTCCTGGCTCACCGCCCGCGGCCGCCGCCTCATCGGCTGGGACGAGATCCTGGAGGGCGGCCTCGCCGAAGGGGCGGCCGTCTCCTCCTGGCGCGGCTACGCCGGCGGCATCGCGGCCGCCGAGGCCGGGCACGACGTGGTCATGTGCCCCGAGCAGCAGGTGTACCTGGACCACCGTCAGGACGGCGGCCCCGACGAACCGATGCCCATCGGATACGTACGGACCCTGGAGGACGTCTACCGCTTCGAGCCCGTCCCGCCGGGCCTGAGCGAGGAGGCGGCCCGTCACATCCTGGGCGCCCAGGCCAACGTGTGGACCGAGGTCATGCAGAACCGGGACCGCGTCGACTACCAGGTCTTCCCGCGCCTCGCCGCGTTCGCCGAGGTCGTCTGGTCCGCCCTCCCCGCCCCGGCCGAACGGGACTTCGCCGCGTTCGACGCCCGGATGACCGCCCACTACGCCCGGCTCGACGCCCTCGGCGTCGACTACCGCCGCCCGGGCGGTCCGCTGCCCCGGCAGCGGCGCCCCGGCGTACTGGGCCGCCCGATCGAGGGAGCCCCGCCGGTGGTCTGACCCCGCACCGGCCCGTCGGCCGCAGCCGTCCTCCGGGGCGGCTGCGGCCGACGCGCGTTCGGGACCGGCACCACCACCGGCGCCGCTCGCGGACCGCCCCTGCCGCGAGGGGGACGCGAAACGCATAAGTCGTACAACCCTCGCTGAAGAGTGGCAATTCACCCTCGGCGCAGAAGACCTGGCAAACCGGAGCATCCCGCAGGTCAGGGACGGAACCGTCCTTCGCGGACCCTCGCGTCGGTCCGCTCGGAAGATGTGCCAGAGTTGCCACGTCCGGGCTGTGAGCACGTACCGTACGGCGGAACAGGCCAGACAGCCGGGAGACCGGGAAGGGGCAGCTGGGTTGACCACGCACGCACCGCAGGCGGCGCAGACGGTGACGCTGCCGGCCTCGTTGGACGAGGCCGTGGCGGCACTCGGCGCCATGCCCGCAGCCGTACCGGTCGCCGGGGGAACGGACCTGATGGCGGCCGTCAACAAGGGGCTCCTGCGCCCCTCCGCGCTGGTCGGCCTCGGCCGGATCAGCGAGCTGCGCGGCTGGCACTACCAGGACGGCCACGCCCTCCTCGGCGCCGGGCTCACCCACGCCCGCATGGGCCGCCCCGACTTCGCCGCCCTCATCCCCGCCCTCGCTGCCTCCGCCCGCGCCGCCGGACCGCCCCAGATCCGCAACGCGGGCACGCTCGGCGGCAACATCGTCACCTCCGCGCCCACCGGCGACGCCCTGCCCGTGCTGGCCGCTCTGGAGGCCGAGCTCGTCGTCGCGGGCCCCGGCGGCGTCCGCCGCGAGATCCCCGTCTCCCACCTGCTCGCCGGCCGCGAGATGCTGGAGCCCGCGGAGCTGATCGGCTTCGTCCGCGTACCGCTGCTGCACGCCCCGCAGGTCTTCCTCAAGGCCACCGGCCGCACCGGCCCCGGCCGCGCCACCGCCTCGGTCGCCATCGTCCTGGACCCGGCCCGGCGCGGCGTGCGCTGCGCGGTCGGCGCGATCGCGCCGATGCCGCTGCGCCCGCTGGAGGCGGAGCGCTGGATCGCCTCGCTGATCGACTGGGACGGCGAACGCGGGCTGGCCCCCGACGCGCTGGCCGCCTTCGGCGAGTACGTCGCCGCCGCCTGCATCCCGGACCACGCACCACCGGCCGACGGTACAGAGGCCCCGCCGCTGTCCCCGGCCGTCCTGCACCTGCGGCGTACCGTCGCCGCGCTCGCCCGACGCGCGCTGGGGAGGGCACTGTCGTGAGCAATGAGGAAAACCCCAACCAGCACGACCAGCACGATCAGTACGGGTGGCAGGGGCACTCCGAGGGCCCGGACTCCCGGTACGGCGGCTGGGAGCCGACCTCGCAGGGCGACGGCTTCGACGCCGACGCCACCGCGTTCGTGCACATCCCGCCGGAGGACCTGGCGGACATCCCGCTGGCCGCGCCCGGCCACGGGTACGTGCCCCCGATGATCGTGCCGCTGACCCCGGCCGCCGGTCTCGACCCGGCGGCGACGGGCAGCTGGGTGGTCCAGACGCAGGCTCAGCAGGCCGAGGCCGAGCAGCGCGCCCGGGAGGCCGCCGCCCACCAGGGGGCCGGTGCGATCCACTGGCCCGACCCGAACCAGCAGGGCGGCGTCCCGAGCGGCTACCAGGGCCCGTACGAGGACACCTCGCACGCCACGGCCCAGTGGAACTTCACGGAGGTGCTGGGGGAGACGCCGACCGCCCCGGCGGCCGGGCACCACGACGCCCTGGACGGGCAGAGCCCCCCCGGACCCGTCGATCACACGGGCCACACCGGGCACACCGGGCACGTGGACTACGCGGGTCACACGGACGACTTCGGCCACGCGGGGAACGCGAGCCGGACCGACCACGCCGACCAGCTCGACCACACGGGCCACGCCGACCCCGTGGGCCACACCGCGCACACCGACGACTTCGGTCACAGCGATCCCGCGGGTCACACGGGCCAGTGGACGGTTCCTGCGGCGGACGGGGACCTCCCGGACGCATCGGACGCCTTCCCGGTCCCGGCGCAGGCGCAGGCGTCGCCGTGGTACGGGGACAGCGCCCGTCCGGCGACGCTGCCCGGCGGAGCCCCCGCACCCTGGGCCGCGCAGACCCCCGAACCGGCCCCGGTGCCGGAGCCGGAGACCGATCCCGTAGCCGTTCCCGAACCCCGGCAGACCACCGAAGCCGAACCGGTGGCGGACGGTCGGGCGGACGAACCGGCGGAGCGGGCGGAGCAGTCGGACGAGGCGGCCGGCCCGGCGGAAGCGGAACAGGAATCCGCGGCCGTTCCCGGACCCGACGCCCCCGATGCCGCTGCCGTGGCCGAGGTTTCCCCGGCCGGGGCGGACACGCGGGACGGCACGGCCACCGGGCCCGCCCCCGAGGCCGCCGACGCACACGCGGCACCGTTCACCACTCCCGACGCGGCCCCGGACACCCCGGAACCGGAACGTGAACCGGAATCGGGTTCGAGCCCGGACCCGGACCCGGAAGCAGTGCCCGCCCCGGCCCCCGCCCCCCTCGACGCGCCGAGCGAGCACCCCGCGGCCTCCTACGTGCTGCACGTGAACGGCGCGGACCGCCCGGTCAGCGACGCCTGGGTCGGCGAGTCCCTCCTCTACGTGCTCCGCGAGCGCCTCGGCCTGGCCGGAGCCAAGGACGGCTGCTCGCAGGGCGAGTGCGGCGCCTGCAACGTCCAGGTCGACGGCCGGCTGGTCGCCTCCTGCCTGGTTCCCGCCGCCACCGCCGCCGGCAGCGAAGTGCGTACGGTCGAGGGCCTCGCCGTCGACGGCGAGCCCTCCGACGTCCAGCGCGCGCTGGCCTCCTGCGGAGCCGTGCAGTGCGGTTTCTGCATCCCCGGCATGGCGATGACCGTCCACGACCTCCTGGAGGGCAACCACGCCCCCACGGAGCTGGAGACCCGCCAGGCCCTCTGTGGCAACCTCTGCCGCTGCTCCGGCTACCGGGGCGTGCTCGACGCGGTGGCGGACGTCGTCGCGGCCCGCGAGGCGAGCGCCGAGGCGGCCGCGGCGCCGCCGGACGAGGCGCGCGTCCCGCACCAGGCCGAACCGGGTGCCGGCGGCGTACAGCAGGGGCCGCACCCGCACGAGGGAGAGGCGCTGTGAGCCACGCCCGCGGCGCCGCCGGACAGCACCGGCAGCAGCACACGCACCACGACCACGCGAACCCAGGGCTCACCTCCCGTCGCCTCGCCGGCGGGGCGAACGACAAGGAGGCGGCGTGAGCGGCGACGCGGCCACCGCGGCCAACGCGACCAGCACCAGCCTGCCCAGGATCGACGCGCTGGCAGGCGCACCGGGCGGGGGCCCCGGCCCCGACCAGGAGCCGCCCCAGCAGGGCCTGGGGGCGTCGCTGCGCTCCGCGGACACCCGTGCCAAGACCGAGGGCACCTTCCCGTACGCCGCCGACCTCTGGGCCGAGGGCCTGCTCTGGGCGGCCGTGCTGCGCTCCCCGCACCCCCACGCGCGCATCCTGTCCATCGACACCTCGGGGGCCGAGGAGATGCCCGGCGTGCGGGCGGTCGTCACCCACGAGGACGTGCCGGGGGACGGCACCTACGGCCGCCACGTCGTGGACCGGCCGGTGTTCGCCTCCGACCTGGTGCGTCACCACGGCGAGCCGATCGCCGCCGTCGCCGCCGACCACCCGGACACCGCCCGGCTGGCCGCCGCCGCCATCGCCGTACGGTACGAGGTGCTGGAGCCGGTCACCGACCCGGAGAAGGCGTTCGCCGCAGAGCCGCTGCACCCCGAGGGCAACCTGATCCGGCACATCCCGCTGCGCTACGGCGACCCGGAGGCGACCGGTGAGGTCGTCGTCGAGGGCCTGTACCGCATCGGCCGCCAGGACCCGGCCCCGATCGGGGCGGAGGCCGGTCTCGCCGTGCCCCGCCCGGACGGCGGCGTGGAGATCTACACCGCCTCCACCGACCCGCACACCGACCGCGACCTGATCGCCGCCTGCTTCGGCCTGGAGCCCGACCGGGTCAAGGTCGTCGTGACCGGGGTGCCCGGCGCGACCGGCGACCGCGAGGATCCGGGCTTCCAGATCCCGCTGGGGCTGCTCGCCCTGCGTACCGGCTGCCCGGTGAAACTGGCCGCGAGCCGCGAGGAGTCCTTCCTCGGCCACACCCACCGCCACCCCTCCCTCCTGCGCTACCGCCACCACGCGGACGCGGACGGCCGGCTGGTCAAGGTGGAGGCGCAGATCCTGCTGGACGCGGGCGCGTACGCGGACGCCTCGTCGGAGTCGCTGGCGGCGGCCGTGGCGTTCGCCTGCGGCCCGTACGTCGTGCCGCACGCCTTCATCGAGGGCTGGGCGGTCCGGACGAACAACCCGCCGTCCGGTCATGTACGCGGCGAGGGCGCGATGCAGGTGTGCGCGGCGTACGAGGGCCAGATGGACAAGCTGGCCGCCAAGCTCGGCATCGACCCGGCCGAACTCCGCCTCCGCAACACCCTGTCCACGGGCGACATCCTGCCCACGGGCCAGACGGTGACCTGCCCGGCCCCGGTGGCCGAACTGCTCCGGGCCGTCCGTGACTTCCCCCTCCCCGTCCTGCCCAAGGACGGTCCGGAGGACGACTGGCTGCTGCCGGGCGGCCCGGAGGGCGCGGGGGAGCCCGGAGCGGTGCGCCGGGGCGTGGGCTACGGCGTGGGCATGGTCCACATGCTCGGCGCCGAGGGCGCGGACGAGGTCTCCACGGCCACGGTCCGGGTCCACGACGGCGTGGCCACGGTGATCTGCGCGGCGGTCGAGACGGGTCAGGGCTTCACCACGCTGGCCCGGCAGATCGTCCAGGAGGTCCTGGGCGTCGACGAGGTCCACGTGGCCGCGGTCGACACCGACCAGCCGCCCGCCGGTCCGGCCACCCACGGCCGGCACACCTGGGTGTCGGGCGGGGCGGTGGAGCGCGCGGCGAAGATGGTCCGCACCCAGCTCCTCCAGCCGCTGGCCCACAAGTTCGGCATGTCCACCGAGCTGCTCCAGATCGCGGACGGCAAGATCACCTCGTACGACGGCGTACTGTCCACGACGGTCGCCGAGACGCTGGACGGCAAGGAACTGTGGGCCACCGCCCAGTGCCGGCCCCACCCCACGGAGCCGCTGGACGAGTACGGCCAGGGCGACGCGTTCGTGGGCCTCGCGTTCTGCGCGGTACGGGCCGTGGTCGACGTCGACATCGAGCTCGGCTCCGTCCGCGTGGTCGAGATGGCGGTCGCCCAGGACGTCGGCCGCGTCCTGAACCCGGCGCAGCTGGCGACCCGTATCGAGGCGGGCATCACCCAGGGCATCGGCGCGGCCCTCACGGAGAACCTCCGCACCGCGAAGGGGCTGATCCGCCACCCCGACCTGACCGGCTACGCACTCCCGACCTCGCTGGACGCCCCGGACATCCGGATCGTGAAGCTGATCGAGGAACGCGACGTGGTGGCCCCCTTCGGCGCCAAAGCCGCCTCCGCCGTCCCGGTCGTCACGGCCCCCGCCGCGGTCGCCGCAGCGGTCCGCGCGGCAACGGGCCGCCCGGTGAACCGGCTCCCGATCAGGCCGCAGGCGGCGGTGGCGACGCCGAAGGGGTGACAGCGGCGCGTCCGTTCCGGCGGCGGTCCCTGAACCCGGCGGGGACCGCCGGCAACGCTCGCACCGAGGTCGTACCGGGAACTGGAGCTGCTGCCCCCGCCGCTCGCACCGGGCACGAGGCCCCCCGCGCTCGCGGACTTCCCCTCCGTGAGGCGCGGAGAACGGACCGGCCGCCCCCGTGGCGGGGACGGCCGGTTCGTGGTGGAGACCGTGACCGGATTCGAACCGGTGTAACTCGAGTTGCAGTCGAGCCCCTGAGCCTCTCGGGCACACGGTCGGGGGTGGCGCGGTGTTCCTTGTTCCTCCGCCGACAACGACGCTACGGGCCCCCGGGCCCCCGCCTCAAGGATTCCGGACCGCACGCAATACGACTGCCATGCCCCGTTCACAACCGGGCCGGGGCCCGTCCGCCCCGGCCCGTGGGGGCCGGACCCCCGGACCTACGACCAAGGGCCGAGCGCGGGACCGTACATCGACAGGGCCCAAACCCGCCGACGCCCCTTACGCTGAGGTCATGACCGCCCTCGAACCCCGTGACGGCACCGAAGCCGCCCACCTCGCGCTGCCCGCGACCGACGCCACTTCCCCCGACCCGCTGTCCGATCTTCCGCGCGAGGCCGTCGAGGGGGTCCTCGGGCGCACCTACCGGGCGCTGAGCATCGGCATCGTGTCCGTGGTGTTCCTCATCGCGTTCGAGGCCACGGCGGTCGGTACGGCCATGCCGGTCGCCGCCCGCGAGCTGAACGGGATCCCGCTCTACGCGTTCGCCTTCTCCGCGTACTTCACCACCAGCCTCTTCGCCATGGTCCTCTCCGGGCAGTGGGCCGACCGGCGCGGGCCGCTCCAGCCGCTCGCCACCGGGATCACCGCCTTCGGCGCGGGTCTGCTGCTCTCCGGGGCGGCCGGCGGCATGTGGGTCTTCATCGCGGGCCGGGCCGTCCAGGGCCTCGGCGGCGGGCTGGTCATCGTCGCGCTGTACGTGGTCATCGGGCGGGCCTACCCCGAACGCATCCGGCCCGCGATCCTGGCCGCCTTCGCCGCGAGCTGGGTGATCCCCTCCGTCGTCGGACCGCTGGCCGCCGGCACCGTGACCGAGCAGCTCGGGTGGCGCTGGGTCTTCGTCGGCATCCCCGTGCTCATCGTGATCCCGCTCGCGCTGGCCCTCCCGGCGATCCGGCGCACGGCCTCCGGACCCGCCGGCCCGGCCGCCGCCGCGGAGCCGTACGACCGCCGCCGCATCCGGCTCGCCCTCGGGATCTCGGCCGGGGCGGGGCTGCTCCAGTACGCGGGGCAGGAGCTGAGCTGGTTCGCCCTCCTGCCCGCCGCCGTCGGCGTCGCCCTGCTGGTGCCCGCCGTCCGCGGTCTCCTGCCCGCCGGGACCGCGCGGGCGGCGCGCGGGCTGCCCTCGGTGGTCCTGCTGCGCGGGGTCGCCGCCGGGTCGTTCATCGCCGCCGAGTCCTTCGTCCCGCTGATGCTGGTCACCCAGCGCGGACTGTCCCCGACGATGGCCGGGCTGTCGCTGGCCGTGGGCGGGGCGACCTGGGCGCTCGGGTCGTTCGTCCAGTCCCGGCCCCGCATGGAGGCGCACCGGGAGCGGCTGATGGTGACCGGCATGCTGCTCGTCGCCGCCTCGATCGCCGTGGCGCCCTCCGTGCTGATCGAGGGCGTTCCGGTCTGGACCGTCGCCGTCGCCTGGGCCTTCGGCTGCTTCGGGATGGGGATGGTGATCGCCTCCACCAGCGTGCTGCTGCTCAAGCTGTCGGCCCCCGAGGAGGCGGGCTCCAACTCCGCCGCCCTCCAGATCTCCGACGGCCTCTCCAACGTGCTGCTGCTCGCCATCGGCGGCGCGGCCTTCGCGGCCCTCGGCGGCAAGGCTCTCGGCGCGGGCGGCCCACGGCGCGGTGGAGGCCGGCGCCGCAGGTTCGCACCCGGGCGCGTTCGCGGCGGTGTTCCTGCCGATGGCCGGGGTGGCGCTGGTGGGGGTGTGGGTGGCTACGCGGGTCGTCGTCCGGGAGAAGTAGCGGTATCACCGTGACCCCATGGATGGTGCTCTTTCGGTAGGGCTACCGACATGGTCGAGGCCGACCAGGATGTCGACCAGGATGAGGCGTACAAGCTCGTCATCGAGGTGGCCATGGGCGGTCTTGAGGACGTGGATCTGATCGCGGGGCGGCTGAGGGCGCTGCACGACGCGATGTGAGCACGGTCTCGTCCGGCGTCGCCGCAGCTTGTTCGTACCGGGTTCCGACCGGGCCCCCGGTAGGGTGGCCCGGTTGTCGTATCGCGGGTCGGGCCGATCGGGCCGGGCCCGGTGCGGACACCGCCCCACGCACCCGAGAGCCCCGAACCGGAGACCGTGACTACTACCACCGCCTCCCACCACCTCTCACCCGCCTTTCCCGGCCGCGCCCCCTGGGGGACCGCCGGCAAGCTGCGAGCCTGGCAGCAGGGCGCCATGGAGAGGTACGTCCAGGAGCAGCCGCGCGACTTCCTCGCCGTCGCGACGCCCGGAGCCGGCAAGACCACGTTCGCGCTGACCCTCGCGTCGTGGCTGCTGCACCACCACGTCGTGCAGCAGATCACCGTCGTCGCCCCCACCGAGCACCTCAAGAAGCAGTGGGCGGAGGCGGCCGCGCGGATAGGGATCAAGCTCGACCCCGAGTACAGCGCCGGTCCGCTGAGCAAGGAGTACCACGGGGTCGCCGTGACGTACGCGGGTGTCGGCGTCCGGCCGATGCTGCACCGCAACCGCTGCGAGCAGCGCAAGACGCTGGTGATCCTCGACGAGATCCACCACGCCGGTGACTCGAAGTCCTGGGGCGAGGCCTGCCAGGAGGCGTTCGACCCGGCGACCCGGCGGCTCGCGCTGACCGGTACGCCGTTCCGCTCGGACACCAACCCGATCCCGTTCGTCCAGTACGAGGAGGGCAACGACGGCATCCGCCGCTCCTCCGCCGACTACACCTACGGCTACGGCAACGCCCTCGCGGACGGCGTGGTCCGCCCGGTGATCTTCCTCAGCTACAGCGGCAACATGCGCTGGCGTACGAAGGCCGGGGACGAGATCGCCGCCCGGCTCGGCGAGCCGATGACCAAGGACGCCATCGGCCAGGCGTGGCGTACCGCGCTCGCTCCCACCGGCGAGTGGATCCCCAACGTGCTCGCCGCGGCCGACAAGCGGCTCACCGAGGTCCGCAAGGGCATTCCCGACGCGGGCGGCCTTGTCATCGCGACGGACCAGGACTCGGCCCGCGCGTACGCCAAGATCCTCAAGAAGGTCACCGGCGAGACGCCGACCGTGGTCCTCTCCGACGAGAAGGCCGCCTCCAAGAAGATCGACCGGTTCAGCGCCGACGATTCGCGCTGGATGGTCGCGGTCCGCATGGTGTCCGAAGGCGTCGACGTGCCCCGCCTCGCCGTCGGCGTGTACGCCACCACCATCTCCACGCCCCTGTTCTTCGCGCAGGCCGTCGGCCGCTTCGTACGCTCCCGCAGGCGCGGCGAGACCGCCTCGGTCTTCCTGCCGACCATTCCGATGCTCCTCGACTTCGCCAACGAGATGGAGGTCGAGCGCGACCACGTCCTCGACAAGCCGAAGAAGGGCGGCGACGAGGAGAACCCGTTCTCCGAGGAGGACAAGCTCCTCGCCGACGCCGAGAGGCTGGAGGACGAGGAGACCGAGGAGCAGCTGCCTTTCGAGGCCCTGGAGTCCGACGCCGTCTTCGACCGGGTGCTGTACGACGGCGCCGAGTTCGGCATGCAGGCCCACCCCGGCTCCGAGGAGGAGCAGGACTACCTCGGCATCCCCGGCCTGCTGGAGCCGGACCAGGTGCAGCTCCTGCTCCAGAAGCGGCAGAGCCGGCAGATCGCGCACAGCCGCCAGAAGCCGGCCGAGGAGGCCGACCTCCTGGAGAAGCCCGCCGAGGCCCGGCCCGTGGTCACGCACAAGCAGCTGCTGAGCCTGCGCAAGCAGCTCAACACGATGGTCTCCGCCTACACGCACCAGAGCGGCAAACCGCACGGCGTGATCCACAACGAACTTCGCCGCGTGTGCGGCGGCCCGCCGAGCGCGGAGGCCACGGCCCACCAGATCCAGACGCGCATCGCCAAGGTCCAGGAATGGGCGACGCGGATGACGTGAGCGGGAGGACGGGCCTGTGGGGGGAGAGGGCGGGACGCTTCTGCGGAGAGCGTCCCGCCCTCCTTCCCCTCTTCTCTGTTCCGGCCTGGCTGTCAGCCGTTCGTCGGGGCGGGGATCCGGGCGGGCAGCGCGGCTTCGGCCGCACAGCCGAGCTCCTCGGTCAGGCCGCGGGCGACGTCGTTGAGGACAGCCATGCGGTCGTCGGGCGTGGAGCCGGGGGCCAGCTGACCTCCGGACGAGTACATGCTCGCCCTGACGAAGGGCAAGGTGCCTTTGAGCCCCTTGGTCGAGCAGGAGAAGTACAGGTTTGCCCCCATCACGCCATTGATCTCGGCGTAGGACCCCAGAGGATAGACGAGGCGATCGCTTTCCGCTTTCCGCGCTTCCTCGTCGGGTGCGGGGTGGCTCTCCGACGGTTCGAATTCGACTATCAGAAGTGGAATTCCTCTATTATCGCCCGCTTTGTAGACCCAGCAGGCGTTGCGTTCCTTCGCGCTCCGGTGAAGTCTTTTCGCCGCCAGTCGCAAAGAGAACTTGGTCGCGTCTCCCAGCTGATTGGTTCCGGTGAGCTCGGTGAAATGATCTGTCGATGCCAGACGGGCGAGGGCTGCCGCCGATGGCGGGTGCAGCGTGCTGTCACACACCTGTGAGGCAGAGAGTGTCGCTTTCTCATTGCTTCCGTCGTCGGTGCAGGCGGCGACCATGAAAAACATCAGGGTTCCGCAGAGCATCCGGGGAGTTCTGTTGCGCATGGCATTCGCTTCCTCAGAGGAATGTTGTGTCAGGCGGGCAGGCGTCAGTCCTTGTAGGCGGGGCGTCCCCGATAGTCGTTCTGTAGAGATCCGGTACCGAAATAGCTGTACTCGATCTGCTGCGACCAATTTTGGCGATTCAACTCGGCCTTGACTTCGGAGTCCGGCCCGATGTACGCGGCGTAGGCATCGGCCTGCTGTTGGATTGCCAGCGAATGAAATCTCTGGCTGGTGACCTGTGCCTGCTCTGTCGGATCCTCCTCGGCCTTGTCGATTCCCTTGTCGACCTGGTGCCCGACGAAGGTGCTGACCGCGTTGCCGATCGTTTCCGCAGCCACCGGCGCGATCGCGATGGCCGCTCCGGTCGAACCTGGCACGGGCAGCGCGGCGATACCGCCTCCTACCACGGCCCCGGCGCCCAGCTTGACCCAGTCACCGGAGCGGCCCAGCGACTTGTTCTGCTCCTCCGCGTTGTCCTTGTACGTCGCTTCCGCCTGCTGTACGCGAGAGTGGTCGAGGATGCCTCGCACCTCACTGCCGGTTGTCAGGGCGTCATGCGCCTTGTCGATGTTTGCCTCGCTGCTGGGCGGGTGGGCGTCCAGCATGCTCAGCGTGTACAAATGCTGTGCTGCGGAGACGGCTCCGTGCGAGGTCTCGTCCTGGCCGATCACGCTGAGGAAATTGAGAGCTCCTTGTTCACCGAAGTCGGCCCGCCCCTGATACTTCGGTGGGAAGGTTTCCTCGTTCTTCGCCCGGTCGCCGACACCTGACATGCTGTAGTCGATGTCATCGATGTATGCGGCCCCCATCTTGCCGAGACTCAGCGCGAGTTCGGACTGATCGTGCAGCATCTTCGGCCCGTCCTCGCTCCCGTACAGGAAAACGACCTGCTCCATGACGCCGGCTGTTTCCGCAGTGCGCATATCGCGGTTGCCGGGGGTCATCGGATCCTTGGAGACCATCGGCTCGGCATCGTAGACGTACCCGGTGGTGGCCGCCTCCAGGGCGTGGCCGAGGGATTCATGACCAGCGGTGAACTTGTCGTCGCCACCCATGGTATAGGCATCCGACAGCCAAATACGTTCCTTCGTCAGGTACTTGAAGTTCTCGTTCAGCTCGGATTCTTTGTCGACACTCGATCCGGCACCGGCCGGCTGGGCGAAGAAGTCGGTCGCGGCGCCAGGGTTGTGACCTAGGGCTTCCATGAACCCGGTCATGGGGTCGCGGCCCCGGTCGTTCTTGCTGGAGAAGTTCAGGTCGCCGTGGTTCCAGTTGTTGATCCACGGGCTCATGTTTTCGACGTTGCGTTCCTTGTCATACGCCACGAGCTTCTCGCCGTATTCGTTGAGGAACCGGTCGTCGTAGTCGCCGAACCGCATGAGGTTGCTCATGACGGCGAATCCACGGGGTTTGCTCGCGTGCTCGGTGCCGAGCTCTTCCGGGCCCAGCTCGAGCATCTTCTGCTCCCAGGACCGCATGGCGGCGCTGTCGGAGAGCGTGGCCGTGCCCAGCGCGACGCCCAGGTTCTTCTGGAGGAGCTTGGCCTGTTCCAACCGTTTGGGGTCGGCCCCATAGCCTTGCGCCGGGTCGGCGATTCCGGCGTAGAACGTCAGCAGACCGTCGGGCGTCGTGGAGGTGGCGAGTTTCTCCGCGAACAGGGGGTCCTTGCCGTACGTGACGAGCGTGGCGTTCACCGTGTTCAGCTCGGTTGCCGTGACGTCGGTCGGGTCCTTCTTGAGGATCTTGGCGATCGCCTCGGCCTTGGCGACCGCTTCGGCCGCGGAGTCCCGGTCCTTGTAGTCGGCGCCTGAGAATCCGCGCTCGGCCTGGTCCACGATGAGCCGCAGCGTCTCTGCTGCGGTGGTGTCGCTGCGTGTGGCCTTCCGCAGGATCGCCTGAACCCGGTCGCGCAGGCCTTCCGCTTCCGTCTGGCTGTGCTCGGGGAGGGTGGTGCCCTTGGCGGCACGGTCGGGGTGGATGTTCATCGTGACGGTGAACGACCCGTCGCCGGTGTCCCTGACCGTCAGATTCTTCTTGGCGGCCTGCGAGATCACCTCGGTGAGCTCGTCACGGAAGGAGACCAACTCGTCCCGGGTATCGGCGAGGATGCGGACGACCGTACGGGCCTGGGTGTGGGCATCGGCGAACTCTGCCGCGGTCTTCTCCACGAAGGAGCGTGTGACGGTGGCGTTCTCGCCCGCCCACCGGGCCTTCGCCGCCTTGACGCCCAGGTTGTCCTTGGCGTCTCTCTTGAGGGTCGCGAGCTGCTTGACCATCTGCTCCCAGTCGGTGATCGCCTCACCGAGTGGGGAGAAGTTGCCGAAGCGGAGAGCGTCGAGGTCCATCAGGAGCCCTTCCTCTCATCGAAGCCCGCGTCGAGCGTGGCGATGTTGCTCACCGTTGCCGCGATGTGGACCTCGTCGCCCGCGTGGGCGCCCTTGGTGAAGTCGAGATGGTTGGAGATGTGGGCGGTGGCATCCAATAAGGACCTGGACTGCTCGATCCAGCGCGCGGCCACGTGGTCCAGAGCGCTGCCGAGCGCGAACCCCTGTGCCTTCAGCCCTCCTGCTGCCTTTTGGGAAGCCGCCCGTGCGTGCTCGCTGGTCCGGCCGAAGTCCCGGCGAAGTTCATAGGCGGCGTCTCCGATCGCGGCCAGATCCGTCCGGTTGACTGCCAGGTCCCCCTGCTGGCCTCCGCTCCCTGCACCGCCCGGCTCCGGCGGCGGGTGGTTCAGCTGCATACGCGTCGGCTGTCGGGTGGCCGCATCCGCTTTTAACTGTTCCCATTCGTCCCAAGCCATGGAATCGAACTCCTCCCGTGAGCACCGCCGTTGTCCGTGTACGGCCGCGTGCCAGGAAGCTACCAAGCGGGCGCGGCCCGAGGCGGCCCGGAGCGGAGTCCGGTGTCCGGTTCCGGCCGGAGCGGGGCGGGAGCGGGGGCAAAGAAACCATGGGCCTCTTCATCACGGAACGTTAACGGCAGTTCACCTCCGCGTGCTCCCTTTCGGTTCGGGGTCGTGACACGTGGACGCGCGTAGATGTTCGGTTACCGGACGTCGTCGCGCTGACCGGCCCTTATGTGCGGGCCGGTTCGGGGCCCTGATTCCGGAGACCGGATTCTGGACGAGGACTTCCGCTGAGCGGACTGGCTCGCTACTGTCCCCGCCATATGAACGCCCCGTGGCAACGCCGCCGCGGAGCGCAGCCGGTGCCTGCCAGACCGGCGGCCTCTCCGTGCGTCGCCGCTGGGACCGGCGTCGCAACCGCTGGAGCCGGGCCGTCGTCGCTCACCCCGAAGAGGAGAGGGCGTCGTGACAGCGGAGACCTCCCAGACGCTCGACCGAGGACTGCGCGTCCTCAAACTGCTCGCCGACACCGACCACGGCCTGACCGTCACCGAGCTGTCCACCAAGCTCGGCGTCAACCGGACCGTGGTCTACCGGTTGCTCGCCACCCTGGAGCAGCACGCCCTGGTGCGCCGTGATCTGGGCGGCCGTGCCCGGGTCGGTCTCGGCGTGCTGCGGCTCGGCCGCCAGGTGCACCCGCTCGTCCGGGAAGCGGCGCTGCCCGCGCTGCGCTCCCTGGCCGAGGACATCGGGGCCACCGCCCACCTCACGCTCGTCGACGGCAGCGATGCCCTCGCGGTCGCCGTCGTCGAGCCCACCTGGACCGACTACCACGTCGCCTACCGGGCCGGTTTCCGCCACCCGCTGGACCGGGGCGCGGCGGGCCGGGCCATCCTCTCCGCACGGCAGGCCACGGACGCCGCCCACCCCGGCTACACCCTCACCCACGGCGAACTCGAGGCCGGTGCCAGCGGGGCGGCCGCGCCCCTGGTCGGCGTCTCCGGCGTGGAGGGCAGCGTAGGGGTCGTCATGCTCGCCGACGCCGTCCCGGAACGGGTCGGGCCCCGCGTGCTCGACGCCGCGCGGGAGGTCGCGGACGCGCTGCGGTAGGCGTGTGCCCGTACGAGGGGTACGCGTACGGGGCAGGCGCCCGTCCTGTCCACGGGCCCGAGGAGTGCGGGGGAGGGCACGCGCGGGAAGGGGCCGAGGCGCGGGGCGGCGTACGCCGGGCGCGTTCCCGTTCCGGCGCGGCGGTTAGATTGGGTGCGTGCTCTCTCGTCTCTCGCGCCCCCGTTTCCTCGCCCTCTGCGCGCTGCCGGTCCTCGCCCTGTTCGGTACGGCGGCCTTCGCGCCGCTGCCGTTCACCCTGGCGCGGCCCGGCGTGACCGCGGACGTGCTCGGCAAGGACGACGGGCGGCCGGTGATCACCATCTCCGGCGCCGAGACCCGGCCCACCGACGGCCAGCTGAGGATGACGACGATCCTCGCCACCGGGCCGAAGGCGGACGTCCGCGTCGGTGACGTGTTCGACGCGTGGTTCCGGACCGACCGGGCGGTCATGCCGCGCGACTCCGTCTACCCCACCGGCGGCTCGGAGAAGGAGATCGAGAAGCACAACCTCGACGACATGAAGGAGTCGCAGAACGTCGCCGTCGACGCCGCCCTGAACTACCTGGACCGCGAACCCGGTTCGATGCGGGTGGCAGTGGACCTCGGCGACATCGGCGGCCCGAGCGCCGGGCTCTTCCTCTCCCTCGGCATCATCGACAAGCTCGACGGCGACGGTTCCGGCGGCGGCCTCACCGGCGGTCGCACCATCGCCGGTACGGGGACGATCACGGCGGACGGCAAGGTCGGCGCGGTCGGCGGCGTGTCCATGAAGGCCCAGGGCGCTCACCGTGACGGGGCGAGCGTCTTCCTGGTCCCCGAGGCCGAGTGCGCCCAGGCGGAGGCCGAGGCGCCCGACGGGCTGCGGGTCGTGCCGGTCAGAACGCTGGGGGACGCGGTCGGCTCCCTGAAGGCCCTCCGGTCGGGCGGGAAGGTGCCGAGCTGCTGACCTGCGGCGGCACGGCGGCCCGCACTGCCGGTGGTCTCCAGAGCGAACCAGGGGACGCCGATCAGCGTCAGTGAAGTGCCCGCCGTCGAGATGGAGTTGGCGGCGAGCGTGGCGGCCGGTGGAACACGGTTCGCCATGGTCCTCCTCCTTCCCCGGCTCGCCGGCTACGCCGGATGGAACGCGGTGGCGGCGCGGGGTTCGGGCGTGGCCGCCTCCCGGCCCCGGGCCGTCAGCCGCAGGCCCACCTCGACCAGCGTCCAGCCGACCCGGGCGCGCAACGGGGTCCGAGGGAGGCGGAACTCATGTGCTGAGGCGGTGAGTTCGGTGGACTCGATGGTGTGCAGGAGGTGGTGGACGTCGGCGTGCATGGCGGTCTTCCCTTCAGGTGGTGGGGTGTTGCGGGGTGCGGTGCGGTCACTCGGAGCGGCGCGGGAAGAGGTGCAGGTGGGTGCGGACGACCGCCGAACCCTCGGTCTCCTCGGGGACGGCGTCCCGGTAGCTCTCCACCAGCTCGTGCACCCTCCGGGAGAGCTCCATCGCCAGCTCCGGGGTGAGACGGATCTTGAAGTCGCTCATGTCCCAGCTGCGTTGCCAGTCCTCCGGCCAGTCGCCCACCGTGCCCAGCCAGGTGTTCAGCTCCTGGGCGTGGGTGGTGGCCGTCTCGTGCAGGACGAAGTCGATGGCTCCGCGCACCTCCGGATCGGCGTGCCGCCGGAAGTCGGAGCTCTCGAAGACCGAACCGTCGTGGACCGACCGCCACCAGCGCTCGCGTCCCTTGCCCAGCTCCGGTGCGTCCTCGACCAGTCCGGCCAGGGCCATCTGCCGCAGGTGGTAGCTGGTCGCTCCGCTGGACTCGCCCAGTCGCTCGCCGAGCCGGGAGGCGGTGGCCGGGCCGAACTCGCGCAGCGCGTTGAGCAGTCGGAGTCGCAGGGGGTGTGCGACCGCGCGCAGGGTGCGGGCGTCCACGGTGTGGATCCTGCGGTCGGCGCCGTCGTGGTGGTGGGGGCGGGGGCCGCTCTCGTTCTCGGGCATGTCTCCGACAGTAGAGTTACAAAGAATGCTTTGCAAGGTTTTTTTGCAAGCCACTCTTTGCAACTTCCCCCGGATGGCTCCCGCCTTCCTCCCGCGCGGCTTGCCCCTCCTCACCCCTCCTCGATGAACCCCTCCTCCACCAGCCACTCCTTCGCCACCTCGTGCGGGTCCTCGCCGTCCACGTCCACCTTGGCGTTCAGCGTCTGCGCCACCTCGGTCGTCAGCTTCCGGGCGAGCGGGTCCAACAGCTCGGCGATCACCGGGTACTTCTCGAACGTTGCCTCGTGGACGACCGGGGAGGCGTTGTAGTTGGGGAAGAAGTTCTTGTCGTCGCGCAGCACGTCCAGGTCCATCGCCTTGATCCGGCCGTCGGTGGTGAACACCTCGCCCAGCAGGCAGGAGTCGGACTCGGAGACCTGGGTGTAGATGATCCCCGCGTCCATCTTCCGGATGTTGTCGGCCGGGATCGTCATCCCGTACTTCTTCTCCATGCCCGGCAGCCCGTCGTCGCGGGAGGCGAATTCGTTCTCCACGCAGACCGTCACCGCGCCCGGATCCTTCTTCGCCAGCGCGGCCACGTCCGAGAGGGTCCTCAGCCCGTACTTCGCGTTGTTCTTCTTGCTGATGGCCAGCGCGTACGTGTTGTCCAACGGGGCCGGGGGCAGCCAGACCACCCCGTGGCCCCGGTCCTCGTCCCGTACCGCCTCGTACTGCTTCTTCGGGTCGACGATCGGGTCCGCGTGGCCCAGGAAGGTGATCCACCCGGTGCCGGTGTAGTCCCACTGCGCGTCGGCGTCGCCGTTGATGATGGCCTCGCGGGCGCTGATGGAACCCGGCAGGTTCGTCCGGTCCAGGACCTCCGCACCGGCCGCCTTGAACACCAGGCCGGTCATCTGGCCCAGGATGATGTTCTCGCTGAAGTTCTTCGAGGTCACCGTCAGCGTCGCGCCCTTGAGCGGCTCGCCCTGTCCGACCGACCCCGGCGACACCTCGTCCACCATCGGGGACCCGCTCTTGAGCCCGCACCCGGCGAGCAGCAGGGCCAGGGACAGGGCGACGCATCCGCCCGCGAGAGCCCCGCGCCGGGGACCGTACGTACCCGTCACCGCTCCTCCAACCCGCGCGGGGTCAGCGCCAGCTCCGCCAGCGACGCCAGCCAGTCCACCAGCAGGGCCAGCACCACCGTCAGCACCGAGCCGATCACCAGCACCGGCATCCGCTGCGTCTGGATGCCCGACGTGATCAGGTCGCCGAGCCCACCGCCCCCGCCGAACGTGGCCAGCGTCGCCGTGCCGACGTTCAGCACGAGCGCCGTCCGTACACCCGCCAGGATCAGCGGCACCGCCAGCGGCAGCTCCACCCGCAGCAGCACGCCCCGGCCGGACATCCCCATCCCGCGCGCCGCCTCGATCATGTTCGGCTCGATCGCCCGCAGGCCCGCCACCGTGTTGGAGAGCACCGGCAGCACCGCGTAGATCACGATGCCGATGATCGCCGTGCGCGGGCCGATGCCCAGCCAGATCACCAGCAGCGCCAGCAGGCCGATGGCCGGGGTCGCCTGCCCGATGTTGGCCAGCGCGGTGAAGGCCGGGGCCGCCTTCCGCAGCCGCCGCCGGGTCAGGGCGATGCCCAGCGGGATCGCGATGACCAGCACCCAGAACGTCGAGATCGCCGTCAGCCGGACGTGCTGCCACCAGCGCAGCTGAACATTGCCGCCGGTCAGCGAGTTCTCCGCGATCGAGTCCAGGTGGACGTTGGTGATCCACACGTACGTGATCACCAGGACGGCCACCAGCACCGCCGGCAGGACCACCAGCTTCCGCCAGGTGATCCGGCGTTCCGCCGCGACCGGGGCGGGGAAGGGGTCCCTCTCCTCGTCATGGAACGCGTGGCCCCGGACGTCGTGTTCGCCCGGCGGCCGGGCCGGGGCCGGCTCCTTCCCGGAGCCGGCCTGGTGGCTGGGGCTCATACTCCGCCGCCACCCCCCTCCAGCTCCTGCTCCGTCCGGTGGACGCGCAGCTCCTCCAGCTCGTGCTGGTGCTCCATCGCCGTCAGCCGGTCGGCCTCCAGCAGCTCCTGCACGTTGTCCATCAGCGTCTTCATGTCCACGACCCCGATGAACTCGCCGCGCCGCCCGGTCACCGCCACCCGGCCCCCGCTGTCCGTCAGCACCGCCTCCAGCGCGTCGTGCAGCGTGGCGTCGCGGGTCACCGTGTCGTGCACCAGCTGCCCGGCCCGCGCCAGCGAACCGCGCGCCCGCATCAGGTCACCGCGCCGCAGCCACTTGTACGGGCGGTTGCGGCGGTCCAGCATCAGCAACTCGTTGTGCGGGCCGTCGCGCAGCTTGTCGAAGATCGTCTGGAGCGGGTCCTCGACCGTCACCGTCGGGAAGTCCGCGATCCCCACATCCCGTACGCGGGTCAGGTTCAGCCGCTTGAGGGCCGCGCCCGCGCCGACGAACCCGGAGACGAAGTCGTCGGTCGGGTTGGTCAGGATCGCCTCGGGGGTGTCGAACTGCGCGATGTGCGAACGCTCCCGCAGCACCGCGATCCGGTCACCCAGCTTGATCGCCTCGTCGAAGTCGTGGGTGACGAACACGATCGTCTTGTGCAGCTCGTGCTGGAGCCGGATCAGCTCGTCCTGGAGGTGGTCGCGGGTGATCGGGTCGACCGCGCCGAACGGTTCGTCCATCAGGAGGACGGGCGGGTCGGCGGCCAGCGCCCGCGCCACGCCCACCCGCTGCTGCTGCCCGCCGGAGAGCTGGCGTGGATAGCGGCCGTGGAACTCGCGCGGGTCCAGGCCCACCAGGTCGAGCATCTCCTCCACCCGGTCCTTCACGCGGGCCTTGGACCAGCCGGTCATCTTCGGGACCAGCGCGATGTTGTCCGCGACCGTCATGTGCGGGAAGAGGCCGGAGGACTGGATCGCGTACCCGATCTTGCGGCGCAGCTTCACCGGGTCGATGTCGGTGACGTCCTCGTCGCCGATCCGGATACGGCCCGACGTCGGCTCGATCAGCCGGTTGATCATCTTCAGCGTGGTGGACTTCCCGCAGCCGGAGGGGGCCGACGAAGACCACGGTCTCGCCCGCCCTGATCTCCATCGACACGTTCTCGACGGCCGGGTTCGGATTCCCCGGATAGCTCTTGGTGAGGTTCTCCAGCTGGATGGTGGCCCCGGAGGTGGCGGCGGTCCCCTCCACCGGAGCGGTCTCGGTCTCAGGCACGGATCCCCCTCGGGATGGTCAGCCGTCCCAGCAGGACGTACGCGGCGTCGAACAGCAGGGCGAGGACGACGATGCCGAGCGTGCCCGCGAGGACCTGGTTGATCGCGTTGGCGCTGCCCAGCGAGGCGATGCCCCGGAAGATCTCGTTGCCGAGTCCGGGCCCGGAGGCGTACGCGGCGATGGCGGCGATGCCCATCAGCATCTGCGTGGAGACCCGGATGCCGGTCAGGATCGGTGGCCAGGCGAGCGGCAGCTCCACCCGGCACAGCCGCGCCGTCCGCGACATCCCGATGCCCGTCGCCGCGTCCACCAGCGACGGATCGACACCGCGCAGGCCGACGACGGAGTTCCGGACGATCGGCAGCAGCCCGTACAGCGTCAGGGTGATCACGGTCGGCGCGACGCCGAGGCCCACCAGCGGGATCAGCAGACCGATCGCGGCGAGGGAGGGGATGGTGAGGACCGTCGCCGTGGAGGTGATCGCCAGCGAGCCGCCCCAGCCGCTGCGGTAGCTCACCACGCCGATGAGCACACCCAGCACGGTGGCGATGACCATGCACTGGAAGACCGCGCTGACGTGCTGGAACGCGTCCGTCAGGAGCTGCTGGTGCCGGGTGCTCAGATACTCCCAGAAGCTCACACGGCGCTCCTTCGGATCGGGCGGGCCTCCCGAGCCCTTCGCTCAGTCGGTGTCCTCGGCCGCCTGTTCCACCAGCGGGATGATCCGCAGCGGCACAGGGTTCTCCATGACGATCGCCGTGGAGGCCCGGACGATGCCATCAAATCCGACAACCCGGTCGATCACTCGCTGGAGATCGGCGTTGGAACGGGCCACCAGGCGGCAGAACATGTCGCCGTGCCCGGTGGTCGTGTGCAGCTCCAGCACCTCCGGTACGCCGTCCAAGTGCGCCCTCACGTCCGCCCCTTGGCCCTGTTTGATCTCCAGCGTGGCGAACGCGGTGACCGGGTAGCCCAGCGCCGCCGGGTCCACGTCGGGTCCGAATCCCCGGATGACGCCATTCGATTGAAGCCGGTCCAGCCGCGCCTGCACGGTCCCGCGCGCCACCCCGAGCTGCCGGGACGCTTCGAGGACGCCGATGCGCGGTTCGCGCGCCAGGAGCACGATGAGCCGCCCGTCCAGATGATCGATCGCCATGACGCCGCCTTCGGTGGTCAGCCTGCACAGATAGTCCGGCCATCATGGCGATCGGCTGTGCATATTGACCAGTGAATGCGCAAACTGTTGCGCACCTTGCGATGTAGGGAGAGCCTTCGAACATGACTGAGACTCTGCACACCAGCCCCGAAAGCGCCCGGCAGGCCGACCCCTTCCCGGTGAAGGGGATGGACGCGGTCGTCTTCGCCGTGGGCAACGCCAAGCAGGCCGCGCACTACTACTCGACCGCCTTCGGCATGAAGCTGGTCGCCTACTCCGGACCGGAGAACGGCAGCCGCGAGACCGCGAGTTACGTCCTGACCAACGGCGCCGCCCGGTTCGTGTTCACCTCCGTGATCAAGGCGTCCACCGAGTGGGGCACGTTCCTCGCCGACCACGTGGCCCAGCACGGCGACGGCGTCGTCGACCTCGCGATCGAGGTCCCGGACGCGCGGGCCGCGTACGCCTACGCCGTCGAGCACGGCGCGCGCGGCATCACCGAGCCGCACGAGGTCAAGGACGAGAACGGCACCGTCGTCCTCGCCGCCATCGCCACGTACGGCAGGACCCGCCACACCCTGGTGGAGCGCTCCGGCTACGACGGCCCCTACCTCCCCGGCTTCGCGGCGGCCTCGCCGATCGTCGAGCCGCCCGCCAAGCGGACCTTCCAGGCGATCGACCACTGCGTCGGCAACGTCGAGCTCGGCCGGATGAACGAGTGGGTCGGCTTCTACAACGAGGTCATGGGCTTCACCAACATGAAGGAGTTCGTGGGCGACGACATCGCCACCGAGTACTCCGCGCTCATGTCGAAGGTCGTCGCCGACGGCACGCTGAAGGTCAAGTTCCCGATCAACGAGCCGGCCATCGCGAAGAAGAAGTCGCAGATCGACGAGTACCTGGAGTTCTACGGCGGCGCCGGCGTCCAGCACATCGCGCTCGCCACCAACGACATCGTCTCCACGGTCCGCTCGATGCGCGCCGCCGGTGTGCAGTTCCTGGACACCCCCGACTCGTACTACGACACCCTCGGCGAGTGGGCCGGCGAGACCCGCGTGCCGGTCGAGACCCTGCGCGAGCTGAAGATCCTCGTGGACCGCGACGAGGACGGCTACCTGCTGCAGATCTTCACCAAGCCGGTCCAGGACCGGCCGACCGTCTTCTTCGAGATGATCGAGCGCCACGGCTCCATGGGCTTCGGCAAGGGCAACTTCAAGGCCCTGTTCGAGGCGATCGAGCGCGAGCAGGAGAAGCGCGGCAACCTCTGACCCGTACCCCCGGTACGGAAACGCCGCCGCGGTCCGGGGCAGTACCCCGGACCGCGGCGGCTCCCGTCGTTCCCGGCCCCGTCACGGAGCCCCGACCCGGCTCACGCGCCCGTCGCCGCCGGGGCCGCGCCGCCCGTCCCGGCCGCCCCGGACGCCGCGGGCTCCCGCGGCGGCTTCGACGCGGAGGGCGCGGGGGCCGGTGCGGATGCCGGCGGCTTCGAGGCCGCCGGAGCCTCGGGCTTCGTCGCCGGGGCGGGCTCCCGCTCCGGCTCCCGCTCCGGTGCCGGCGGGGGCGGAGGCGGCTGCGCGTCGCCCGGACCGCCCGACGGCGGCTCGCCCAGCGCGTCCAGCGCCTCACGGGCCAGCGGCGCGGCGAGCGGCGAGAAGGCCGGGTTGGTGCGCACCGCCTGCTCCAGGTTCCGGCGGGCCGGACCGTAACGTCCCAGCTCCCGCTGGATCGCGCCCAGGTGGTACGCGTACGAGGCGTTCCGCACGCCCGTGTCGGCGGCCCGCTGCGCGTACTCCAGGCCCTCCTCGGACCTCCCGGCCCGGTGCAGCGCCCAGCCCAGCGCGTCCGCCACCGCCGCGCTGCGGTGCTGCCCCCGCCACTGGGCGCGCAGCAGTTCCACCGCCGTGTCCGGGTCCCCGTGGTCGGCCTCGAACCGGGCCAGCACCAGGGACTCGTCCACCCCGGCCCTCTTGGCCGCCGCCACGATCTCCCGCAGCTTCGCGTACTGGGTGCGGGCGTCCCCGTCCAGCCCCAGCGACGCGTACAGCTCGCCCAGCTCCAGCGCGTACTGAGGGCTCGGCAGCTTCTCCAGCGCGCTCTGGTACGCCGCCAGTGCCTCGTCGGTGCGCTCCAGCGCGACCAGCGCCCGTGCCCGGCCCGCCGGGGAGGCGTGGTGGCCGGGGTCCGTGCGCAGGGCCGCGTCGAATTGAGCCAGCGCTTCCTCCGGCTCACCCCGATCCCAGGCCAGCTCGCCCAGCCGGTGCAGCGCCTCGGCCTTCTCGGCGGGCTGCGTCGCCCGGTCCGCCGCCTCGCGGGCGGTGGCCAGCGCGTCCTCGCGCCACCCCTGCCCCCGGTACAGGTCGGCGGTGCGGGCCAGGGCCGGAACGCCCTTGCGCAGCTCGCCGAACTTCTCCGTCGCCGCGGTGGCCGCCTTCCGGTCGCCGAGCCCGGTGTACGCGTCGATGAGTACCGGGTACACGCTCCAGGCACTCGGCTGCTGCCTCTTCACGCTCTCGCCCCACCGCTTCGCCGCGAGGTAGTCGTGCCGGGCGTTGGCCAGGGCCGCCAGCCCCACCCACGCCTCCCCGTTCCCGCGCTCGCCCGGCCGCGCCTCCAGGGAACGCTTCAGGGCCCGTTCGGCGCGCGCGTAGTACGCCGGGTCGCCCGACCGCCGCGCCCACTCCACGTACGCCGCGCCCAGCACCGCCAGGGACGGCGCGTCCTTCGGATGGGACTCCACCCACTTCTGCCGGTCCCCGATCAGCGCGGTGAGGTCCGAGAGGGAGGCCGGGGAACCCGCGGTCGTCGCCGCCTCGGCCCGTTCGACCGGTCCCGGTTCCTCCGGCTTCCCGCCCTCCCGGCCGTCCACCGCCACCAGCGCCCCGGCCAGCAGCACCCCGGCGGCCACCGCGCCGAACGCGGCCCGGCGCAGCGTCGTGCGCAGCGTGGGCGGGGGCGGGGGTAGGGCGGTGGCGCCTTCGGCGGGCAGCGCGTACGGGTCCTCGGGGGACGGTTCGGGCGGCTGGCGGGGCTCCGGATCCTGCTGCGGCATGACATCCATGGCCATCACTCTGCGTCAGTCATACGAGCACACCGTCTCTGGGGATCGCTCCCGCCCACGGGTTCACACCATTGGCCCCGAGTGCCACGCTGGGATCATGAGCGATCTCCTCGAACGGCTGCGCACGGGACTGCCCCGCGAGGCGCTGATCACCGATCCGGACATCACCGCGTCCTACGCCCACGACATGGCGAGCTTCTGCGAGGCCGGCACCCCGGCCGTCGTGGTGCTCCCGCGCACGGTCGAGCAGGTCCAGCACGTCATGCGCACCGCCACCGCGCTGCGCGTCCCGGTCGTCCCGCAGGGCGCCCGTACCGGCCTGTCCGGCGCGGCCAACGCCTCGGACGGCTGCATCGTGCTCTCCCTGGTGAAGATGGACCGCATCCTGGAGATCAGCCCGGTCGACCGGATCGCCGTCGTCGAGCCGGGCGTCGTCAACGCGGTGCTGTCACGCGCTGTCGACGAACACGGTCTGTACTACCCGCCGGACCCCTCCAGCTGGGAGACGTGCACCATCGGCGGCAACATCGGCACCGCGTCCGGCGGCCTGTGCTGCGTGAAGTACGGGGTCACCGCCGAATACGTGCTGGGTCTGGACGTCGTCCTCGCCGACGGACGGCTGCTGACCACCGGCCGCCGCACCGCCAAGGGCGTCGCCGGATACGACCTGACCCGGCTCTTCGTCGGCTCGGAGGGCAGCCTCGGCATCGTCGTCCGGGCCGTCCTCGCACTCCGGCCGCGGCCGCCCCGGCAGCTCGTCCTCGCCGCCGAGTTCCCGTCCACCGACGCCGCCTGTGACGCGGTGTGCCGGATCATGGAACGCGGTCACACGCCGTCACTCCTCGAACTGATGGACCGTACGACCGTGCGTGCCGTCAACGCCCTGGCCTCGATGGGCCTGCCCGAGACCACCGAGGCGCTCCTCCTCTGCGCTTTCGACACGCCGGACCCGGCCACCGACCTCGCCGCCGTCGGGGCCCTCTGCACCGCCGCCGGGGCCACCGAAGTGGTCCCGGCCGATAACCCGGCCGAGTCCGAACTCCTGCTCCAGGCCCGGCGGCTGGCCCTCACCGCACTGGAGGCCGTCAAGTCCGCCACGATGATCGACGACGTCTGCGTCCCCCGCTCACAGCTCGGCGCGATGCTCGCCGGCACGGCGGCCATCGCCGACGAGTACGGCCTCACCATCGGCGTCTGCGCCCACGCCGGCGACGGCAACACCCACCCCACGGTCTGCTTCGACCAGGCCGACCCCGACGAGTCCCGCCGGGCCCGCGCCTCCTTCGACGCGATCATGGCGCTCGGCCTGGAGCTGGGCGGAACCATCACCGGCGAACACGGCGTCGGTGTCCTCAAGAAGGAGTGGCTCGCCCGCGAACTGGGCGACACCGGCGTCGAACTGCAACGCTCCATCAAGGCCGCCTTCGACCCGCTGAACCTCCTCAACCCCGGCAAGCTCTTCTGACACCCCTCCCGTCCGTCCGCCGTCACGCCTCGCCGTCCTGGGAGGACGCGTCGTCCGACGACCACGGATCGCTCAGCCACAGGTCGTCGGCCGGCAGCGGGGCCAGCAGCTCCGCCAGCGCCTCGTCCATCCCGAGCCGGTCGCTCTCGGTGCCCGGCGGCACCACCCGCAGGGTCCGCTCCACCCAGGCGGCCACGGCGGCCGAGGGCACCTCCAGCAGGGCGTTGCCGTCGGGGGAGGTGAGGGCCACGCAGATGACGCTGCGGCCCGCGACCTTCGTCGGCCAGATGCGCACGTCCCCGTGCCCGCACGGCCGGAACACGCCCTCCACCAGCAGCTCCCGCGCGAACGTCCAGTGCACGGGCGACTCGGAACCGATGTGGAACGCGACGTGCACCGCGAACGGGTCGTCCGTGCGATACGTCAGCCGGGCGGGCACCGGGATGGACCGCTCGGGGGACAGGACCAGCTTCAGCTCCAGCTCACGTTCCACGACGTTCATCATCGACATGCACAACCTTCCGGTACTCATGGGCCGGTCCCGTGACCGTCCCGCACCAGGAGAGAGCGCCCACCCCGCCACCTATTACGCGACTTCTCGAAAAAACTTCAGGCGGTCCCGAAAGAGGTCCTGAACGGGTGGACCTGCCCGAGGGCGGGCGGCTGTCTGATAGATGTGGACCCTTGTATTGAGGCCGTCCGCCCGCAGCGCCGGGGACGGCCTGTGGCCGCGAAGAGATACGGGACCCGCTGATGAGCGCGCCAACTCCGGCACCCGGTGACGAAAGCCCGCGCGAGGGCTACTACCCCGACCCCTCCATCCCCGGCTACGTCCGGTACTGGAACGGCGCCTCCTGGGTCCCCGGTACGAGCCGCCCGGCGCCCGCCGCCCCGGCGGCCGGTGCGCGGACCGCGCCGGCGGAGGAGACGGGCCCGATCTTCTTCGACGAGGAGGAGGCCACCCTCCAGGACGGGCCGGGGACGGTCGCGTCCGGTCAGGACGGCACGGGGAAGGCCGTGGCCGGTTCCGGTGAACCCACCGCGCGTCCGGAGGAGCCGGGGTCCGTCTGGCAGGCGGACACCGCGCGCCAGACCGGGTTCGGCGGCGCGGGGGACCGCCGGGTCGACTGGGGCGGGCCCGCCGGACCGCCTTCGCCCGGACCGGCCGCGTCCCCGGCCGACCCGCGCACGCCGGTGGCCCAGGACCCGACCGGCGGGGCGCTGCCCGGCATGCGGGCCGAGGGCGGCGGGCCCTCCGCACGGGAGGCCGCCGGGACGCGGCCGCCGACCGACGGGACGGTCACCATCCGCGCGACGGGGGCGCGGCCCCCGGCCGGCCGGGGCGACACGCCGGGGCCCGACGGCGTACGCCCGGACGCCCCGCAGCCCGGCCCCGTACCGCCGGCTCCGGTCGGCGCCGGTGCGCCGCAGGGCCCGCAGAACCTGAGCGCGGCCCGGCACAGCATCGCCCCGGCCCCCGAGCCGCGGGCCCTTCCGGCCCCGGCCCGGCCGACGCCGCATCAGGCGCCGCAGGGCCGGGCGCCGCAGGGCCAGGCGTACCCTCCGGCGCTGCCCGCCGCACATCAGGCTCCGCAGTCGCAGCGGCCACCGCAGCCCCAGGCGCACGTCCCGGCCCCGCAGCCGCACCTGCCGCAGGCGGCGGCTCCCGGCCGGCTCCCCGCACCCGCTCCGGCCCCCGCCGACCCCGTCGGCACGCCGTCCCCCGTGCCCGCGCCCCCGGCCGCCCCGCACACCCCGCTGACGCCGGGGGCCGGCGGCGGTTCGGCCTCCTGGGCGCAGCAGGTCCACCACCTCGCCCAGCCCGAGCAGCAGCAGTTCCCACCCCGGGCGGCGGGAACCGGGCAGCCCGTCGTGCCCTGGAAGCCGCCGGTCGACGACCCCTTCCAGCAACTCGCCCGCAACCAGGCGTCGGCCCGGCCCGCCGGGCTCGGCAAGCGGTTCGCCGCCCGGCTGGTCGACAACCTGGTGCTCGGCGCGGTCGTCGGGGCGGCGGCGATCCCGCTGACCGTTCGCGCCCTCGACCACATCGACCGGAAGATCACCGCGGCGAAGGAGACCGGACAGACCGTCACCGTCTGGCTGCTGGACTCCACCACCGGGGCCCTGCTGGGCGCTCTGCTCGCCGCCTTCCTGCTCCTCGGTTTCCTCCTGGAGGCGCTGCCGACGGCCAAGTGGGGCCGGACGCTGGGCAAGAAGCTGTTCGGGCTCGACGTACGGGACATCGAGTCGCACGAGCCCCCGTCGCTGGGCGCGGCCCTGCGCCGCTGGCTCGTCTACGGCGTGCTGGGGCTGCTCGTGCTCGGCGTGGTCAACGTCCTGTGGTGTCTGTTCGACCGTCCCTGGCGCCAGTGCTGGCACGACAAGGCGGCCCGGACGTTCGTGGCGGGCTGAGCCACTGCCGTACCGCCGCCCGCTCACCGGCACGTCGTCATCCGCATATCCGACAACCCGGCCGGGCGGGCGGCGACATGCCGGACGGACCCGGATGCCACCACGCGTCCCCCGAACGCGCCTGAGCCGTTGCGGCCCCTTCCGGTGCGGGATGCACTGCCCCCATGAGCAACGACCACCCGACGCCCGGCCAGCCGCCCGAGGACGACGATCCGTTCCTCAAGAAGCCGCAGGAGCCCCCGCCGCCGTCGGCGGGTCAGCCGTACGGAAGTGCGCCGCCCCCGCCGCCTCCGCCCCCGCCGAACGACCCGTACGGCAGCGGCGGCGGCTTCGGGGCGCCCGACCCGCTGGCCGGGATGCCCCCGCTCGCCGAGCCGGGGAAGCGCATCCTGGCGCGGCTCATCGACTTCCTCGTCATCTCGATCCCGCTGTACCTCATCTCGCTCCCCTGGGGCGGCGCCGTCGACGTCAACGGGGACGGCGACGACGGGTTCGGGGACGCGGTCGCCAGTGGGTACAGCGGGCAGCAGCTGGTGTGGTCGATCATCGGCCTGGTGGTGTACGTCGCCTACGACACCTACTTCACGCACAAGGACGGCCGCACGCTGGGCAAGCGGCTGCTGAAGATGCGCGTCGCCATGCTCAACGACGGCCGGGTGCCCGACACCGGGGCCGCGCTGATGCGGGCCGTCGTGCTGTGGGCCCCGGCGCTGCTCTGCTGCCCGTGCCTGTGGTGGCTGATCAACATCGTGCTGATGTTCACCGACAAGCCCTACCGGCAGGGGTTGCAGGACAAGGCCGCCAAAACGGTCGTCGTCACCGTCCGTTGACGACCGCCCCGGTGATCGCCGTCCTAACGACGCAGCGAGTGCTCGTCCGACCGCGCCGACGGACGCCCCGCCGGGACCCGCTCGCGGGTTCCGGCGGACAGGAGGGCGTGGTGCGTCCGGGCGTCGGCCGGGCCGGGCTCGGCCGCCGCGGCCCGCGCTCCGGCGCGGGCGGCCGGCAGCCGCAGGGCCACCAGGAGACCGAGGGCCAGCGCGACCGCCGCGGCGGCGGCCACGGCGACGACGGACTGGGCGCGGAACAGCAGCAGCAGGGCGAGCGTCGAGACGACGACGGTGGCCGAACCGTAGGCGAACTGTGCGGCAGTCGGACGCGGCATGACGGTTTCCGTCCTCGGGACGTCGGATGGGCGGATCGATCGGCACGATCGGGGGCGCCGAACGACCCTACGACGGTGGGTGCCCGCCCCGGACCGGTAGTAAGCGTGACCTAACACACGGTACTGGTGCACAGGGGGCG
Organism: Streptomyces sp. V2I9; assembly: GCF_030817475.1. Lineage (NCBI taxonomy): Bacteria > Bacillati > Actinomycetota > Actinomycetes > Kitasatosporales > Streptomycetaceae > Streptomyces > Streptomyces sp. V2I9. Next base: position 2,321,443 of record NZ_JAUSZJ010000002.1, on the reverse strand, counting down.
CACGGAGTCACGTCTCTCACGGACCGGACGGTGGGACGCGCCTGTGGAAGCCGCCGCGGTGGCCGAATCCGGACTGCTGGCGTTCCTTTACCGTTCCCATACCGTCCGCATACCGGAAACGCGCTCCGCATAGAGCACTTGGTCTGTTCAAGTCAAGGTCTGTCTTTTCTCTCATAACTCCGATCGAATGTCGTCACTTGTGACGCGTTGACGCGCGCGGCCCTCTTCACACCCCCCAGGCCGCAGCGCGAACGCCCGGGGAGGACTGCATCAAGTGACCAATCAGAGACGGGCGCTTCGCGCCGCCGCCGTTGTCGTGGCCATGGCCGCGACTGCCGCGACGGCGTCGACCTTCGCCACCGCCCAGGCGCATGACGGCTCATCGGCTTCCGGTGTCTCCAGCGTCGACCGCCGTGACCCGGCGCCGGCCAAGGGGCACGTGGAGCACAACCTGGAGGGCCCCTTCAGCGAGCAGCAGGCCGCCCAGCGCGAGGCCGCGCTGGAGCAGGTGCTCGCCGGGGACAAGAAGGTCGCGAACCGCGGAGGTTCCAAGGTCGTCAAGCTCGACGACAAGAAGTACGTGGAGCTCGGCCGGGAGAAGACCGACAAGATCTTCACCATCCTGCTGGAGTTCGGCGACCAGGTCGACGACACCACGATGTTCGACCCGGACGGCGACGGCCCCAAGCCGCCCGTCAAGAAGTACGGCGGCGCCCCCGGCCCGGCGCACAACAAGATCGCCGAGCCGGACCCGAAGAAGGACAACAGCACCGCCTGGAAGGCCGACTACAACCAGGAGCACTTCCAGGAGCTCTACTTCGGCGAGGGCGAGGGCGTCGACTCGCTCAAGACCTACTACGAGAAGACCTCCTCGGGCCGCTACTCGGTCGAGGGTGAGGTCTCCGACTGGGTCAAGGTCCCCTACAACGAGGCCCGTTACGGCTCCAACTACTGCGGCCAGTCCAACTGCGCCAACGTGTGGGACGCGGTCCGCGACGGCGTGAACGCCTGGGTCGCCGACCAGAAGGCCAAGGGCCGCACCGACGCCCAGATCAAGGCGAACCTGGCCGAGTACGACCAGTGGGACCGCTACGACTTCGACGGCGACGGCAACTTCAACGAGCCCGACGGCTACATCGACCACTTCCAGCTGGTCCACGCCGGCGAGGACGAGTCGGCCGGCGGCGGCGCCGAGGGCACCAACGCCATCTGGGCGCACCGCTGGTACGCGTACGGCACCAACGCCGGTGCGACCGGTCCCGCGGACAACAAGGCCGGTGGCGCCCAGATCGGCGACACGGGCATCTGGGTCGGCGACTACACCGTCCAGCCCGAGAACGGCGGCCTGGGCGTCTTCGCCCACGAGTACGCCCACGACCTCGGCCTCCCGGACCTGTACGACACCTCCGGCGGCGGCGAGAACTCGGTCGGCTTCTGGTCCCTGATGTCGGCGGGCTCCTGGCTCGGCACCGGTCAGGGCGAGATCGGCAACCTGCCGGGCGACATGACCTCGTGGGACAAGCTCAAGCTGGGCTGGCTCGACTACGACACGGCCAAGGCGGGCAAGACCTCGCTGCACAAGCTGGGCGTCTCGGAGTACAACACCGAGAACCCGCAGGCGCTCCTGGTCGAGCTGCCGAAGAAGGCCGTCACCACCACCGTCGTCAAGCCCGCCGAGGGTGCGAAGCAGTGGTGGAGCGACATGGGCGACGACCTGTCGAACACCCTGACCCGCTCGGTCGACCTGACCGGCAGGTCCAAGGCCACGCTCGACCTTTCGGGCTGGTACGACATCGAGGCCGACTACGACTACCTCTACACCGAGGTGTCCGACAACGGCGGTACCAGCTGGACCGCGCTCGACGGCACCGCCGACGGCAAGGCCATCCCGCGCGACGCCAGTGACAAGCCGGCCCTGACCGACGTCTCGGGCACGTACAAGAAGCTCTCCTTCCCGCTGGACGCCTACGCGGGCAAGAAGATCGACCTCCGCTTCCGCTACCAGACGGACGGCGGCGCGGGAGGCAAGGGCTTCGCGGCCGACGCCATCACCGTCACCGCCGACGGCGCGGCGCTCTTCTCGGACAACGCCGAGGGCGACGACAACGGCTGGACGGCCAAGGGCTTCTCGCGGATCGGCGAGTCCTTCACCCAGGACTACCCGCAGTACTACATCGCGGAGAACCGCCAGTACGTCTCCTACGACAAGACGCTGAAGGTCGGCCCGTACAACTTCGGCTTCTCCACCACCCGTCCGGACTGGGTCGAGCACTACGCGTACCAGAACGGTCTGCTGGTCTGGTTCTGGGACACCTCCCAGAAGGACAACAACACCTCGGTCCACCCGGGCCAGGGCCTGATCCTGCCGGTCGACGCGCACGCCAAGCCGCTCACGTGGAAGGACGGCTCGCTCCTGCGCAACAAGATCCAGCCGTTCGACGCCCCGTTCAGCTGGTACCCGAACAAGGGCTTCACGCTCCACAACGCGGACGTGCCGCTCTACATCAAGCCCACCCCGGGCAACCCGGTCTTCGACGACCGCAAGGGCACCTACTGGTACAAGGAGAACCCCACGGGCGGTGTCAAGGTTCCTGACACGAACACCCGCATCTCCATCGTCCACGAGCCCCTCGACGGCCGCACGATGAGCGTGCTGGTCAGCCCCTCGGGTCGCTGATCACGTAGAACCGCAGGTCACACCATGATCGGCCGTCGCCCCCTAGCGGGCGGCGGCCGATCGTGTTTAGGTGCGTCTTGTCCACATCCTTATTGACACGACGTCTCACGGGGGAGCGCGGAGCATGGCAGGCGGAGGTTTCTGCAGGTTGCCGAACGGCACGGTGGTGGTCGCCCTGACCCTCACCAGACCGGCCGACGGCACAGGTCCCCACGGCGGTACGGGGGCGGGGCCGGGCGCCCCGGTACGGGTGCTGGTGCACGCGGCGAACCGGGCGCGCGCCCTGACCAGGCTGCGCAATCTGGGGCTGCGGGCGGTCTACCTGCGCGGCAACGACCGGCCGCCCACGCCGGACGAGGTCACGGCGGTGCTGCACCATCCGGACGGGCTGCTGTGGCGGACCGCTCCGCAGGAGGGCCCGGCCACCACCCGGCCGGGGGGCCCTGGGCCCCGGGCGTCGCAGCCTTCGCCGCCGTTCTCCTCGGCCCAGCCGCTGCCGTCGTGCCAGGAGCTGTGGCGGCCGATCAGGGCGCTGCTGGGCCCCTCCGGGCACGCCGGACCGGCCCGCCCGGCCGCATAGGGCTTCGACGGGCCGTACGGGGGCCCGGCGGCTACGAGGCGACGGTGGGCGTGCCGGAGAGCTTCACGCCCGCCGTACGCAGCTCCGCCAGGGCCCGCTCGGTGGTGGCCTCCGAGACGCCCGCGGTCAGGTCGAGGAGCACCTGGGTGACGAAGCCCTCACGGGCCGCGTCCAGCGCGGTGGCCCGTACGCAGTGGTCGGTGGCGATGCCGACCACGTCGACCTCGGTGACCTCGCGGTCGCGCAGCCACCGGGCGAGGCCGGTCCCGTTCTCGTCGGTGCCCTCGAATCCGCTGTAGGCGGCCGAGTACGCCCCCTTGTCGAAGACCGTGTCGATCGCCCCGGAGGCGACGGCGGGCGCGAAGTTCGGGTGGAAGCCCACCCCCTCCGTGCCGGCGACGCAGTGCACCGGCCAGGAGTCCACGTAGTCCGGGGTCGCCGAGAAGTGGTCGCCCGGGTCCACGTGGTGGTCGCGGGTGGCCACCACGTGGCGGTAGGCGGGCTGGGCGTCGCCGATCAGGTCGGTGATGGCGGCGGCGACATCGGCGCCGCCCGCCACCGCGAGGCTGCCGCCCTCGCAGAAGTCGTTCTGAACGTCCACGACGATCAATGCGCGGTGCATGGCGGGTGTCCTTCGGTGGGGGCGGATGCGGAGCGGGTGGGGATGGGGCGGTGCGTTCGAGGGTTTCGAGGGTTCGAGCCTAGGCACTGAAACGTCACAATCAAGCCCGTCCGTGAAACCGCCGGTTCCGGACCCGGCCGCTCCGGTCCGGGACCGGGCCGGTCCCGGACCGCGTCAGACGTACTCGGTCGGGATCACCGCCTCGCCGCGCGACAGCTGGACCGCCGACATCGGCAGCCCCGCCCGCGCGGCCACGTGCCGGTCCCGGACCGCGTCCAGCGGCTCGCGGGCGACCACCTCGCCGCCCCGCACCAGCTCCACCAGCAGCTGCCGGCCGGCCAGCTCCTCGGGGACCGGCCCGGTGCCGATCACCTCGGCCTCGGCGACGCCGTGCTCGTCGGTCCGGCGGGCGGCCCACTTGCGGCCGCCCTTCGACGCCTTCGCGCCGAGCGACTTCTTGGCCACCGGGACGAGCGGGGCGTCCGGCTCACCCGAACCGGCGCGGGCCACCAGCTTGTAGACCATCGAGCAGGTGGGGTGCCCGCTCCCGGTGACCAGCTGGGTGCCGACCCCGTACGCGTCCACCGGTGCGGCGGCCAGCGAGGCGATGGCGTATTCGTCCAGGTCCGAGGTCACCACGATCTTCGTGTCCGTCGCCCCCAGCTCGTCCAGCTGCTGGCGCACCCGGTGCGCGACCAGCAGCAGGTCCCCGGAGTCGATCCGTACGGCGCCCAGCTCCGGGCCCGCGATCTCGACGGCCGCCCGGACCGCCTCGGTCACGTCGTACGTGTCGACCAGCAGCGTCGTGCCCCGGCCCAGCGAGTCCACCTGGGCCCGGAACGCGTCGCGCTCGGTGTCGTGCAGCAGGGTGAAGGCGTGCGCGCTCGTGCCCACCGTCGGGATCGCCCAGCGGAACCCCGCCGCCAGGTCGGAGGTGGCGTCGAAGCCGCCGACGTACGCCGCGCGGGCCGAGGCGACCGCCGACAGCTCGTGGGTGCGGCGCGCCCCCATCTCGATGAGCCGGCGGCCCCCGGCGGCGGCCGACATCCGCGAGGCGGCGGCGGCGATGGCGGAGTCGTGGTTGAGGATCGAGAGGATCACCGTCTCCAGCAGCACGCACTCGGCGAAGGTGCCCTCCACCCGGAGGACCGGGGAGCCGGGGAAGTAGACCTCGCCCTCCGGGTAGCCCCAGATGTCGCCGCTGAAGCGGTAGCCGGCCAGCCATTCCAGGGTCGGCTCGTCCACGATCTGCTGCTGGCGCAGGAAGCCGATCATCTCGTCGTCGAAGTGGAAGTTCTCCACCGCGTCCAGCACCCGGCCGGTGCCCGCGACGACGCCGTAGCGCCGCCCCTCGGGCAGGCGGCGGGTGAACGCCTCGAAGACGGAGTGCCGGTCGGCGGTGCCGGCCTTGAGGGCCGCCTGCACCATCGTCAGCTCGTACTGGTCGGTGAAGAGCGCGGTCGACGGAACGCCGACCCGTCGCCCGAGGTCCGCTGTGTTCATGGCTGGAATGCTACCCCCTATTCGTCAAAGTGACGAGATGTGGGGTCCGTTTGTGCGCGGGGACCCTCCGGGTGGCAGCATGGGACAGGTGAGCGTTGCTACTCCGCTGGAGATCGAACGACCTGATTCCGCCGAGGAGACCTTCGTGGTCCCCGAGCCGGACGTCCCGTGGGTGACGCTCGTCCACAACGACCCGGTCAACCTCATGAGCTACGTGACCTACGTCTTCCAGGCCTACTTCGGCTACTCGAAGGACAAGGCCCACCGGCTCATGATGGACGTGCACCAGAAGGGCCGCGCCGTCGTCTCCAGCGGGAGCCGCGAGGAGATGGAGCGCGACGTCCAGGCCATGCACGGCTACGGGCTGTGGGCCACCCTCACCCAGGACCGCAACTGACCGACGGGCCGCCGCGCCCCGGCGCGCCCCGCCCCTGCCCCGTTCGACCCACCATCGGAGACCCCATGGCCGGCCATTTCGAGGCCACCCCAGGCGGCGGCGCGGCCGTCGCGCTCGACGAGGTCGAGATCTCCATCCTGCGCTCGCTCGCCGTCCAGCTGCTGGAGCTGATCGGCCCCGGCGGCCAGCCCGCCGAGGGTGAGGACCCGCTCGCCGCCCTCTTCGCCGAGGGGCCCAGCAAGCCGCCGTCCGATCCGGCGCTGGCCCGCCTCTTCCCCGACGCCTACGGCGGCCCCGACGGCCCCGCGGAGGGCGGAAAGCCGGAGGAGGAGCTGCGCGAGCTGTCCTCCGAGTTCCGCCGCTTCACCGAGATGGACCTGCGCTCCGGCAAGCGCGAGGACGCCCTCACCGTCGTCCGCACCCTGGACGCCCTCTCCCCGGTCGGCGACGGCGGCGCCGTCCTCACCCTCACCGGCGACGAATGCCGCAGCTGGCTGCGCTCCCTCAACGACCTGCGGCTGACCATCGGCACCCGGCTGGAGGTCTCCGACGACGACCAGGGCGAGGAGGGCTCGCTCTACCGGCTCCCCGACAGCGATCCGCGCAAGCCCATGGTGATGGCCTACCTCTGGCTCGGCGCGCTCCAGGAGACCCTCGTCGAGACCCTGATGCCGTAACCGGCCGTTCGGGCCTTTTCCGCAGACAGCCCCCGTCGGACCGGGCCGTCCGCCACGCCGTGGCGGACGGCCTTTGTTCGCTCAACGGACGCTCAGATCCGGGTAATGATCGCCCCAAGTCATTCGGGTCATTCATGCCGGACGGAGTCTCTTGTCTGCTTTTTCCTGTGGCGTGCGCCACATAATGCCTCAAGGTGTTCCATGACGGCCGTGATAAATCTTCACGACCGCCCGGGGAACGCCACCCCTGTTTCCCCGGGGCGCTGCACACCGGCCGAACGCCGGTCGCACTCCATCCATATCCGGGGGGATCAGGACCTGGTCCGCCGCCTCGTACGGCGCGCGGATCGGCGTGGAGAAAGGCGCACCACCATGACAACGGCGCACGTCGACGACGGACAGGCCGGCCAGGGGCGGCCCGGCGGTGAAGCCGGGGACGCCGGAGCCGGCGGCGAGGGATACCAGCGAGGCCTGGGAGCCCGCCAGATCCAGATGATCGCCATCGGCGGGGCCATCGGCACCGGTCTCTTCCTCGGCGCGGGCAAGGCCATCGACCGGGCCGGACCCAGCCTCATCCTGGCCTACGTCATCGCGGGTCTGGTCATCTTCTTCATCATGCGGGCCCTGGGCGAACTCCTCATGTACCGCCCGGTCTCCGGCTCCTTCTCGGAGTACGCACGGGAATTCATCAGCCCGTTCTTCGGATTCGTCACCGGGTGGACCTACTGGCTGTTCTGGGTCGTCACCGGAATCACCGAAGTCACCGCCGCGGCCACGTATATGACGTACTGGTGGGACATTCCCCAGTGGCTCTCCGCCCTGGTGTTCACCGTCATTCTCTACGGCGCCAACCTGATCTCCGTGAAGCTCTTCGGCGAGCTGGAGTTCTGGTTCTCCATGGTCAAGGTCACCGCCATCATCGGCATGATCCTGATCTGCGCGGGCGTCCTCACCGTCGGATTCTCCGACGCGGGCGACACCGCGACGGTCGCCAACCTCTGGAACGACGGCGGCTTCTTCCCCAACGGCATCACCGGCACCCTCATGACGCTCCAGATCGTCATGTTCGCCTTCCTCGCCGTGGAACTCGTCGGCGTCACCGCCGGAGAGTCCAAGGACCCCGAGACCGTGCTGCCCAAGGCCATCAACACCGTGCCGTGGCGCATCGCCGTCTTCTACGTCGGCGCGCTGATCATGATCCTCTCGGTCGTCCCGTGGTCCACCTTCAAGCCCGGCGTCTCCCCGTTCGTGAAGGCCTTCGAGGAGATGGGGCTCGGCGTCGGCGCCGCCATCGTCAACTTCGTCGTCCTCACCGCGGCGCTCTCCTCCTGCAACTCCGGCATGTACTCCACCGGCCGCATGCTCCGCGACCTCGCCCTCAACGGCCAGGGCCCCCGCGCCTTCACCCAGCTGACGAAGAACGGCCTGCCGCTGGCCGGCACCACCTTCTCCGCCGCCCTGATGCTCGTCGGCGTCTGGATCAACTACCAGTGGCCGGGCGAGGCGTTCACCTACGTCGTCTCCTTCGCGACCATCTCCGGCATGTGGGCCTGGATCATGATCCTGATCAGCCAGATCCGCTACCGCCGCATGGCCGACGCCGGGCTGCTCCCGCACTCCTCGTTCAAGGCCCCCGGAGCCCCGTACACCAGCTGGTTCGCCCTGCTGTTCATCGGCATGGTCATCGTGATGATGGCGATCGACGAGGACGCCAGGATCTCGCTCTACTGCGCGCCGCTGTGGGCGCTCGTCCTCTTCGTCTCCTACCGGGTCATCCAGGCCCGCACCCCGGACCCGGAGAAGGCCCCCACCGAGACCCGCTGACGCCGGGAACCGGGGCCGCCCCACCGGCCCCGGCCTCCGCGCCGGACCCGGGCGTCCACCGGACCGGCATCGTCACCGACCCCGAGGGCGGGCCCCACGACCGCCCCCTCCCCGGACCGCCACGGCCGCCCCGAAGGCCGAGAGCTGTCCAGCATGCGGGCCCTCGCGTACCACCCACCGGTACGCGAGGGCCCGCCCGCATATCCTGACGCCATGCTGACCATCACCCAGGCGCTCCACGACCAGATCGTCGCGCACGCCCGCGCCGACCACCCCGACGAGGCGTGCGGAGTGGTCGCGGGCCCGGCCGGTACCGACCGCCCCGAGCGCTTCATCCCGATGCTCAACGCCGCCCGCTCGCCCACGTTCTACGAGTTCGACTCCTCCGACCTGCTCAAGCTCTACCGCGAGATGGACGACCGCGACGAGGAGCCGGTGATCGTCTACCACTCGCACACCGCGACCGAGGCGTACCCCTCCCGCACCGACGTCACGTACGCCAACGAGCCCGGCGCCCACTACGTCCTCGTCTCCACCGCCGACACCGACGACGCGGGCCCCTTCCAGTTCCGCTCGTACCGCATCGTGGACGGCGTGATCACGGAGGAAGACGTGCAGGTCGTCGAGGCGTACTGAGCCGACACCTCACGGAGCGGCCGAACGGGTCTGGCACACTGCACCCCAGACCCGAAGACAAGGCGACGGGAACCAGGAAGCCGGTGCGAATCCGGCACGGTCCCGCCACTGTGACCGGGCCCCCTCCCACGCGGACGCCCCCAGGGGCGTTCCGCACCGGAGGGCGGCCCGGAAGTCAGGAACTGGCCCGACGCCTTCCAGCATCGACCAGGGGACGCGGAAATCCCCCGGAGAGGCCCCGCCATGTTCCGGCGCACCCCTGCGCTCATAGCCGCCGCCGTGCTGCTCCCGCTCGCCCTCACCGCCTGCTCCTCCGGGACGGCCGACTCCTCCGGCGGCCCCGCCGCCGGGGACGGGGCGGCGGCGAAGAGCGACGGCTTCCCGTACACCGTCGAGAACTGCGGTGTCACCACCACGTTCCAGGCCCCGCCGAAGCGCGTGGTCACCATGAACCAGCACGTCACCGAGATCATGCTGGAACTGGGCCTCACCGAGTCCCTCGTCGGCACCGCCTACCTCGACGACCAGGTCCTGCCGGAGTACGCGAAGGACTACGCCTCCGTCCCCGTCCTCGCCGAGGAGTACCCCTCCTACGAACAGGTCCTCGCCGCCGCCCCCGACTTCGTCTACGGCGGCTACGGCAGCGCCTTCACCGCCGCCGACGGCCGGGGCCGCGAGGCGTTCGCCAAGGCCGGTGTCGAGACCCGCCTCAACACCGAGAGCTGCACCGAGGGCGACCGGCCCATGGACACCCTCTACGACGAGATCCGCGAGGTCGGCCGCACCTTCGGCGTCCCCGACCGCGCCGAAGCCTGGATCGAGCGGGCCAAGGCCGACAACGCCGCCACCGCGAAGAAGCTGGACGGCGTGAAGCCCGTCTCCGTCTTCGTCTACGACAGCGGCGACAAGACCGCCTTCACCGCGGGCGGCGAGGGCATCGGCAACGAACTGATCGAACGGGCCGGCGGCACCAACGTCTTCGCCGACCTCGACAAGCCCTTCGGCGACGCCTCCTGGGAGAACGTCGTCGCCCGCAAGCCCGAGGTCATCGTGATCTACGACTACGGGACCACCACCGTCGAACAGAAGAAGAAGCGCCTCCTCACCGACCCCGCCCTCGCCGACGTCCCCGCGATCAGGAACAAGCGCTTCGCGGTCATGCCGCTCTCCGACGCGGTCCTCGGCGTCCGCGTCCCCGCCGCCGTCGACAAGCTCGCGGCCCAGCTCCACCCGGCGGGCGAGGCGGCACCCACCCCGTGACCTGCCGCGCCTCCGCACCGCGGCGGCCCCTCGGCTACACCCTGGTGCTCGGCGTTCTCGCCGCGCTCCTCGGCGCCGCCGTGCTCGCCGCCCTCGCCCTCGGCTCCGTCCGCATCCCGCCCGGCCAGGTGATCGACATCCTGACCGGGCGGGCGGAGGCGAGCCCGTTCCGCACGATCGTCCTGGACGTCCGGCTGCCCCGGGTCCTCCTCGGCATCGTCGTCGGCGCCGGACTGGCCGTCATCGGCACCGTCCTCCAGGCCCTCGTCCGCAACCAGCTCGCCGACCCCTTCCTCCTCGGCGTCTCCTCCGGGGCCTCCACCGGCGCGGTCCTGGTCATCGTCCTCGGCATCGGCGCCACCCTCGCCACCACCGTCGCCATCCCGGCCGCCGCCTTCGCCGGAGCGCTGCTCTCCCTGCTGCTCGTCTACACCCTGGCGCGCGGCGGAGGCGGCCTCACCACCAACCGGCTCGTCCTCGCCGGGGTCGCCGTCTCCTACGTCCTCTCCGCCCTGACCAGCCTCATCCTGGTCACCTCCGCGCGCGCCGACCACCTCCAGGAAGTCCTCCACTGGACCCTCGGCGGACTCGGCGCGGCCCGCTGGGACATGCTCGCCCTCCCCGCCATCACCCTGGTCGCCGGTACCGCGGTGCTCCTCACCCTGGCCCGCCCGCTCGACCTGCTCCTGGTGGGGGAGGAGGGCGCGACCGTCCTCGGCCTGGACACCGCCCGCTTCCGCGCCGCCGTCTTCGTCCTCGCCTCCCTGATGACCGGGGTGCTCGTCGCCTACAGCGGAGCGATCGGCTTCGTCGGGCTGATGGTCCCGCACATGGCCCGCATGGCCGTCGGCGCCGCCCACCGCGCGCTCCTCCCCGTCGCCGCCCTCGGCGGCGCGGTGTTCCTGGTCCTCGCCGATCTCGCCGCCCGGACGCTCGCCGCCCCGCAGGACATCCCGGTCGGCGTCCTCACCGCGCTGACCGGCGGCCCGTTCTTCCTCTGGATGCTCCGCCGCCGGCCCGAAGGAGCCCCCGCATGAAGGCGTCACACACCGAGGGAGCCCGCCCGTGACCACCCTGCGCACCGAAGGACTCTCGTACGGGACCGGCCAGGGCCGCCACCTCGTCGACGCCGTCGACCTCACCGCCGCCGACGGCGAGACCGTCGGCCTCGTCGGCCCCAACGGCAGCGGCAAGACCACCCTCCTGCGCTGCGTCTACGGCACCCTGCGCCCCACCCACGGCCGCGTCCTCCTCGACGGCGACGACCTCGCCGCCCTCCCCGTGAAAGCCCGCGCCCAGCGCATCGCCACCGTCCCCCAGGACGGCCAGGCCGGATTCGACCTCACCGTCGGCCAGGTCGTCGCGATGGGCCGCGCCCCGCACAAACGGTTCTGGGAGGCGGACACCGCTGCCGACGCCGGCCTGGTCTCCGAGGCCCTCGCACGGGTCGGCATCGCCGCGCTCGCCCCCCGCACGTTCGCCTCCCTCTCCGGCGGCGAACGCCAGCGGGCCCTGGTCGCCCGCGCCCTGGTCCAGCAGCCCGCGCTCGTCGTCCTGGACGAACCCACCAACCACCTGGACATCCGCTACCAGTTGGAGATCCTCGCCCTGGTCCGCGCCCTGGGCACCACCAACCTCCTCGCCCTGCACGACCTCAACCTCGCCGCCTACTTCTGCGACCGCCTCTACGTCCTCCAGGACGGCCGCGTCGTCGCGTCCGGCACCCCGGAGAAGGTCCTCACGACCGAGCTGCTGCGCGAGGTGTACGGGGTCGCCGCCGAGGTCAGCACCCACCCGGCGACCGGCACCCCCACGGTCGTCTACCTCCCGGAGAGGGCCGACACCCCCACCGTGTCCACATAGCGGTCACTCACCGTCCACCAGGTGGGATCACACTCGGGTTTCCGCACAGGGAATCGATACGATGCCCGCATGGTTCCCCCTGACGTGAGCATCAAGACGCCGGGCACGCTGCTCGTCGCGCGGCTGCACGTCGACCTGTGCAGGCTGTCCAGCGCGATCTGTCGCACCGCAGCCCGCCCGTGAGCCGCCCGGCCTGAGCCGCGGTCCGCGCGCCCACCCACCCGCACCACCCCCGCGCGGGGCAGAAACGCGCGCCCCACGCCACTCCACGCTTTCGACAGGAGCCCACGCCATGGCCATCGAGGTCCGCATCCCGACCATCCTCCGCACCTACACCGACGGCGCGAAGGCCGTCGAAGGCAACGGGGACACCATCGCCGACCTCTTCGCCGACCTGGAGAGCCGCCACACCGGCATCCGTGAGCGACTCGTCGACGGCGCCAACGGCGACCAGCTCCGCCGCTTCGTGAACGTCTACCTCAACGACGAGGACGTCCGCTTCCTCGACGGCATCTCCACCAAGCTCAGCGACGGCGACAACGTCACGATCCTCCCCGCCGTCGCCGGCGGCATGCGCTGATGCGGTACGACTCCCCGCTGGCGGCCGTGGGGAACACCCCCCTCGTCCGCCTCCCGCGGCTGTCCCCCTCCGAGGACGTCCGCATCTGGGCGAAGCTGGAGGACCGCAACCCCACCGGCTCGATCAAGGACCGCCCCGCGCTCCACATGGTCGAACAGGCCGAGAAGGACGGCCGGCTCACCCCCGGCTGCACCATCCTGGAGCCCACCAGCGGCAACACCGGCATCTCGCTCGCCATGGCGGCCAAGCTCAAGGGCTACCGGATCGTGTGCGTCATGCCGGAGAACACCTCGCAGGAACGGCGCGACCTGCTCGCCATGTGGGGAGCCGAGATCATCTCCTCCCCGGCCGCCGGCGGCTCCAACACCGCCGTCCGCGTCGCCAAGGAACTCAGCGCGGAGCACCCGGACTGGGTGATGCTCTACCAGTACGGCAACCCGGACAACGCGGGCGCCCACTACGCCACCACCGGACCCGAGATCCTCACCGACCTCCCGTCCATCACCCACTTCGTCGCGGGCCTCGGCACCACCGGCACCCTCATGGGCGTCGGCCGCTACCTCCGCGAGAACCGCCCCGGCATCCGGATCGTCGCCGCCGAACCCCGGTACGACGACCTGGTCTACGGCCTGCGCAACCTCGACGAGGGCTTCGTCCCCGAGCTCTACGACGCCTCCGTCCTCACCACCCGCTTCTCCGTGGGCTCCGCCGACGCGGTCACCCGCACCCGCGAACTCCTCCAGCAGGAAGGCATCTTCGCGGGCGTCTCCACCGGCGCGGCCCTCCACGCGGCGATCGGCGTGGGCCGCAAGGCCGTCAAGGCCGGAGAGAGCGCCGACATCGTCTTCGTCGTCGCGGACGGCGGCTGGAAGTACCTGTCCACCGGCGTCTACACGGCACCGACCACGGAGGCGGCCATCGAAACCCTCCAGGGCCAGCTCTGGGCGTAGGCCCCGCGCCCACCCCCTCCGGCACCCGGGGAGCGGGGCGAGGGGCGGGGCCCCGGCACCACGGCCCCGCCCTCACCCCGCCCGAGCCCCCGTTCGCCCGCCCCTCACCCCGCCCCGAGCCCCCGTACGCGCTCCCACAGCTCCGCGTCCACCGCCCCCACCCGCCGCCGGAACGCGGCGACCCGCACCTCCCGCAGCTCGTCCGTCTCCAGGAAGCTCTGCCGCCCCTGCCGGTCCCCGACCGTCCCCGCGGGCAGCGCGATCACACCGGGCCGCTCCTCGTGATGCTTACTGGTGATCTTCGCCACCAGCGCCGAACGCCCCCGGCCCCGTCCCCGTACCGAGAGCACCAGACACGGCCGGTCCTTCGACCCCGGCCCGTCCTCGTACGGCACATCGGCCCACCACACCTCACCCGCCCGCGGCGTACGCCCGTCCCCGCGGTCCGCCGGTCCCGACGGCCGCGACGAAGGCCGCGAGGGCCGCGACGGCGGCCGGGTACGGGCCGTCCCCGCCGGCCGGCGCGAACGGGGCCCCCGGTCCGAGCGCCCCCGCCCGTCCACCACCGCCGCCACGAGCGCGAGCAGGACCACGGCGACCAGCGCCACCCACCAGAACGTGTTCATCCCCCGACCGTACCGGCGGCCGGGACACGCACACCCGGACGGACGCGCCGGGCCTCGCGGTGGACGCGCTTCCATCGAACCGGTGACAGAGCAGGTGAGTTCCCCCACAACGGAGGGCAGCGGAGGAGCGACGCGGAGTTCCGCGCCTTACGCTCGACGAACCGCAGAAACAATCCCGCAGGAATTCCACGAAGCTCCGGCGGAATCGCACGAACCCTCCCCGTTCCCGCGCCCCGGAGGTTCACGCTCCATGAAGCTCACCGTCGTCGGCTGCTCCGGCTCGTTCCCCTCCCAGGGTTCGGCATGTTCGAGCTACCTCGTAGAGGCCGACGGCTTCCGGCTGCTCCTCGACATGGGCAACGGTGCCCTCGGCGAGCTGCAGCGCCACGTCGGCCTCTACGACCTCGACGCGATCTTCCTCAGCCATCTGCACGCCGACCACTGCATCGACATGTGCGCGTACTTCGTCGTGCGCTACTACCCGCACGGCGGCGACCGCCCCCGCCCCCTCCCGGTCTACGGCCCCGAGGGCACCGAGCAGCGGCTGACCGCCGCCCACGGCGATACCCCCTCCGACCGGGCGATGAGCGAGGTCTTCGACTTCCACACCCTCAAGCCGGCGGCGTTCGAGATCGGCCCCTTCGCGGTCCGCACGGAGAAGCTCTGCCACCCCGTCGACACCTTCGGCATCCGGATCGAACACGGCGGCTCCTCCCTCACCTACTCCGGCGACACCGGCGCCTGCGAGGCGCTGGAGAACCTCGCACGGGACACCGACCTCTTCCTCTGCGAGGCGTCGTTCGTCGACGGCAAGGAGGACATCCCCGACCTCCACCTCAACGGCCGCGAGGCCGGCGAGGCGGCGGCCCGCGCCGGAGCACGCCGGCTCGTCCTCACCCACATCCCGCCGTGGACGGACGCCGACCGCAACGCCGCCGACGCCCGCGCGGCCTACGCGGGCCCGGTGGAACTGGCCCGTCCGGGCGCGGTGTACGAACTCTGAGCCCCGGCTGCCGCCGCGGGGCCGTTCCGCCGGACCGCCGGGACGTCCCCGTACGACAGGCGGACACGCCGAAGCCCCCGCTCCCCGGGAGACGTCCTCGGGGAGCGGGGGCTTTGTGGCGCGGGCGGGGCGGAGGCTACTTCGCCTCGGCCTTCCGCAGCTCGGCCAGCTCCTCGTCCGACTCCCGGCCCGGGGTCGGGAGGTTGAACCTGGTGATCGCGAAGCGGAAGAGCACGTAGTAGACCGCCGCGAAGCAGAGGCCGACCAGGACCAGCAGCCACGGCTTGGTGGCGATGCCCAGGTTGAGGCCGAAGTCGACGAGACCGGCCGAGAACCCGAAGCCGTCCTTCATCCCGAGCGCCCAGGTCAGGGCCATCGACACACCGGTCAGCACCGCGTGGATCGCGTACAGCACCGGGGCGACGAACATGAACGTGAACTCGATCGGCTCGGTCACACCGGTGACGAACGAGGTCAGCGCGAGGGAGAACATCATGCCGCCGACGACCTTGCGGCGCTCCGGGCGGGCACAGTGGACGATCGCGAGGCAGGCCGCCGGAAGGGCGAACATCATGATCGGGAAGAAGCCGGTCATGAACTGCCCGGCGCTCGGGTCGCCTTCCAGGAAGCGGGCGATGTCGCCGTTCTTGCCGTTGTACTCGCCCGCCTGGAACCACGGGAAGGAGTTCAGCAGGTGGTGCATGCCGACCGGGATCAGCGCACGGTTGGCGACACCGAAGATGCCCGCGCCGACCGCGCCGGAACCGACCAGCCACTCACCGAAGTTGTGCAGACCGGAGCCGAGGACCGGCCAGATCAGACCGAAGACGATGCCGATGACCAGACCCGCGAGGGCGGAGAGGATCGGGACCAGACGGCGGCCGCTGAAGAAGCCCGCCCAGTCGGGCAGCTTCGTCCGGTAGAACTTCTGGTAGAGCAGGGCCACCACGAGGCCCATCACGACACCGCCGAGGACCTTGGCGTCCACCGGCGCCTCGTTCATGACGATCTTGCCGTCGACGACCTCGGCGACCTTCTTCAGGTTCGGGTCCGTGAACGTGGCCAGCACGTTCTTGAAGACCAGGTAGCCGGTGACGGCCGCGAGGGCGGTGGAGCCGTCCGACTTCTTCGCGTAGCCGATCGCGATGCCGACGGCGAACAGCAGCGCCATGTTCTCGAGGAGGGCGTTGCCGCCCGCGGCCATGTAGCCGGCGAGCTTCGTGACGAAGGTCGGGAACGACGGGCGGCCCAGCATGTCGTCGGCACCGAGGCGGACCAGGAGCGCGGCGGCCGGCAGCACGGCGACCGGCAGCATGAGGCTGCGGCCGATGCGCTGCATGACGGCCATCGCGCCGGCGCCCTTCTTCTTCTCGGCCGCGGGTGCGGTCTCAGCCGTGGTCATCAACTTCCTCCAGGGGACGCGGTGCCGCCCGGGTCGTTGATGAGGGGAGGCGGCGACGACTCGACAGACGGCGGCAGACAGCCGTGGTCTGGACCACTCAGTGGTGTAGACCAGTTTTAGCACGGTGAGGGTTAGATAAGGAACCTTCAATTCCCTCCTTGATTCGCAGTAGCAGATCCAGCACGTTCGGTGAGATGACGAAGGCCCCCGGACCAGATGGTCCGGGGGCCTTCGTCGGGCCGTGCGAGCCGGGCTCGAAGCCTGGCTGGGCTGCGCTTCCGCGCTACTTGGTGAGGTCCTTCTCCATCTCCTTCTCGATTTCCTCCGGTTCGCGCCCCGGTGTCTTGAGGTCGAACTTGGTGATCGCGAAGCGGAAGATCACGTAGTACACGACGGCGAAGCACAGGCCGATCGGGATGATCAGCCACGGTTTCGTGTCCAGATGCCAGTTGACGACGTAGTCGATCAACCCGGCCGAGAAGCTGAACCCCGCGTGCACCCCCAGCAGCCAGGTGATGCCCATCGACGCCCCGGTGAGCACCGCGTGCGTGCCGTACAGCAGCGGCGCGACGAACATGAACGAGAACTCCAGCGGCTCGGTCACCCCCGTCACGAGCGAGGTCAGTGCCGCCGACAGCATCAGTCCCCCCACCTCCTTGCGGCGCTCGGGTCGCGCGCAGTGGGTGATGGCCAGCGCGGCGGCGGGCAGACCGAACATCATGATCGGGAAGAAGCCCGAGGTGAACTGGCCCGCCGACGGGTCCCCCGCGAGGAACCGGGAGATGTCGCCCTGCACGGTCTGACCGTCCGCCCCGGCGAACTCGCCCGCCTGGAACCAGAAGAACGTGTTCAGGAACTGGTGCATACCGATCGGGATCAGCAGCCGGTTGGCGAAGCCGAAGATCGCCGCACCCCACGAGCCGAGGTCGATCAGCTGCTTGGAGAGCCAGGTCAGCCCGTCGCCCACCGGCTGCCACAGCAGCCCGAACAGGACGCCCAGGACCACGCAGAGGAACGCCATCAGGATCGGCACCAGGCGCCGCCCGTTGAAGAACCCGAGCCAGTCCACCAGCTTGGTCCGGTGGTAGCGCTGCCACACGACGGCGGTCAGCAGGCCGATCAGGATGCCGCCGAGCACGCCCGGGTTCTGCGGTTCGCCGTCCGGCAGCTCGGCGGTCACCGTGCCGTCCATCGGGAAGGCCGTCAGCACCCCCCGGTAGACCAGGAAGCCGACCACGGCCGCCAGCGCGGTGGAGCCGTCCGCCTTCTTCGCGAACCCGATCGCCACGCCGATGCAGAACAGCAGGGGCAGGCCCAGCTCGCCGTCGAGGATCGCGCCGCCGCCGTTGAGCAGGACCTTGGAGGTCTTGTCCCAGAAAGAGCCGTGCAGATAGGAGCCGAAGAGGTTGCCGAGGCTGACGAGCAGACCGGCGGCGGGGAGGACGGCCACCGGGAGCTGGAGGCTCCGCCCGACCTTCTGCAGGCCCTGGACCGGTCCGTTCCACCATTTCTGCTGCGGTGCTGCCGCAGCGGCGCTCGAACTCATGGGCGTCCTCCCGGAACACTTCACGTTTGGCGGTCGTTGCAAACTGGTGTAGACCAGTTGCGTCACGGTCCGGAGTCCGTGCCGGAAGGCGGGGCACCGGTGATCGTCATCTTTCGGGATGGTCCGGTTACCCGCCCGTGAAGTTGGGCCAACCGTGCGTTACCGTGACGAAACGGACCCGCAGCGGGCGGCCGTCTGCGCGTGAAACAGGGAGAAGGACATGGCCACCAAGGCTGAGAAGATCGTCGCCGGGCTCGGCGGCATCGACAACATCGACGAGATCGAAGGCTGCATCACCCGCCTCCGCACCGAGGTCCACGACCCCAGCAAGGTCGACGAAGCCGCCCTCAAGGCCGCCGGCGCCCACGGCGTCGTCAAGATGGGCACCGCGATCCAGGTCGTCATCGGCACCGACGCCGACCCCATCGCCGCCGACATCGAAGACATGATGTGACCGGCTGACCTCCGCCGGACCCCACGGGCCCTGCCCTCCCGCCCCGGAGGCCGGGGCCCGCGCCGTACCCCCACGACCGGACCACGTACGACTCCGGCGCCGGAACACGTACGGGTCCGGCCCCGTTGCGCGTACGACTCCGGCGGCGGGGCACGGGGGACTCCGGCGGTGGGGCACCGAGGAGCGGGTCGGCGCACCCGAACGGAGCCACCCCCGCCAACGGATAAAGTCGGCCCCATGTCTCGCATCGACGGCCGCACCCCCGACCAGCTCCGACCCGTCACCATCGAACGCAACTGGAGCAAGCACGCCGAAGGCTCCGTCCTCATCTCCTTCGGCGACACCAGAGTCCTCTGCACCGCCTCCGTCACCGAAGGCGTCCCGCGCTGGCGCAAGGGCAGCGGCGAGGGCTGGGTCACCGCCGAGTACGCCATGCTGCCCCGCTCCACCAACACCCGCGGCGACCGCGAAGCCGTACGCGGCAAGATCGGCGGCCGCACCCACGAGATCAGCCGCCTGATCGGCCGCTCCCTGCGCGCCGTCATCGACTACAAGGCCCTCGGCGAGAACACCGTCGTCCTGGACTGCGACGTCCTCCAGGCCGACGGAGGCACCCGCACGGCCGCCATCACCGGCGCCTACGTCGCCCTCGCCGACGCCATCGCCTGGGCCCAGGGCAAGAAGATCGTCAAGGCCGGCCGGAAGCCCCTCACCGACACCGTCGCCGCCATCAGCGTCGGCATCGTCGACGGCACCCCGCTCCTCGACCTCTGCTACGAGGAGGACGTCCGCGCCGAGACCGACATGAACGTCGTCTGCACCGGCGACGGCCGCTTCGTCGAGGTCCAGGGCACCGCCGAGGGCGCACCCTTCGACCGCAAGGAACTCGGCGCGCTCCTCGACCTCGCCACCGCGGGCTGCGTGGACCTCGCCGCGCTCCAGCGCGAAGCGCTCTCGACCACGCGCGACGCGTAGCGACCCACCCCTCTCGGGTGAAGAAGCAACCGAACACGCACCACAGAGCGTCGTTACGAGCACGGGCGCACGGGTCGAACCGTGCGTCCGTCCACGTACCGACCCCCGGGGAGGGACCGCATCATGGCCTCGCGCCGCCACCAACGCATCGCACTCGCCACCGCCGCCACCCTGCTGACGCTCACCACCGCCGTGGGCTGCGCCGGCCTCGACAAGGCGCTCGACTGCGTCCGCACCGCCGACGCCATCGCCACCAGCGTGGGCAACCTCCAGCAGGCCGTCTCCAACGCCTCCGAGGACATCACCCGGGCGTCCGAGTCCCTGGACGAGATCGACCGCGAGCTGAAGAAGCTCGGCGACACCACGGACAACGCCGACCTCTCCAAGGCCGTCGACGACCTCCAGACGGGCGTCAAGGAGGTCCGCACGTCCCTCGAGGCCGGCGACGCCACCCCCGACATCACCCCGGTGACGGACGCGGCCACGGAGATCGGCAAGGTCTGCAGCCCGTAGGGACGGCGGGGCGAGGGGCCGGGCCGGCCCGAGCGGCGGCCCGGCGATAATCGCCCCATGAAGCGCCTGATCCTCGCCACCCGCAACGCCGGGAAAATCACCGAACTGCACGCCATCCTCGCCGACGCGGGACTCGACCTCGACCTCGTCGGCGCGGACGCGTACCCCGACATCCCCGACGTCAAGGAGACCGGCGTCACCTTCGCCGAGAACGCGCTCCTCAAGGCCCACGCCCTGGCCCGCGCCACCGGCCACCCCGCCGTCGCCGACGACTCCGGCCTCTGCGTGGACGTCCTCGGCGGCGCCCCCGGCATCTTCTCGGCCCGCTGGTCCGGCACCCACGGCGACGACGAGGCCAACCTGAACCTGCTCCTGGCCCAGCTCGGCGACATCGACACCCCCCACCGGGGCGCGTACTTCGCCTGCGCCGCCGCCCTGGCCCTCCCGGACGGCACGGAACGCGTGGTCGAGGGCCGCCTGAACGGCATCCTCCGCACCGCCCCGTCCGGCGGGAACGGCTTCGGCTACGACCCGATCCTCCAGCCCGAGGGCGAGACCCGTACCTGCGCGGAACTGACCCCGGCCGAGAAGAACGCGATCAGCCACCGCGGCAAGGCGTTCCGGGCGCTGGTGCCGGTGGTGCGGGAACTGGTGGGGTGACAGGGAGACAGGGCGGCTGCTCCCTTCGAAATGAAGGTCACAGCCGCCCTGTACCTGTGGGCCCGGTGGGACTCGAACCCACGACACACCGGACCTAAACCGGCGCCCTCTAGGCCAGCTGGGGTACGGACCCGCGCGCACCACTCTACTGTGCGAGGCCGCGGCGATTCGAGAAGGTTGGTGTCTGGCTGTGGCATGAGGGACACAGGTAACGGAGGTTCTCCCGGCGGTTGTCGAGCCGGTCGCCGTTGATGTGGTCGATCTCCAGGACGAGTCGTCTACCTCGCCAGGTATCTCCGGTGCCGCACTTCACGCAGGCCCGAGGAACCCCGACCTCGTCCAGGGCCCGTCGTAATCGAGCCGTCTTCGTCCGAGAGGCTCCGGCGTCCGGACGGCGGAGTATCTCCGCCGCGGACATGCGGTTCGGTGAGCGCGTTCCGCGGCTGTGCCCTTGTCCGGTGAAGTGCTCCACTGACAAGCCGTACGCTTCGATGTCCCGCTTCACCCGCGCGCGGGCGGCGTTGCTCTTGTCGTTCAGGCCCAGGGCTCTCAGGACTCCGGCCAGGCTGTGGGACGCGGCGACCGCTCGTGACAGGTCGGCGCGCGGAGTCCGGGCCGTTCCGTACCGGCGGCCACTGGTGAAGTGGGACGTGTCGATGCCGAGCCGGTCCATTCTCGCGCGCAGGTAGCCGTAGGGACTGTCGGCCGGTGGAAGGCCCATGTACGTGAACATCTCCCGGATGCTCCGTGAGCGCGAAGCGGCTTCGGCAAGGAGTTCACACGGATAGGCGCAACGCTCTCGCGGCGGGAGGTCTTCCTCCACGAAGTGGGATGTGTCGACTCCGTAGTGCGCGAGCCGCTGTCGTACGTATCGCAGTGTCCGGCTGCCCAAAGGGGCGCCGAGCCGGCGCAGGAGATCGACGAGGCTGGTCGATTCCGAGGCTGCCCGCGCCAGCAGTTCCGGGGGGTAGGCGGCGCTCACGGCGCGCTCCTGCGCTTGCGGCCCCGATAGGTGTCGGTCGCCGCGTGGCAGTTGGGACAGAGGAGGCGCAGATTCTCCGGACGGTTGTCCCACCAGTCACCGTTGACGTGGTCCACTTCGAGCCGGAGCGGTTGCCCCAGCCATTCACCGGTGTTGCCGCATTCGGCGCATGTGTCCTCGACTCCTCGCCGGACGAGCTCTCTGCGGAGCCGGACGCCGGAGACTCTGCCGTCCGCGGGCGTACGGAGAGTCAGACGGTCTCCGGTCGAGCGTGTGGACCGTCGCCCGCCGGACGACACCGCGGTGAAGTGGGACGTGTCGATGCGCAGAGCGCTGATGCGGCTGCTGATGTGGGCGTGGTTACCGCCTACCGGGCTGATGCCCAACCCCCGTACGACGTCGGCGACGCTGGTGGAGCGCGCGACCAACGCGCGCAGCCTCTCTTCCGTGTGGCGCACTCGTGTGCTGGTGAAGTGCGTGATGTCCACACCCGCCTCCGCCATCTTCTTGCGCAGATAGCTCCGGCTTCCAGGTGTCGGTTTCCCGCCGCACCACAGCACCGCATCGGTGGCGTTCGTCGTCATGCGCGCCGCTTCCTCCAGCAGCTCGCGCGTGTAGCGAACCATCCCCATCCCCTCCGATCCCCGCCGCGCATGCGTTCGCGGCCTCGTACGGAGTAACGAACCGGTTATCGGACAGTCACGCCCGAAAAACGGAGCAGCGCGTTCCATGGCGGGCCGTTCCGTCGAGTCCGTCGGGGAATCCGGGGGAGGGGAGGCGGGAGGGGTCAGAACTTCGGCTCCGGCGCCTGGGCCTGGATGAGTTCCGCGGCCTCCTCGTCCGTCTCCACCGACGGCGGGGAGCCGATCAGCGGTTGCTGGGCGGTCTCCTTCATGCAGGCGACCGCGATCACACCGACCAGGGCCGCGGCCATCGCGTAGTACGCCGGCATCAGGTTGGAGCCGGTCCAGCTGATCAGGGCCGTGATCACCAGCGGGGTCGTGCCGCCGAAGATCGAGGCGGAGAGGTTGTAGCCGACCGACAGGGACCCGTAGCGCACGTGGGTCGGGAAGAGGGCCGGGAGCGCCGCGGACATGGTGCCGAGCATGCAGACCAGGGAGAGGCCCAGCATCAGCATGCCGATCGTGATCGGGAGGATGCCGTCGACCCGGATGAGAAGGAACGCGGGGAGCGAGAGGAAGAGGAAGCCCAGCATGCCGGTCATCAGCAGCGGCTTGCGGCCGAAGCGGTCGGAGAGCTTGCCGACCTGGCTGATGATCAGCATCAGGAACACCATCACGGCCAGCAGGATCAGCAGCCCGTGCGTCTCGCTGTAGCCCAGCTCGTCGGAGAGGTACGTCGGCATGTACGACAGCAGCATGTAGTCGGTGATGTTGTACGCGCCGACCAGGCAGATGCAGAGGATCAGCGTCGGCCAGTACTGCCGGAAGATCTTCGCGAGGTCGCCCTTGGCCGTGGCCTCGACGCCGTCCGCCGCCTCCGACGCGTGCGCGGTCCCGCCCTCCAGCTTCTGGAAGGCCGGGGTCTCGTCCAGCTTCAGTCGCAGGTAGAGACCGACCAGGCCCAGCGGGCCCGCGACGAGGAACGGGATCCTCCACCCCCAGGCTTCCATCTGGGCGTCGGTCAGCAAGGCGTACAGGGCGGTGACGAGGCCCGCCGCGCCGACGTAGCCGGCCAGGGTGCCGAACTCCAGGAAGCTGCCGTAGAAACCGCGCCGCTTGTCGGGGGCGTACTCGGCGATGAACGTCGAGGCGCCGCCGTACTCACCGCCCGTCGAGAAGCCCTGGAGCATGCGGAAGAAGATCAGCAGCACCGCGGCCCAGACGCCGATCGTGGCGTGCGAGGGGATCAGACCGATGGCGAACGTGCCGATCGCCATCAGGATCATCGTCAGCGCGAGGACCTTCTTGCGGCCGAGCTTGTCGCCCATGGGGCCGAAGAACATGCCGCCCAGCGGGCGTACGAGGAAGGCCACCGCGAAGGTCGCGAAGGAGGAGAGCAGCTGGGTGGTCTCGTTCCCGGAAGGGAAGAAGACGTGCCCGATCGTGACGGCGAGGTAGGAGTAGATGCCGAAGTCGAACCACTCCATGGCGTTGCCGAGCGAGGCGGCTTTCACGGCCCGCTTGACCGCGGCGTCGTCCGTGACCGTGATGTCCGTCCGGCGCAGCGGCGGGTTCCGCCGCTTCCGGATGGCCCGGAAGAGCGTGGGGTGGCGTTTGACCGCTTCGGGGTCGGCCGCCTGGTGGGGGTCGGGGGCCGCCATGGCCGGGTCCTTTCCTCGGAGGGTGTTCCAGGAAAGGCTTCTGCGCGGAGATGGCGGCCGCAAACCGACTTCGTGGGGCTGTGCGATCTCCCTCACACGATCTCGACAGGTTCTCCGGTCCGGAGAAGGTGTCGGGACCGTGTGGGGGAGGGGCGGGCTCGGGGTGCGGTCAGATGCCCAGGTCCCTGATGATCTTGGCCACGTGGCCGGTCGCCTTCACGTTGTAGAACGCGTGCTCGACCTTGCCGTCCTCGTCGACGACGACGGTGGAGCGGATCACGCCCGTCACCACTTTGCCGTAGAGCTTCTTCTCGCCGAAGGCGCCGTACGCCTCCAAAGTTTCCTTGGCCGGGTCGCCCACCAGGGTGACCTTGAGGTTCTCCGTGTCGCGGAACTTCGCGAGCTTCTCCGGCTTGTCGGGGGAGATGCCGATGACGTCGTACCCGGCGGCGGCCAGGACGTCGAGATTGTCGGTGAAGTCGCAGGCCTGCTTGGTGCATCCGGGGGTGAGGGCCGCCGGGTAGAAGTACACGATGACCTTGCGGCCCTTGTGGTCCGCGAGCGACACCTCGTTGCCGTCGGCGTCGGGAAGGGTGAAGGCGGGAGCGGTGTCGCCGGGCTTCAGTCGCTCGCTCATCTGGTTCTCCTCGGGTGGTGCACGGGTCGGACGGGACCGAGGGTAATAGGGGTGCCGCCGGGTGTGCGGGCGTTCGAGCTGACAGACTGTCGACGAAGGATCCAGACGAAGGTTTACCGGACGACGACCACGGAGGCGGCGCAGTGTCGGATGCCAGGACCCCTGCGCAGATCGAGGCGGACATCATCAGCAGGCGTAAGCAGCTCGCTGTGGTGCTCGACGAGATCGGGGTGCGCGTACACCCGAAGACGATCATCACCGACGCCAAGGCGAAGGCGGCCCAGACCGTGGACCGGACGGCCGGCCGCGCCTTCGTCGCGGTGAACCGTTCGGTGTCGGAGGTGAAGGCGCAGTTCGTCGCGGAGGACGGCTCGCCGCGGCTGGAGCGCGTGATTCCCGCGGCGCTGCTGGTGGTCGGCGTGGTGGGGCTGATCACCGTGTCGAAGCGCCGCGGGAAGTGAGCGTTCCCCGGACGGGGCCGCACCGGGCGGGAGCCGGACCGGTCCGGCTCCCGCTGTCCGTATGCCTCCGGGTGCCCCCGGAGGCATACGGTCCGGGGTGCGGCAGGTAGGTTGCGGGCGTGAGCGAGAACACCGACGGCACCCTGCACGACGACAAGCTGCCCATCCGGATGCTGCACGACCGGGTACTGGTGCGGAACGACACGGCCGAGGGCGAGCGGCGCTCCGGCGGCGGCATCCTGATCCCGGCGACGGCGGCGGTGGGCCGGCGGCTCGCCTGGGCGGTCGTGGTCGCGGTCGGGCAGAACGTGCGGACGGTGGAGCCCGGCGACCGGGTGCTGTACGACCCCGAGGACCGTGCGGAGGTCGAGGTGCGGGGCGTGGCGTACGTGCTGATGCGGGAGCGCGATCTGCATGCCGTGGCCGCCGACCGGTTCGAGGGTTCGGTGGACTCGACGGGGCTGTATCTGTAGGCATCCGTAGGCGGCATCCGTAGTCGGCGTGCGCGCCGGTCGGTGTCGGTGCCGGTGTTGGTGTTCGCATCGGTCGGTGCCAGGGGCGGCGTTCGCGTCGGCGGTCGGACTGCGGTGCGGTGCGGCCGGAGGGTCTGGTGACCGTTGTCACCAGGCCCTTTTCCTGTTCTTTGCTACGGTGGTGGCACCCGACGAGACGCGCCGTACCGGGTGGGAAAAGACGACGCACCCGTTCTGTTCGCGTGGTTCTCGTCGGAGGTGCCTGTCATGGCCTGGGTTCTGTTGATCGTCGCCGGTCTGCTCGAAGTGGGCTGGTCGATCGGGATGAAGTACACCGAGGGGTTCACCCGGCTGTGGCCGAGCGTGTTCACCGGTCTCGGGATCGTGGCGAGCATGGTGCTGCTGTCGCACGCCGCGAAGACGCTGCCGATCGGTACGGCGTACGGCGTGTGGGTCGGTATCGGCGCGGCCGGGGCCGCGATCCTGGGCATGGTCGTGCTGAACGAGCCGGTGACCGCCGCCCGGATCTTCTTCGTCTGTCTGCTGCTGGTGGCCGTGGTCGGCCTGAAGGCGACGTCCGGGCACTGACGGACCGCCCCCGGCAGGTCCACCTGCCGGGGGCGGTCCGCCGGCCCGGGGGTCGTCAGCGGGTCGCGCGGGTGCCGTTCGCGCCTTCGCCCGCCGTGCCGCCGTCCGTACCGCCGCCGTCCTCCTCCGTGCCGCCTCCGTCCGTGCCGCCGTCGTTTCCGCCCGTGTCGCGGCCCCCGTCCCTGTCGCCGGAGGTGTTTCCGCCGGTCTCCGTGCCGGGCGTGGCCGGGGTGTCGCCGGACGGGTCGTCCGTGGTGTCGCCGGAGGGGTCGGAGTCGGGGTCCGAGGTGGCGGACGGGTCCGTGGTGCCGTCGGAGTCCTCGTCGAGCGGGGCCTCGTCCTCGTCGGAACCAGGGGCCGGCCGCAGGTCGAACTCCTGGGGCGGGGAAGAGCGGAGCGCCGCTTCCGTATAGGCGGCCCAGGTCTCGGCCGGGGCTCCGCCGCCGTTGACGCGGGACTGGCCGAGGGCCCCGTACAGCGGGGTCTGGGCGCCGGTGTCGGGGTTCTGGCCCATCACGGCGACGACGGTTGCGAGATCGGGGGTGTATCCGGCGAACCACGCGGCCCGGTCCTCCTCCGCGGTGCCGGTCTTGCCGGCGGCGGGGCGGCCCACCGCCCCTGCCGCCCTGCCGGTGCCGCCCTCGATGACGCTGCGCAGGACGGCGGTGGTGGTGTCGGCGGCCTCGCGGGTGACGGCCCGGGTGGTCGTGCGTGCGGGCAGGCGGATCTCCGCGCCGTCCTTGGTGATCTTGTCGACGAGGACGTACCGGCCGTGCCGTCCGTGGTCGGCGAGGGTGGCGTACGCCTCGGTCATGTCGAGGACGCTGGCGTTGGCGGTGCCGAGGGCGATGGAGGGGGAGGCGGTGAGGTCGGGGGTGTCGGCGGGGATGCCGAGGGCGACGGCGGTGGCGCGGACCTTCGCGGGGCCGACGTCCTGGGCCATCTGCGCGTAGACGGCGTTGACGGACTTGTCGGTGGCGGTGCGCACGGTGATGTCGCCGTGGTCGACGTCGTCCTCGTTGGCCGGGGCGTAGTCGGTGGGGCCCTGGGGGCCGACGACCGTGCGTTTGTTGGTGCCGTCGTAGACGGTGTTCGGGGTGATGCGCCGGCCGTCCCGGGTGGTGGAGTCGTTGACGACGGCGGAGGTGAGGACGAACGGCTTGAAGATGGAGCCGACCTGGTAATCGCGGCGGGTGGCGTTGCTGACGTACTGCTTGGTGTAGTCGATACCGCCGTACAGGGCGACGACCTCGCCGGTGTCCGGCACGATCGAGGCCCCGCCGACGCGGACGTTGCGGTCGGCCGTGCGGTCGGTGCTGGTCTTCGACGTCACGTTGGCGTCGACGGCCTCGACGAAGGCGTCCTGCTTGGCCTTGTCGAGGGTGGTGGTGATGCGGTAGCCGCCGGTGGCGAGGGTCTTCCCGTCGAGGATGCCGCGCTGGTCCAGGTACTCCTCGACGGCCTGGACGATGTAGCCGCGCTGGCCGGAGAGCCCGGTCGAGGGCTTGGCCTTGCCGGGGGTGGGGAAGCGGGTGTTCGCCCGTTCGGCGGAGGTGAGCCAGCCTTCCTTGACCATGCCGTCCAGGACGTAGTTCCAGCGGTGCCGGGCGGCGGGTTCGTTGTCCGGGTGGGCGACGACGTCGTAGGCGCTGGGGGCGTTGAGCAGGGAGGCGAGGTACGCGCCTTCGGCGGTGGCGAGGTCCTCGACGTTCTTGCCGTAGTACGCCTGGGCGGCGGCCTGGATTCCGTACGCGTTGCGCCCGAAGTAGCTGGTGTTGAGGTAGCCCTCGAAGATCTGGTCCTTGGTCTTCTCGCGGTTGAGCTTGACCGCGATGACGAACTCCTTGGCCTTGCGCAGGAGCGTGCGTTCCTGGCCGAGGTAGTAGTTCTTCACGTACTGCTGGGTGATGGTGGAGCCGCCCTGCTTGCCCTTGCCGGTAGCCGTGTTCCAGCCGGCGCGCGCCATCGCCTTCACGTCCACGGCGCGCTCGGAGTAGAAGTCGCGGTCCTCGGCGGCGAGCACGGCGTGCTGGACGGTCGCGGGGATCTGGGAGAGCTTGACCTTCTCCCGGTTCACGTCGCCGTCGCGGGCGATGACGCTGCCGTCGTTGTAGAGGTAGACGTTGGACTGGGCGGTGGCGGCGGCGTTGGCGGCCGGGATGTCGACGAGCTGGTAGGCGGCGAAGATCCCGGCGCCCAGGAGCAGCGCCAGCCCCAGAAGGGCGCCGAGGGACATCCGCCAGGTCGGCACGGCGCGCCGCCAGCCGGTCCGGCGGGGGCGCGCCTTCTTCCCGCCCCCGCCCTTCCCGCCGGGGGGCCTTCCGGTCTCGTCCCCCGGTGCCGCCGCCGCGCCCGAGGGGTCGCGGGGGGCCCAGTGCTGTGACTCGTCGCTCATGTCGGTGGGGCTCCTCGGGGTGGGGCTCCTCGGGCGTGGTCAGTGCTCCCATACTGCCCTTTTCGTCAGGAAATCTGCGGTTAGTGACGCTTCGTTCCCTCCGGACGGGTGCCCCGATACTCGGTCGCGGTGGTCGGCGCGCCCGCACTAGGATCGGGCGCTTTGGCGCCGGGAGCCGGCGGCCGCGGGGGAGAGGGGACGGTGTGCGGCTCTACGCGGTGGTCGCGGCGGGCGGATTCCGGCGCTACGCCACCTACCGGACAGCCACGGCCGCGGGGGTGTTCACCAACACGGTCTTCGGCTTCATCGTGGCGTACACCTACACCGCCCTGTGGGACGAGCGCCCGCAGCTCGGTGGGTACGACACGTCCCAGGCCCTGACCTATGTGTGGCTCGGGCAGGCCCTCCTGATGGCCTGCGCCATGATGGGCGGCGGCTTCGAGGACGAGCTGGTGGAGCGGATCCGTACGGGGGACATCGCCGTCGATCTGTACCGCCCCGTCGACCTCCAGCTGTGGTGGCTGGCCGGCGACCTGGGGCGGGCGGCGTTCCATCTGCTGGGCCGGGGGGTCGTGCCCATGGTCCTGGGGGCGCTCGCCTTCGATCTGGCGCTTCCCGGTTCGCCGTGGACCTGGTCGGCGTTCCTCGTCTCGGTGTTCCTGGGGGTGGTGGTCGGCTTCGCGGTGCGCTATCTGGTCGCGCTGTCGGCGTTCTGGCTGATGGACGGGGCGGGGGCGATGCGGATCGTGTCGCTGGCCGGGCTGTTCTTCTCCGGGATGCTGCTGCCGCTGAACCTGTTCCCCGGACTGCTGGGCGAGGTGGCGCGCGCCCTGCCGTGGTCCTCGCTGCTCCAGGTCCCGGCCGACGTGTTCCTCGGCAAGCACACGGGGTGGGGGCTGGTGAAGGCGTACGCGTTCCAGGGCGGCTGGGCGGTGGTGCTGCTGCTGGCGGGCCGGATGGTCCAGGCCGCGGCGACCAGGAGGGTGGTGGTGCAGGGTGGCTGAGGACGTGGCACGGGCCGACGGGACGGCGGAGGCGTTTCCGTTCCCGGAGCGGTCCCGGCTGCTGGAGGGCGTGCGGGCATACGGGCTGATCATGGCCATGTGGGTGCGCTCGACGATGGCGTACCGGGCCTCGTTCGCCATGACGGTGTTCGGGGACTTTGCGGTGACGGCCTTCGACTTCGCGACGATCCTGCTGATGTTCTCGCACGTCGACGCGCTGGGCGGGTACAGCCTGCCGGAGATCGCCCTGCTGTACGGCCTGTCGGCCACCGCGTTCGGGCTCTGCGACCTGTTGCTGGGATCGATGGACCGGGTGGGCCGCCGGGTGCGCGACGGGACGCTGGACACCCTGCTGGTGCGGCCCGTGCCGGTGCTGGCGCAGGTCGCGGCGGACCGGTTCGCGCTCCGCCGGCTCGGGCGGATCACACAGGGGCTGCTGGTGCTCGGCTACGCACTCGTCACCCTGGACATCGCGTGGACGCCGCTGAAGGTGCTGATGCTGCCGATGACGCTGGTGAGCGGGGCGGCGATCTTCGGGGCGGTCTTCGTCGCGGGGGCGGCGTTCCAATTCGTCGCGCAGGACGCCTCGGAGGTGCAGAACTCCTTCACGTACGGCGGGACGACGCTGCTCCAGTACCCGCCCACGATCTTCGCGAAGGACCTGGTGCGCGGGGTGACGTTCGTGGTGCCGCTGGCCTTCGTCAGCTGGCTGCCCGCGCTGTACGTGCTCGACCGGGAGTACCCGGTCGATGTGCCGCAGTGGGCGGCGTTCCTGCCTCCGCTGGTGGCGGTGGGCTGCTGGGTGCCGGCGTCTCTCGCGTGGCGGGCGGGGCTGCGGGCCTACCGGAGTACGGGCAGTTGAGAGGGCGGGCGTGAGCGAGAGGGGATCGTACATGTCGGATCTATCGGGTGCGTCGAGTGGGCCGAGGCCGCAGGAAGGGGGAGGGCGGAGGGGCGCGGGCGGTGGTGACGGCTTCATCACCCTCGACGGCGTCGAGAAGGTCTTCCAGGTCCGCCGCCGTACCGGACTGCTGCGCGCCGAGCGTCGCGAGGTGCGGGCCGTGGACGGGATCAGCTTCCGGGTCGCGCGCGGCGAGATGGTCGGCTACATCGGCCCGAACGGGGCCGGGAAGTCGACCACGATCAAGATGCTGACGGGCATCCTCACCCCGAGCGGCGGCCGGTTGCGCGTCGCGGGCATCGACCCCTCGCGAGAGCGCACCCGGCTGGCGCACCGTATCGGCGTGGTGTTCGGCCAGCGGACGACGCTCTGGTGGGACCTGCCGCTGCGGGACTCGTACCGGCTGGCGCACCGCATGTACCGCATCCCCGACCGGCGTTACCGGGAGAACCTGGACCGCTGTGTCGAACTTCTGGACCTGGGCGCGCTGTTGGACGTGCCGGTGCGGCAGCTCTCGCTGGGGCAGCGGATGCGCGGTGACATCGCGGCGGCGCTGCTGCACGACCCGGAGGTGCTGTACCTGGACGAGCCGACGATCGGCCTGGACGTGATCTCCAAGGCCGGAGTGCGGCAGTTCCTCAAGGATCTGAACGCCGAGCGCGGGACGACGGTCCTGTTGACGACCCATGACCTCACCGACATCGAGCAGGTGTGCGGCCGGGTGATGGTGATCGACCACGGCCGCCTGATGTACGACGGTTCACTCGCCGGCCTTCACGAGGTGGGGGAGAGCGAACGCATGCTCGTGGTGGACCTGGAACGCGAACTTCCCCCGATCCGACTGGAATCGGAAGGCCGGGAGGACCAACCCGCCCTGCGCGTGGTCAAGGTGGAGGGGCCGCGCCAGTGGCTGGCGTTCCCCGCCGCCGCGTCGGCGGCCCCGCTGGTGGCGCGGATCGCCGCGGCGTACCCGCTGGTCGACCTGTCGGTGCGGGAGCCGGACATCGAGGCCGTGATCGCGAGGATGTACGAGTCGGTGCCGTGACGGGCGGCCGTCCGGAACGGGTCGGGCCGGTCGTGCCGGACGGGCTGTGCTGGGCGTCCCGTGCTGGGGTGGACCCTCCGGTGGTGGCCTCCTGCTGGGAGGGGCCTGCTGAAGCGGATGCCCGTCCCGGAGGCGGCGCGGACAGGTGAGGGGCCGCAACTCTGTGCTGGGAACGGGTACGTTCCCTAGGCTGCCCGGTATGACAAGTGAACGCCCGGACATGCGCGCCTCCGATGCCGAGCGCGAGCGGATCGCGGAACTGCTGCGCGAGGCCGTGGCCGAGGGCCGACTGGACATGGACGAGTTCGACCAGCGCCTCGAAACGGCCTACAAGGCCCGTACGCATGGTGAGTTGGAGCCGCTGGTGCGGGACCTCCCGGCACCGGGGTCGGCCGTCGCCCCGGTGGGCTCGTCCGTCCCCGCCCCGCTGCGCGGCTCCGCCGCGAACTGGCCCGCGCGGATCGGCGGGAGCGCCACGTCGAAGGGGGCGTTCGCCCTCTGGGGCGGGTTCAACCGGAAGGGGCGCTGGACGGTGGGCCGCCTGTTCACCGCGTTCGCCATGTGGGGCGGTGGCGAGATCGATCTGCGCGAGGCGCACTTCGAGGGCCGCGAGATCGAGATCCGCTGCTTCACGATCATGGGTGGCATCCATGTGACCGCACCGCCGGAGCTGAACGTCGAGGTCCGGGGCATCGGCATCATGGGCGGCTTCGGCGAGGGCTCCCACGAGGACGGCGAGATCGCCCCCGACTCCCCGCACGTGCGGATCACCGGGCTCGCCCTGATGGGTGGCGTCGGCGTGGACCGCAAGCGGACGAAGGCGGAGCGCCGCCGGCTGAAGGAGGCGCGGGAGGCCGAGCTGGAGTCACGCCGCCGGCACGGGCCGGACGGCCGGGAAGCAGGCCCGCGCGGAGAACTCTGAGGAGGCGGGCGCCCCGCGGAGCCGGTGGGGCCGGGGCCGGACCGCCTACCGGACCCCGGCCGTACGGACCCTCTTCCCGTCACGTCTTCGCGCCGTCACCGGCTCACCGGCCTGCCCCCGGCCCGGTCACCGGCTCACAGCTCGTCGGTGCGGGGCGTGCGGGCCCGGTCCAGCAGCTTGAGGTCCACGTGGTCGCCCAGCGCGCGGTAGCCGTCGTCGTTGAAGTGCAGGTGGTCGCCGGAGTCGTAGGCCGGGAGGACGCGGTTCGGCGCGGCGGGGTCGCGTACAGCCGCGTCGAAGTCCACGTACGCGTCGAACACCGTGCCCGACCGGATCTGCTCGTTGACCGCCAGGCGGACCGCGTTGCGCTGGGGGGTCCAGGTGGCGAAGCCCTCGAACGGGGTCAGCGTCGCGCCGATCACCGAGAGTCCGCGGGCGTGCGCCCGGTCGGTGAGGGCGCGCAGGCTGTCCACGATGCGCTGCGGGTCGGTCTCCTGGGGGGACTGCTGTACGTCGTTGATGCCGAGGGCGATGACGACTGTACGGGCCCCGGCGACCGACAGGGCGTCGCGGTCGAACCGGTCGGTGGCCGACTGGCCCCCGGTGCCGCGGCCGATGCCCACGATCCGGTTCCCCGCGATGCCGGCGTTGGCCACCCCGTACCGGCCGCCCAGCCGGTCGGCGAGGACGTCGGTCCAGCGGGCGTTGGCGTCGGTGGTGGAACCGCTGCCGGCGGTCAGCGAGTCCCCGAGGGCGACGATCGCGCCGTGCGTCCGCTCGCTGCGGACGTCCACGGCGGTGAGATAGCGCCAGTGGGTGGTGGTGAAGGTGCCGCGCTCGTCGATCAGGTACGAGGTCTGGTGGGTGTTGGGGTGGTAGGTGACCGGCCCGCCCCCCTGCGGGGTGCGGAAGCTGACCTGGAGGTCGGAGTCGGGGGCGACGGGAACCACGACCGGGTCGCTGACGACCCGTCCGCCCGCGGCGATGGTGACGGTGGCGGTGCCCTTGAAGGTCACCGGCCGGGTGTTGACCGTGGCCTGATCCACCACCAGGGGAGTCGTGCCGAAGAGGTTCGACAGGGTGATGCGGGCGACGTCCCCGCCGATGCTGGTGTGCACGACGTTACGGATGGTGCGTCCGGGGAACCCGTTCTCGGTGCCCGGTTCGGCGCGGACGGGCGCGGAGGTCCAGGTGGCGACCCAGGCACCGCCGGAGGTGGCGGGGGCGACCGGGTTACGGGCCGCCGCCTGCGTCTCCGTCGGCGTGAGCGGGGTGGAACGGGGGCCGGAGAGCAGCGTCGTACCGAAGGCGACGGCGGCGGCGAGCACGGCGGTGCCCGCCACGAGGGCGATGAGCAGGGCATACCCCTGGCGCCTGGGCATGTGCGGTGGTTCTCCTTGTGATGAACGTGCTGGTCCCATGATGCGACAGGCCGTCGGGAACTCGACGCGCGGCTCGGGAGTAGGGGAGGCAGGGACAATGCGTACGGCACGGGGGCGAGACGTACGCGGACGGGTGGAGCGGATGGAACGGACCGGGTCCGGCGGGCAGGGCGAGCACGGCAACGAGGCCGAGAGCGAGGTCGAGGGCGTGGTGCGGAACGCGGAGCAGTCGCAGGAGCCGCCGGAGCGCGCGCCGGGGCATGTGCCGGAGGGTTCGCCGGGCCGGTCTCCGGAGGGCTCACCGGATCGGGTGGCGTCGCGCGTGCCGGAGTTGGCGCCCGGTTCGGCACCCGGTTCCGACGGGCGGGGCTCCGAGGGTCCGGGGGGCGGGCCCACGGACTCCGGACCCGAGCGGAAGGGAGCCGGGTCGCCGCCGCGCGGTGCGGGGCCGCTGGCCTCGTTCGCGTACACCTCCGCCGACGAGGAGAAGCAGCGCGGCGTGCGGCGCATGAAGCTCACGGCCACCGGTCTCCTTCTGTTCGTCGCGATCGTCTACGTCCTGGCCACCTGGGCGAAGAACTCAGGTGTGGGGGGCTGGCCGGGCTACGTCGCGGCGGCTGCCGAGGCGGGAATGGTGGGTGCGCTGGCGGACTGGTTCGCCGTGACGGCGCTCTTCCGGCGTCCGCTCGGCCTGCCCATCCCGCACACGGCCATCATCCCCACCAAGAAGGATCAGCTGGGACAGTCCCTCGGTTCCTTCGTTGGCGAGAACTTTCTCTCCGGAGACGTCATTCGTGACCGAATTCACGCGTTGGGGGCCGGTCGGAGGCTCGGAGTGTGGCTCGCGGAGCCGGCGCACGCCGACCGGGTCACCGCCGAGCTGGCGACGGCCCTGCGCGGCGCGCTGACGGTCCTTCGGGACTCCGATGTGCAGGCGGTGGTCGGCGAGGCCATCACCCGGCGCGCGAACGCGGTCGAGGTCGGGCCGGGGCTCGGGAAGACGCTGGAGAAGGTGGTCGCGGACGGCGGCCACCGCAAGGTCGTCGACCTCGTCTGTGTACGGGCGCACGACTGGCTGGTGGAGCACGGCGACTCCGTGATGAACGCGGTGCAGGGCGGGGCCCCCGGCTGGACCCCGAGGTTCGTGGACAAGCGGGTGGGGGAGCGGGTCTACAAGGAACTGCTCCGGTTCGTCACGGAGATGCGGGACATGCCGGAGCACCCGGCGCGCGGCTCCATCGACACGTTCCTGACCGACTTCGCGGCGGACCTCCAGGACGACGCCGACACGCGGGAGCGGGTGGAGCGGCTGAAGTCGGAGATCCTGGGCCGCCGGGAGGTCCAGGACGTCATCGCCTCGGTCTGGTCCTCGGTCCGCACGATGATCCTGTCGGCGGCGGAGGACGAGCGCAGCGAGCTGCGGCTGCGGGCGCGCGCGTCCCTGATGTCGCTGGGCGCGCGGCTGGCGGACGACGAACGGCTCCAGGGCAAGCTGGACGGCTGGCTGGAGGACGCGGCGGTGTACGTGGTGACGACGTACCGCGCGGAGATCACCTCGCTGATCAGCGACACGGTCGCGAGCTGGGACGCGGACCAGACCTCGAAGAAGATCGAGGCGCACATCGGCCGCGACCTCCAGTTCATCCGGATCAACGGCACGGTGGTCGGCGCGCTGGCAGGCCTGGCGATCTACACGGTGTCGCACGCGCTGGGCGGCTGAGGGCCGGGGCCGGGGCCGGGGCCGGGGGTGGGGGTGGAGGTGGTGGGATGGCCGGGGCCTCCGACCCGGGGACCCCGGCTCGCGGGTCCCTGACCTGAGGACCCGGCTCGCGGGTCCTTGACCTCCGGGCCCCGGGCTGTGGGCTTGCGGGCCCCGCCCTGCGGCCCCGAACCTCCGGGACCGGCTGGTCTCCGGGCCCGCTGGTCTCCGGGACCCGCTGGTCTCCGGGACCCGCCGGGCTACGGGGCCCGCTGGCCTACGGGGCCCGCTGGGCTACGGGGCCCGCTGGGCTACGGGGCCCGCTGGGCTACGGGGCCCGCTGGGCTACGGGGCCCGCTGGGCTACGGGGCCCGCTGGGCTACGGGGCCCGCTGGGCGTACCGGCCCTCCCCGGCGTACCAGGGGTCGGCGCCTCCCGAACTACCTCAGGCGGTCCGGCGGGTGACGGCCCATGAAGCGGCGGCCATGCCGCTCGCCACGGCGAACACGGCGGGCCACGGGCCGGTCCTCTTCGCGAGCGGGTGCGATCCGGCGAAGGCCGCGATGTACGTGGCGGTCAGCCCGGCGGCGGCGCGGGGCCCGGCCTGGCGGTTCCACGCGTACGCGGCGAGGGAACCGGCTGCCGCGAGGGCCACGCCGCCGAGCGGTCGCTTCCCGGTCCACCGGGCGACCCCGTACCCCCCGATGAGCCCGCTCGCCGCCACCACCGCTGCCGGAACCTTCGCCATCGCCGCCACCATCGCTTTCCGTAGACCGAGCAGACCGGGCTTGTACGCCCGTGGAGCCGGGGGACTGTAGGGCCGAAGGTGCCCGGCATCGCAGAACCGCAGAGACACCCGTGGTCCGCTCCTCCTCCCGAGGCTAGCGTTCGGGGCGACGCGACCGGCGGGCGGTACGCACCACGGCGCAAGCGAGGGCTCGGGTGGGGACAGGGGCGACGGCGACCACGGTGACGGTCGAGGAGAGCGCCCGCCCCGGCCTCCACCGCTGACGCCTACCGCCGATGTCGGCAGCTTGTCCGCCTACCGCCGACGCCCCGGCTTCCGCGGCTCGTTGTGTACGGTCCGCCGCTCGTCCCGCGCGCCGTGTGACCGCCTTCACACGTTTCACCAGAGCCGCTTCTCCCGGCCCGGATGGCGGGAAACCGGCACCGTGAGGCCCCCTCGGAAGCCCGGATATCCGTCCCGACAGGGCTAGAAACGGCTGTTCATGCTGTTCATCTGCCCGCCATCTGGGGACATAGGGGCAGCTCACGCCGGTGAACGGGAAGGGTCGACAGGGTCTGCACCCCTTACCGGGTGGGCTGATATGAGGTATGTGCGGTGACATGTCTGACAGGCCGGCTGTGCCGTTTATGCCCGACCCGTTAACGCGGGAGGTCACTGTCCGAAAGCGATTGTTGACGGAAAGAATCCGCCCAGGATACGTTTCCCGGCGTAATGGCCAATCCTGCACGCGGAAATCGGTGAGAATCATGAGAATGGCCACCCAGG
This sequence comes from Streptomyces sp. V2I9, assembly GCF_030817475.1. Classification (NCBI taxonomy): domain Bacteria; kingdom Bacillati; phylum Actinomycetota; class Actinomycetes; order Kitasatosporales; family Streptomycetaceae; genus Streptomyces; species Streptomyces sp. V2I9. Next base: position 2,284,409 of record NZ_JAUSZJ010000002.1, on the reverse strand, counting down.
CTCTGAACGCATACCGATTGAGCGAGCCGGAGGCGGAAAAGCTGGGCGAGTTGTCCTCGCTTGCCGCGCATTTATCCGACTCGATACCCATCGTTCTTTCGGGGCTCCTCCTGGACCTCCCCGAAGGAATGCGCAAGACCATCCTCGACTTCGGTGCGGACGTGGAATCCCAGGGATTCTGCCTGCTGCGCGGAGTTCCGATCGGTGAATTGCCCAAGACTCCGCAGGCGCACGAAGCCCATATTCTCGACGGCCACCCGACCAACGGCACCCTGATGCTGGTCGCAGACCTCCTCGGCTCGCTCACCGGATACCAGGACGAGAAAGCGGGCGCCCTCTTCCACGACGTGCATCCCGTGCACGGCGAGGAGACCCGCATCGAGAACAGCGGGTCGGTCGCGTTCGACTTCCACACGGAGAACGTGCATCACCCGCTCCGACCCGACTATCTCGGCCTGCTCTGCCTGCGCCAGGACCACGAGCAGATCGCCGCGACCCGCGTCTCCTCCGTACGCGACGCGCTGCCCCTGCTGACCGAGGGCGAGGTGGCGGAGCTGCGGAAGCCGCAGTTCCACAGCCTGTACCCGACCTCCTTCGCCCGGAACATTCCGGGCCCCCGCCCCTCGGCCGGCCCCCACCCGGTGATCTTCGGCCCGGCGGAACGCCCGTTCATGCGCTTCAACTCGCACAACACGCAGGCCGACGACCCGCGGGCGCAGGCCGCGCTGCGCGCCCTGTCCTCGGCCCTGGAACGGGTCTGCCGCGACCTGGTGCTCGCGCCGGGCGACCTCGTCGTCCTCGACAACCACGTCGTGGTGCACGGCCGCACGGCCTTCACCCCCCGATACGACGGCCAGGACCGCTGGCTGCGCCGTTTCTACTCGCTGCGCAGCGCTCCTCTGTGGGCGCAGCGCATGATGGCGCACCCGCGTGTGCTGCCCGCGATGACGGAGATCCGCGGGGTCGTCTGACCCGGCGGCGGCGAGAACCCGGCCCCGGGAGCCGGGGCCACGTCATGTGAATGAGGAAGAGTGGAACTGTACGAGGTGCTCGGCCTGCTCGTCGCCGCGACGGCGGCGGGCTGGGTGGATGCTGTAGTCGGCGGTGGCGGGGTACTGCTCATCCCGGTACTCCTGTTGTCCTTCCCCCAGTATTCGCCCGCGGTGGCCCTGGGCACGAACAAGATCGCGGCGGTCATGGGCACCGCGACCGCCGCGTACATGTACCAGCGGCGCACCAAGCTGGACCGCTCGGTCCTGCTGCCGGCCGCCGGCCTCGCGGTTCCCTTCGGCGCGCTCGGCGCGCTGTCCGCGTCGAGCGTCCCCACGAGCTATTTCCGGCCCGTCATCATGGGCCTGCTCATCTCCGTGGCGCTCTTCGTGGCCTTCAAGCCCAGTTTCGGTGTCCAGCAGCGGAACATCGTCGTCACCCCGCGCCGCCGTACTGCCGCGATCCTTATCGCGGGGGTCGGCATCGGTTTCTACGACGGGGTGTTCGGGCCAGGCGTAGGAACCTTCCTCATCATTTCCTTCACCACGCTCCTTGCGACCCAGTTCCTGGAGAGCGCGGCCATGGCGAAGGTCATCAACGCCTCCTCCAACCTGGGGGCTCTGGCCGTATTCGCCTGGCAGGGCAACGTCCTGTGGGCCCTCGGCCTGGGCATGGCCGTGGGAAACATCACCGGTGCCATGATCGGGTCGCGTACCGCAATGAAAAGGGGATCCGGATTCGTTCGGATCGTCCTGGTCCTCGTGGTCACCGGAATGGTGGCCAAGATGGCGTTCGACCAGTTTGCCTGACGGGCCCACGGGCCTACGGAAATTCATCCGACGACGGAAGAGGATCCATGGCAAGGGAATTATCCGGGCTGTTGACGCTGACCGACTACGAGCAGGCCGCCGCGTCCGTTCTCGACGCCGCCACGTGGGCGTACGTGGCGGGCGGCGCCGACACCCAGCTCACCGTCCGCGCCAACACGGAAGCCTTCGACCAGGTCTGGCTGCGCCCCCGCGCACTCGGCGGCACGGGCGTCAAGCCCGACACCTCGGTGACCGTCCTGGGACAGCGGCTCGCCCTCCCCGTCCTGCTCGCCCCGACCAGCCCGCAGCGCCTCCTCCACGAGGACGCCGAGATCGCGACCGCCCGCGCGGCCGAGGCGACGGGCACCGTGTCGATCGTCAGCACCGACAGCCACTACGCGCTCTCCGACGTGACCGGAGCGGTGGGCAGCGACAGCTGGTTCCAGCTCTACGCCTACCGGTCCCGCGAGGACGTCGCCGCCACGGTCGCCCTCGCGGAGGACGCCGGCGCGACCGCGCTCGTGGTCACGGTCGACGCCAGCTACGCGGCCCGCCGTATCAGCACCCGGCGGGCCGGCTTCCGCACCCCGGCGCACGTCGACTTCGGCAACCTCCGCGCCCTGGGCGTGCTCACCGGCGCGATCCCGGACGGCGCGCGCATCGAACGCCTGCCGCTGACCTGGGACGATCTGGTCTGGATCCGGTCCCTGACGCACCTGCCGATCGTGGTCAAGGGCATCCTGCGGGCCGAGGACGCCGAACGCTGCATCGCCCTCGGCGCGGACGGCGTGATCGTCTCCAACCACGGGGGTCGCCAACTCGACGGCGCGGTTCCCAGCCTGGTCGCCCTGGAGCAGGTGGCGGCCGCCGTCGCCGGCCGCGGACTGGTCCTCATGGACGGCGGCATCCGCAGCGGCGTCCACGTCGTCAAGGCCCTCGCGTACGGCGCGGACGCGGTGTGCATCGGCCGCCCGTACCTCTGGGGCCTCGGCCTGGCCGGGCAGCAGGGCGTGGAGTCGGTGATCGACCTCCTCCGGGGTGAGATCGAGGACACGCTGCTCCAGCTCGGCGCGGACTCCGTCGCCGACATCGGCCCCGACTTCGCCCTCGACGCCCACCGGCCCACGAGCCCGGCCGCCCACCGGCCCACGCGCCCCGACGCGCCCAGGAGTACGAGCCCCGGCGCCCGCTGACCGCACACGCGCCCCACCTCCTCTCCTCCTGCCCCTCCTGCCCTCGCGCGGCCTCTCCCCTCTCTGAAAAACCCGCTGCCCTGAGCAAGCCCCCGCCCTGAGGGGCGCTGCCCTGAGCAAGCCGCCCTGAGCGCGCCCCCACCCTCAGTCCTCCGTCCTGAGCAAGGAGCCTCTGTGACTGCTGTGTCCGATGTGACGTCTGCCAAAGTCCACTTCTCGCGCGGCATCCCGCCGCTCGAAGCGATCCCGTCCGCCGAGATCGCCGAGCTGACCGGCTCGCTCCTCTCCGCCGAAGCGGATCGCCTCTTCCAGTACGCGCCGATCGGCCTCCACGCCGGGGACCGCGAACTCCGGGAGCAGCTCGGTGCGTTCCACGCCGTGGACCCCGAGCGGATCTTCGTCACCAACGGCTCGCTCCAGGCCCTCGACCTGCTCGCCGGCCACCTCCTCAAGGACGCGCCCCGCAAGAAGGTCCTCGCGGAGGCGCCGACGTACGACCGCGCCGTCCAGATCTTCGAGCGGCACGGGGGGCAGGTGTCCGGTATACCGCTGCGCCACGACGGGCTCGACCTGGACGTCCTGCGGGAGCGGCTGCGGACCGAGGTGCCCGCCTTCGTCTACGTGATCCCGGACTTCCAGAACCCGGCCGGGGTCACCACCAGCGAGGAGAAGCGGCGCGAACTCGTCGCCCTGTCCGCCGAGTTCGGCTTCACGATCCTGGAGGACATCCCGTACCGGGAACTGCGCTTCGCCGGTACGGCCCCGACGCTCATCGGGGAACTCGCGGACGCGGTGGACGGCGCGCGGGTGCTGACCATCGGCTCGCTGAGCAAGGTCGTCAGTCCGGGGCTGCGCGTCGGCTACGTCATCGCCCCGCTCGGTACGCCGAAGGACCTGGCGGCGCTCGCGGAGAGCACGTACCTCTCGCCGGCCCCGCTGCTCCAGGCCGTCGCCGCGCGGGCCTTCGCGAGCGGCCTGGTCCGGCGGAACATCGACCAGGTCCGCGAGCTGCTGCGGCCGCGCCACGACACCGCGGTCGAGGCGGTACGGAAGTCGCTCGGCGACGCCGCGCTGTGCGTGCCCGAGGGCGGCTACTACATCAGTGTGCATCTGCCGGTACGGACCACGGAGGAGAAGTTCCTCGCGGCGGCGGGCGCGGCGAACATCGCGCTCACCCGCGGTTCGGCGTTCTACCCGGCCGACGCGGCCCCGCCGCACGGCACGGTGTTCCTGCGGCTGCCCTTCCAGGCCCTGAGCGCCGAGGAGTTCACCGAGGGCGTGACGCGGCTCGCGGAGGTCGCGCAGCGGGCAGAGTAGGAGCGGCGGCCCGGCGAACGACGGGACCGGGCACGGGAGTTACGGGGCGGGGAGAGGGGCGGCACGGATGGCCACGGCCGAACAGGGCACCGGGAGCGACACGGTGGACGAGGCGGCCGTCCCGGCCGCGGACCGCTCGGCCGGGACGGCCGAGGGCGGGCGTCCGCCCTCGACCGAGGAGGCTGCGGGCGGGCATCCGCCCGGCGCGGGCCCGCGCGAGGGGGGCGGGGAGGGCGGGGGCGCGCCGGAACCCCGGCGCGGGCTCCTGGCGGACGCCTCGCTCTCCGCCGTCCTCGCGGGCCTGATCACCGTCGTGGTCTCGTGCTCCGGCCCCCTCCTCGTGGTCCTGGCGGCCGCGGCGGCCGGCCGTCTGACCGACGCGCAGACCGCGTCGTGGGTATGGGCGGCCTGTGTGGGCAGCGGCGTGACCTGCGCCGCGCTCAGCTGGTGGACCAGGATGCCGGTGATCACGGCGTTCTCGACGCCGGGCGCGGCCGTCCTGGTCGGCAGCCTCGGGGACTACACGTACCCCGAGGCCGTCGGCGCCTTCCTGGTCAGCGGGCTCCTGATGGCGCTGACCGGTCTGACCGGAGTCTTCGGGCAGATCATGCGCCGCGTACCGCCCGGAGTCGTGGCGGCCATGCTGGCGGGCGTGCTGTTCTCCTTCGGCGTCGATCTGTTCGCGTCGCTGGACGGCGCGCCCCTCCCGGTCCTGGCCTCCCTCGCCACCTACCTGGCGGTCAAGCAGCGTTCGCCGCGCTACGCGGTGGCCTGGGCGCTGGTCGCGGCCGTGGCCGCCACCGCCATCGCACCGGGGCTCCACGCCCCGTCCGTCGCCCTCGGGCTGACCCTCCCCGTCTTCACGGCACCGGAGTTCACAGGGGCGGCGGTGGTGGGCCTGGCCGTCCCGCTGGCGGTGGTGACGATGGCCTCGCAGAACGCGCCCGGCCTCGGAGTCCTGGCGGCCTGTGGCTACCGCCCGAACGACCGGCTGCTGATCACCGCCACCGGCCTCGCCTCGACGGCGCTGGCCCCGCTGGGAGGCCACGCGGTGAACCTGGCGGCGATCACGGCCGCGATCAGCACGGGCGAGGAGTCCCACCGCGAGCCGGCCCGCCGTTATGTCGCCGGCCTGGCGTGCGGCGTCTTCTATCTGCTGGCCGGTGCCGGCGGAGCGGCCCTCGTCGGGCTGTTCGCGGTCCTGCCGCCTCAGCTCATCGCCGTCATCGCCGGGACGGCCCTGCTCGCCACGTTCTCCGGCAGCCTCGCACAGGCGGTGGCGGACGAGCGGGGCCGGGACGCGGCGGTGGTCACCTTCCTCACCACGGCCTCCGGAGTCACCCTCGGCGGCATCGGTTCCGCGTGTTGGGGCCTGGTCCTGGGCCTGGTGACGCACCTGGCGCTGAACGCGGGCCGGGACCGCGGCCGTCAGCGCAAGGGAGCCTGAACGCCCGTACAGCACACGGGGATTCACAGCCCCGTCACGTTCCTTCGCGGTTGGCCGCGCGGCTCCGGGGGAGGCCGCCCCCTCCGAAGCCCGCGTCACCGGCCTGGCCTCACTCGCAGGCGATGCCGTCCCCGTCACGGTCCAGGTGCCGACCGTATCCGGGGTCCCCGGCCCGGATGGGCGCGGCACCCGCGTCGCGTACGGCGGCGCAGTTCGCGTAGGAGACGCTGCCACCCCCGCCCGTACCGCCTCCGCCGTCGCTGTTTCCGCCGGTGGGTGAGGAGGCCTCACCCCACGGTTCGCACCCCACGCCGTCGCCGTCGCGGTCCAGGTGGGGCGCGTAGCCGGGGTCGCCCTCCTCGACCGGAGCGGCACCCGCGGTGCGGGCGGCGTCGCAGTTCTCGTAGTGCACCGCGGCCGGGACGGTCGCCTTCGGCGCGGGCTTCGAAGCGGGGGGCGCGTCAGGACTCCGCTCGGGGGCGGGCGCGCCGACGGTGATACGGAGGACGGCGGAGGCGGCGGGGACCTCGGCACCCTCCACCTCGACCCGGTACGTCAGTGCGTCCTCGCCGTCGTACCCGTCCCGCGCGGTGTACGTGACCGTGGCCCCGGACACCGAAGCGGAACCGTGTTCGGGCTGGCGGTCGATGGTCAGGGCCAGCTCGGCCGGGTCGTAGGCGTCGAGCAGCGCTGCCCCGGCCCCGCTCTCCAGGGTGACGGAGTCGTTGTCGAGGACGTCCACGCCCACACTGCCCGCCGCGTCCATGCTCTGGGTGTCGTCCACGAGCGCCAGGGTCCGCTTCACGGAGGGCGTAGGACCGGCGGTCGCGGCGACCGCGCCCTTCCCGTCCGTACCGCCGTCGCCCCCGCACCCCGCCAGAACCAGTGCGAGCGCCCCCGCGCCCGCCGCCATCCGTATCGGTATCCGCAGGACCTTGCGCCTCGGCCGCCGTGTCTGCTTCCTCGTCTGCATGTGTCGCCCCCAAGGCCGAACGCTGTGCGTGGAGCAGCCGATGCTCGCAGCGGGTCGGGACGGACATCAGGAGCATGGGGGAAGCGAAGCGGAATTGTGATGAGAGCGTGTGCAAAGCGTGTGGAGAGGGGCGGTCGGTGTGGGGTGATTCGGCCGACGTGCCGCTGACCGGCATCGGTAGGCAGCACCCGTACGCGATACCTCGTGCCCGGCCCGTGCGAGGCACGCCCGTCGCCGGCGCCCCGTAGCCGGTCCCGTACGAGGGTCATAGGCGGCCCCGTACGAGGCGAGGGCCCACCAGATGCCCGCGCTCCACGTCGTACGCGGTCCTCACTCCAGGCCGACGCGGGCGATGACGGGGAGGTGGTCGCTGCCGGTGGCGGGCAGCGTCCGGATGTGGCGGACGGTCGCGGAGCGGGCCATGACCTGGTCGATGCGGGCCACCGGGAACGCGGCCGGGAAGCTGAGGGCGAAGCCGCGCTCCGCGGCGTTCAGCCGCGAGGTGAGCGGGGCCAACCCCCGGTCCTCCACAGCCCCGTTGAGATCCCCGAGAAGGATCACGGCGTCGGTCCGCTCGCCTGCGAGAGCGCGCCCCAGGAGCCGGGCGCTCTCGTCGCGCCGTTCGGACGCGAGCCCACCCGCCCCGATGCGGACGGAGGGCAGATGGGCCACGTACGCGGCGACGTCCCCGTGCGGCGCGTGCACCACGGCGCGCACGCCACGGCTCCACCCGGCTGCGAAGCTCGGCGGCTTGATGTCCACGAGCCTCCCGCCGCTGATCGGGTACTTGGACCAGAGGCCGACCGTGCCCCGGACGATGTGGTGCGGGTACCCCTTCGCCAGCGCCTGCTCGTACACGGGCAGTTGGGGTTTCACCAGCTCCTCCAGCGCGATGAGGTCGGCGTCGGCCTCGATCAGCGTCCGGGCGGTCCCGGCCGGATCACGGTTCTCATCGCTGACGTTGTGCTGGACGACCCTCAACTCCCGCCCGGCGTCGGCAGGTCCGGGCAGCAGCAACCCGCCGAAGAGGTGCACCCAGGCCGCCACGGGCAGCAGCGCCGCCACCAGCGCGACGGCGGACCGCCGCACCAGGGCGGCCACCGGCACCAGGACGACGACCACCCCGAGCCACGGCAGGAAGGACTCCAGCAGACTCCCGACCCGCCCCGGCGTGTTGGGCACCGCCCGGTGGAACGCCAGCAACCCCGCCACCACCACCGCCGCCCCGGCGACCACCCACCCGCGCCGGTCGCCACGCACACCTGGAGGCGACGGCCGCGCCGCCACCACCGCACCGGGGTCTGCCCGTTCCGCCATGTCTTCCTCTCCGTCGGGTCCCTCCACAGGACGACCGGGAAAGGTGATCAGGTTCCGAGGCGGCGCGGTGGTGCGGAGCGAGGGGAGGAGCCGCGCACGAGACCGCTGCCGCGTCCGGAACGCACGCTGCGCCCGCAACACCGGTGACGGGGAACGGCGTTGCTCGCCGTCGAGCCCCGTGAGAGCATCGGGCTCCCGTGGTCCGCCCCTTTCCTTCTCGGCAGCATGGGAAAGAAGAAGAGGCGCGGACCGTTTCCGTGCGGGCGGTTGCGACAGATCCGCCGAATTCTGCGAAGGGCAGGTACAGCCCGATGTACTCGCCGGAGCCGGACGAGGCCTGCATCGGCGAAGGCCGTATCAGCCAGGTTCGTATCGACGGGATCCGTATCGACGAGGCCTGTATCGACGGGGCGAACAACCTCCTGGTGGCGCCCTCGACGCTGCGCGACGACGCCTCCGTCAAGGACTTCTTCGGTTCCGTCGTCACACCGGAAGAATTCGCTTCCGGTTCGACCGACCTCACGCGGATGTCCGTCTATCTGTGCGGCGACATTTCCACGATCGAGGGGAGCCGACTGGGCTCGGCCGACCGCGTCTTCGTCATCGAGGAACTCTCGCACGGTTACGCCGAAGACGTGGACGGGAGCGTGGGCGAACCCTGGACGGTCGTCGGTCTCGGCCGGGTTCCGCTGCGCGTACACGGCGTCGGCGTGTACTACCCGCGCTATTTCGATCGCGGCGGCGACCACTTCGGCCGTATCAGCGGGGAGCACGCCTTCCAGTCGCTGACGGAGTCCACCAAAACCGGTGTGGCTCATCGCAGCGGAATCTATCTGACGCCTGTGACGCAGGACGGCGAAGAACGGCACTTCCGTCTGCTCCGGTGCTCCACGAATCTCTCGGGACCGACCGAGAACTTCCGCCCGACCGATACGCACATCGTCGATGAGCTGAACCGCGAGGCCGCCACCGTATTCCGTGACCAGGCGCCGCTGAATCACGTGCTCGCCCAGATCTACCACAACACCTCCGCCACGGCCGAGCGCAAGCAGGCGAAGGCCAGGATCTCGTCCCACGCGGACAAGACGAAGGACATGCCCGTCAACGGCATCATGGCCTTCTGCACCTTCTACGACGGCCTCGACGCACTGCGACCACTGGCCGGGGACGCCTTCGACTACGGGGTGAAGGGCGTCAGCGCACTGACCAGACTCCACTTCCGCCTCAAGGACCCGGCCGCGGAACTCGCCGGGGTCCCCCTGCCCCCGCAGTTCGGCATCACGCTCCACCCGGGCTCGGTGTTCTTCATGCCGCTGTCCACCAACCGCCTGTACACGCACGAGATCCGCCCCTCCGCACTGAACGCCGAACTGCTCCCGACCCGCCTGGGGTACGTGGTGCGCTGTTCGTCCGCCGAAGCGGTCCACAAGGACGGCCACACGTTCCTCAAGAAGGGCGGAGACCTGGTGAAACTGGGCCCACCCACACAGGGCGGCATGGACGAACTGCGCCGGCTGTACACCGAGGAGAACAGGACGACCTCCTTCATCGACTACGGAGACGCGTTCCTCTTCAGCATGAACACGGGAGACTACGTTGCTCCCGCCCTTTGACATAGGGGAGGAGATCCTTTCCTGCACCCTGCCGACCGAGGAGAATCCCTTCCCGGAACTGGCGGCGTCGGCCCACTGGGAGGACGTGGGGAAAGGCCGCCGGGGAGGGGTGCTGACCAGGACCGACGAGGCCGGCCGCGCCCCCCTCGTCCGTACGACCAGCCGCTACTCCACCCCGGCGCAGCGCTTCCGTCCGGTGCACGATCGCCTGGCACTGCGGATCCAGGAACGCGCGGGGCTCCCGACGGGCTTCGACAACGCTCTCATCGAGACCTACACGAACGCGTACACGACCATGGGCGCCCACTCCGACCAGGCACTCGACCTCGCGGACGGGTCCTTCATCGCGGTCTTCTCGTGCTACCGCGACCCCGAGGCGGGCCCCCCGAGAAAGCTGATCTTCGAGACGAAGGGCCCGGACGACCAGAGATACGAGCTGCCTCTCGCGCACAACAGCGCCGTCGTGTTCTCCGTCGCCACGAACCGGCGGCTCAGACACCGCATCATCCTGGACAAGTCCGCCGGAACGCCGGACAACGCATGGCTCGGCGTAACGTTCCGCACGTCGAAAACCCTGGTCCGGTACACCGAAGACGGCCACGTCTTCCTCCCGCAGGGCGAGCAACTCCTGCCGGCGACCGACGACCAGCGGCAGGAGTTCTACCACCTGCGCCGCCGCGAGAACAGGGAACCGGACTTCGCCTACCCCACGCCCCTGACGTACACGATCAGCGAGAGCGACCTGATGCGGCCGGTCTGCGTGGGTGCCGTTCGTGGCGGCGACGCAGGGAGCTGACTGGTTCCCAGACCCCGTGCGGGTCACGAGGTCTCGAAGTGCTCCGGCGAAGAGAGAGGCCTGCAGCGCGCCGGTTGCTGTTGGTGATCTCCGGTCGTCCACAGTAGTGACTGGCCGATCCGGTTCACGTCGAAGTGTGGTTGCGGCCGGGTGGATCAGACGCGGTTTCCCGTGATCGATTCCAGAGTGGCCGCGACTTCGCTCGCGGCTGCCTCCGCCGCTTCATGCTCCCAGAATCGCAGTACGGTCCACCCTGCAGCGGCCAGATGCTCGGTCGTCTCCCGGTCCCTGGCCATGTTTCGGTCCAGTTTCTCCCGCCACCACTGGGCGTTCGCCTTCGGTTGCGTGGCGTGCTCGGGGCAGCCGTGCCAGAAGCAGCCGTCGATCATCACGGCGACCTTGGCCCGCGTGAAGGCGATGTCCATGGTCCGCCGAGGCATGTCCGGTACGCGAGCGTTGACACGGAACCGGTAACCGGCCGCGTGCAGGAGCTTGCGCACCGCGACTTCGGGTGCGGTGTCACGCCTGGCCTGGCGGCTCATGCGGGCGGACACGCTCGGAGATGAAGGCTTGGCCCTGCTCATTACTTCCAGTGTCCTACGAGCTGTCTCGGTGTCATCGTCGGTCGAGGAGCCGCGGGGCGGCCCGGCCAGGATTCCGCGCCGCGTCGGTACGTGGATCCGGCCGGGCCGCCCCGCGGAAGGCTCAGCCCCCGTGGCACCTTCCGTAAGCCTCCCCCGACCCGCACCAGCACGCCGCCGTGCGCGAGGGCGGCCACGGGGTGGCGCGGCCTCGGGCTGCGAGGGTGGTGGCGTACTGGGGGAGGAGGCCGGGGGTGGCCGGGGACGTGGCTTCCGAGGCGGCGAACGCCTCGTACGAGGGGACCGTGCCCGTCACGATGCCCAGGTTCGGGGTGCCCGCCGCGTGGAGGTCGCGGAGTGCGGCCTCCAGGCGGTTCAGGTGGGTGGCGTGGTCCACGTACTCATCGGTCAACTCCGGGTACGCCGTGAGCAGTTCGCGTAGTTCGTTCACCGGCCAGTGCAGGACGGCCACCGGGAACGGGCGGGACAGCGCCGTGCGGTAGGTGCCCAGCTCCGCGCGGAGGCGGGTGATCTCGGCCTTCAGCTCGACCGGGTCCGAGGAGCCCAGCGACCACAGGCGCTTCGGGTCGTGCAGTTCGTCCAGCGGCACCGGGGCCGTGTGCAGCACACCGGCCAACTCGTCCCAGGCGTCGTGGTCCAGGCCCATCAGCCTGCGCACCCGGTGGCGGCCGGTCAGGAGGGACTGCGTGGCGTACGGGACCTCCTCGCCCGGCGCCAGCAGCAGCGTCAGCGCGGTCGAGAAGAAGTCGTGCGCCGCTTCCAGCTCGTCGTGCGCTTCCAGGGTCTCCGCGGCGACCTGCCAGGGCGCGGCGTCCAGCGGGCCCGCCGCGCGGATCCCGTCGATGATCGCCCGTGCCTCGGCCTCGTGGCCGTACTCCCAGAGGTTCGCCGCTTTCAGGGCCTTGATCAGGTGCGGCTGCGCGAGGCCGGCCTCGGGGGCCCCGAGCAGGTCGTCGTAGAGCGTGCTCGCGCGGGCGCGGTCGCCCGCGAGTTCCAGGTGGGCCGCGGCCTGGAGAACCAGCGGTTCGTGGTCCTCGGGGTACTGCGCCGCGGTGCGGAGCAGACGCTCGGCTTCGGTGGTGTGGTCGGCAGGCGTGTCGGGGCGCATGAACCACACGGTACTGCCGGACGGTGACGGCGGGGAGAAGAGGTCCGGGAAGGAGAAGGGGGAGACGTTTTGGAGAGTTGGGGGGTCTACGCCTGCGGTACTTCCCAGCGGCCCCTTGCGGCGCTCCCCGGGAGGCCCCTGCGGTGATCCCCGCTCGCCCTTGTCCTGCTCGCCGGGCAGTGTGTTCCTCGTGCCCGTTCGGACGCCCGGCTGCCGGCGACGGTACGGGGGCGAGGAGGGGGCGGACGAGGTCCTCCTCCCGGCCGATCCGGGGGCGTCCGATCATCGTGTATAACGAAGTGAGTGCCCTGCGCATCGATGTTCGGCACGCGTGAGTCGTACGAGGAAGCCCTCAGGGCCGTACGAAGAAGTCCTGGGAAGTCCTGCGAAGTCTGCGGAGACCCGCGAGGGTTCTCCGAAGTCCTACGAGCAAGGGGAGGTGCCGCACACCATGCGGGACGCCGTCTCCCTGCGCCGTACCTTCGCCCGGCTGCTCCGGCCCGCCGGGCTCCTCGTCCTCCTCCTCACCGAGATCCTGCTCGCCGGGGGCGGCAGCCTCTCCGCCGCCGTCGCGCTCGCCGCCACCGCGGCCGCCGGCTCCGCGCTGCTCGCCTGCGCTGTCATCAGCGCCCGCTGCGCGCCCCCGGTGCCCCGCACACGGGTCCGTACGGCCATCAGGGACCGGGAGCGGCGTACCGCGTTCCTTCCGCAACGCGATCCCGACGCCCGCGGCCGCACCAGGCCCCGCGCACCTGGACGCGGCCTTCTGACGGCCGCCGCGTAGGGAACCTCGAACCCCTCCGCGACCTTCACGGGAAGCCCCGTACCGCTCCCGTCGTACGCGCGTGTCACTCCCGTACCTGGCGCGAGTGTCGCTCCCGTACCCGGGTCGTGTGCGCACCCGCGCGGCCGTCCTGCCGAGTGACCACCCCGTACCTGCCCGTGCGCAGGCACCTCCCGGCACGACGAGACCCCCGGAGGGCTCACCCATGTCCGCGTTCATGTCCGCTTTCGCGAGCCTGGTCGGCTCCCTCGCCGATCTGCTCCACCCGTTCTTCCGGACCGCGTCCACCGCCGCCGCGATCATCCTGTTCACCGCGCTCGTCCGGCTCGCCGTCCACCCCCTGTCGCGGGCCGCCGCGCGGGGCCAGAAGGCCCGCAGCCGGCTCCAGCCGCAGATCGCCGAACTCCGCAGGAAGCACGGCAAGAACCTCGAGCGGATGCAGAAGGCGATCATGGAGCTGCACGCCACCGAGAAGGTGTCGCCGCTCTCCGGCTGCCTGCCGAGCCTGCTCCAGATGCCCGCCTTCTTCCTCCTCTACCACCTGTTCTCCAGCGGCTCGATCGGAGGCGAGCCCAACGCGCTGCTCAGCCACGACCTGCTCGGCGCACCGCTCGGCGGACGCTGGTCCGACGCCCTCGCGCACGGCGGGATGTTCGGCGGCCAGGGGCTGGTCCACCTGGGGATCTTCGTGATCGTCGCCCTCGTCGCCACGTTCAGCTACGGACGTACCAAGCGGCAGATGGCCGCCAACCCGATGACGCCCGCCACCGGTCCGGACGGGCAGCCGGTGCCCGGCATGGGCGCGATGACGACGTTGATGCCGCTGCTGCCGTTCTTCACCCTGATCACCGTGGCCGTCGTCCCGCTGGCCGCCGCCCTGTACGTCGTCACCACCACGACCTGGACCGCGGTCGAGCGGGCCTGGCTGTACCGGGACATGCCGGTCGCCGGCGGGACGGCGACGACCGCCGCGTAGGCGGTATGCCGGGGCGCCCGGCGCGTTCACCGTACGGGCGGGGGCGAGTCCGGCGCTTTGCCGGGCGGTTCCAGTGGGTGAACGAGGTCTTGCGGACCGATCGCTTCTCTTGGACGATCGGCCACGTCCCGCGCCGGCCGCACACCGTCGCAGGGCGTCACCTCGACCCAGAGGAGTTGGACCGTTGAAGCTGCTTCGAGTCGGCACGGCGGGCGCCGAGCGCCCCGCACTTCTCGACCGCGACGGGACACTGCGTGATCTGTCGGGGATCGTTCCCGACATCGACGGCGACCTGCTCGCCGACGCCTCCGCGCTCGCCCGGGTACGGGCCGCCGCCGCGACGCCCGGCGTCCTGCCCGCCCTGGACGCCACGGGCCTGCGGATCGGCCCGCCCCTGGCGCGTATCGGCAAGATCGTGTGCATCGGGCTGAACTACCACGACCACGCCGCCGAGGCGGGCGCGGAGATCCCGGCGGAGCCGATCCTCTTCTTCAAGGCCCCCGACACCGTCGTCGGGCCCGAGGACACGGTGCTCGTGCCGCGCGGCAGCCGTAAGACGGACTGGGAGGTCGAGCTCGCCGTCGTGATCGGGCGCACCGCCCGCTACCTGGAGACGGCGGAGCAGGGGCTCGCGCACATCGCCGGGTACGCGACGGCCCACGACGTCTCCGAGCGCGAGTACCAGATCGAGCGCGGCGGCACCTGGGACAAGGGCAAGAACTGCGAGACGTTCAACCCGCTGGGCCCCTGGCTGGTCACCGCCGACGAGGTGCCCGACCCGCAGGCCCTGCCGCTGCGCCTCTGGGTCAACGGCGAGTTGAGGCAGCACGGCACCACGGCCGAGCAGATCTTCCCGGTCGGTGAGGTCGTCCGCTACCTCAGCCACTTCATGACGCTCTATCCGGGCGACGTGATCAACACCGGTACGCCCGCCGGGGTGGCGATGGGACAGCCCGAGCCGAAGCCGTACCTGAGGGCGGGGCGATGTGGTGGAGCTGGAGGTGGAAGGGCTCGGCCGCCAGCGGCAGGAGCTGAAGGCGGCGTAGCCCCGCTGCGGACGACGGGCGGCCGGGAGGCCGGACGGCGGAGAGGGGCGGGGTGTCGCGCCCGTGGCACCCCGCCCCCGGCCTCACCTCCGCGTACGTGTCCTCGTACGGGGTGTCCCGGCGGCCTCCTCGTGCCCGCCCGCCCCGTTCGGCCGTGAGGCCCGTACGCCCGCCCCGTTCGGCCGTGAGACCCCGTACCTCCGCCCCTCCCGTACGTCCGCCCTCCCGTACGTCCGCCCCTCCCGCACGCTTGTCAGGCCCGTACGTCCGTCAGGCCCGCGCGTCCGTTTCCCTCGCCGCCGCGAACTGCTCCAGCGCCTCGACCACCAGCGCGTGGTCCTCGGCCTGCGGCAGCCCGGAGACGGTGACCGTGCCGATCACGCCCGCCCCCTCCACCGCGATCGGGAACGAACCGCCGTGCGCCGCGTACGTGTCCGGGTCCAGCCGGGAAGACTCCTCGAAGGTCGTGCCCTTCGCCCGGAAGCGGGTGCCCACCAGGTACGAGCTCTCGCCGTACCGCTCGACGACCCTGCGCTTGCGGTCGATCCACGCGTCGTTGTCCGCGCTGGAACCGGGCAGCGCCGCGTGGAACAGCTGCTGCGCGCCGCGCCGGATGTCGATCGCGACGGGGGCGTGCCGCTCGCGCGCCAGCCGGACCAGCAGACTGCCGAGCGCGAACGCGTCGTCGTACGAGAAGTGGGGGAGGGCGAGCCGCCGCTCCTGGGCGATCAGCTCGGCGATGGTGGGGGAGGCGGTGGTCATCAGGCGGTGCGCTCCTCGCCGGCGGGGGCCCCGGACAGGGTGACGGTGACGCCCTCGCGGGCCGAGCGGCGGGCGGCCTCCAGGACGTCCAGTGCGGCGGCGGCCTGGTGGGCGGTGACCGGGTTGTCGCCGGTGCCGCGTACGGCGGAGGCGACGGCGGCGTAGTACGCGGGGTAGTCGCCCGGCAGCGTACGGACCGGGGACCCGCCGCCCGACAGCGGGGACTCGCCGGAGCCGAGGCGGCCCCACAGCTCCTCGCCCTCCTCACCCCACGGCTCGCCGGCCGCCGGGCGCAGCCCCTCGCGCAGGGCCGCCTCCTGCGGGTCCAGGCCGTACTTCACGTAGCCCGCCTTGGAGCCCAGCACCCGGAAGCGCGGGCCGAGCTGTGCCGTGGTGGCGCTGACGTACAGGTGCGAGCGGACCCCGTTCGCATGGGTGACCGCGATGAACGTGTCGTCGTCCGCCGCCGCGCCGGGACGCCGTACGTCGGACTCCGCGTACACGCGCACCGCCGGGCCGAACAGCACCAGCGCCTGGTCGACGACATGGCTGCCCAGGTCGTACAGCAGCCCGCCGATCTCCTCCGGATCGCCCGACTCGCGCCAGCCTCCCTTCGGCTGCGGACGCCAGCGCTCGAAGCGGGACTCGAAACGCTGCACCTCGCCCAGCCCGCCGCCGTCGATCAGCCCGGCCAGGGTGCGGAAGTCGTTGTCCCAGCGGCGGTTCTGGAAGACCGACAGCAGCAGCCCGCGCTCCTCCGCGAGGCCCGCCAGCTCGCGCGCCTCGGCCGCCGTCCCGGCGACCGGCTTGTCCACGACCACCGGCAGCCCGGCCTTCAGCGCGGCCGTCGCCAGCGGGACGTGCGTCTTGTTGGGGGTGGCGATGATGACGAGGTCCAGCTCGTCGGCGCGCTCCCACAGCTCGTCCGGCGAGGCGGCGAACCGCACGTCCGGGTACGCGGCGCGGGCCTCCGCCCTGCGCTCCTCGTTCGACGTCACGACCGTGTCGAGGGCCAGACCCCCGGTGGCGGAGATCAGCGGTGCGTGGAAGACGGAGCCGGCCAGGCCGTACCCGACGAGCGCGACGCGGAGCGGGGTGCCGGGGGCGTCGGAGGCGGTGGAGGTCATGCGTTCCACTTAAGCAACGCTGTTGCTGAAGTGCAAGCGACCGGCACAATGGGCTCGTGCCCCGGACCGGGGCCGGGTCCGGGGCATGAGCGGGGCCGGGCGTGGTCGTGGACGGGAACGGATCGTCGTCGTGAACCGGAGCGGGTCGTGGACGGGAGCGGATCGTCGTCGTGAGCAGGAGCGGGTCGTTAACGGAGACGGATCGTGGTCGTGAACAGGAGCGGGGCGTGAACGGCAGCCGGACGAGGGCGAGGCCCCAGGCCGGGGTGAACCTGCCGGCCCTGCGCCATTACAACGCCGCGCTGGTCCTGGACCTGCTGCGGGCGGCCGGGTCGGAGGGCATCAGCCGGCTGGAGCTCGCCGAGGGCACCGGCCTCACCCCGCAGGCCGTCAGCAAGATCACCGCACGGCTGCGGGAGGACGGGCTGGCCGTCGGCGCGGGTCTGCGCCCTTCCACCGGCGGCAAGCCGCGCACCGTTCTGCGGCTGGTCCCCGACGCGCAGTTCGCCATCGGCCTGCACCTGGACCGCGACGGGCTCACCGCCGTCCTGGTCGACCTGGCGGGCCGGCCGGTCGCGGTCACCCGCGCACCGCTGGACCTCGGCGCCCCGGCGGACCGGGTCCTCGCCGGTGCGGCCGACGCGGTACGCGACCTGTGCGCGGCCGAACCGTACCGGCCGGTGCTGGGCGTGGGCGTCGCCGTACCCGGCCCGCTGGACCACCGGGACGGCGTCCTGCGCCGGGTCACCGGTTTCCCGCGGTGGGACGGCTACCCGCTGCGCGCCGCCCTCGCCGAGCGCACCGGCCTCCCGGTCGTCCTGGACAAGGACACGAACGCGGCCGCGCTCGCTCTGGCCCTGGCGCCGGAGCACGCGGGCGGCGGTGACTTCGCCTACCTCCACCTCGGTACGGGGCTCGGCGCCGGCCTGGTGCTCGGCGGCCAGGTGCACCGGGGGGCGCGGACGGGGGCGGGGGAGTTCGGCCACCAGACCCTCCAGCTCGACGGCCCGCTCTGCGGCTGCGGCGGACGCGGCTGCGTCGAGGCGCTGTGCCTGGCCGCCGAGGCGCGCGGCGACCGGGCCGAGGCCGCCCGCGTCCTGGGCACGGGCGCGGCGAACCTGGTGGGCCTGCTCGACATCGACCGGGTGGTCCTCGGCGGCCGGACGGTGGCCGCCGACGAGGACGCGTACGTACGGGGCGTCCGCGCCGTGATCGAGGAGCGGGCCGCTCGGGGCGGGGCGGGCGCGGGGGTGACGGTCACGGTCGCGCGGGGTGGCGACCGGCCGGTCGCGGAGGGCGCGGCCCAACTGGTGCTCGCCCCGGTCTTCGGGCGGATGGGGGAGCCGGCGTGACGGGTGGGGTCGGTCCCGCCGAGTCGGTGGCCGGTGTGACGGGCGGGGGCGGTCCCCGGCCGTCGTGACGCCTCCGGCGGTCCCCGGCCGTCGTGATGCCCCTCCGACGGTCCCTGGCCGGAGGGTGTGAGGTCGGCCAGGACGCCACCGGGCCACGCCGGGGTGCGGTCGGGTGATCGTATGAATCGTGTCGGCATGTCGACTCTCTGGGTTCGCGCGCGCGTGATGGCCTCGGAGGGCACCGCCGGGGCCCCGCCCCGGCCGTCCGCGAGAGCAGTGATCCGCGAGAGCAGTGAAGGGTGACCCCCCGATGCCCCCTCCCCCCTCCGCACGCCTGCGTGACGCCCGTGCGGTCGCCGCCCTCGGGCTGGCCGCCGGGATCACGGTGCCCGCCGCACTCCTGGGCGGCCCGCAGGCCGCCGCTCTGCCGAGCAGGCCCGCGCCCGCGCCCTCATCGGCCGGGGCCGCCGGGGCCGCCGGGGCCGCCGGAGCCGCTGGAACCGCAGAGGCCGGCGTGTCCGCCGTGGCCGCCGACGAGCAGCCCGGTTGCGGGAACCCGGACGCCGAGGAGTTCCCCATCGAGGCCCGCATCCAGGACGCCCCGGACCGGTACGCCTCCGGTGGCGGTCACGGGACGTGGTTCCTCGACCTCACCAACACCACCGCCGCGACCTGCCGGGCCCTGCACCCGGTCCTCGTCCTCACCGACCGCGACCGACGGCTGACGTCGGAACAGATCCGGGTGGAGTTCGCCGAGCCGGGCCGCGCCGGGGCCACACACCGGGTCACCTGGGAGAGCACCGACCACGACGAGCAGATCGGCGTCTTCGGCGGCGACGATGCGCCGCAGGGGGAGGGGGACAGCGAGGAGGGGGACGGCGGCTCCGGCGAGCCGTTCTTCGGGTTCACCGTTCCCGCCGGAAAGACCGTCTCCGTACGCGTCCGCATGGCCTTCACCTCGGACACCGCCCCCGGCCCGGTCACCGCCCACGCCGCCGTCGTCCAGCGCCGCCACCAGAACAAGGCCAAGGGGGGCGGGCGTGAGGACGGTGACTGGGTGGGGGAGTCGGGGGAGTACCCCTTCGTCATCGCGGACGGTGTCACCGGCGGCATCCGGGAACCGGAAGCCCCCCGCACGGAACGCCCGGCCCGGCCGGATACCCCGCCGCGACAGAGCAGCCGGCCGGAAAGTCCCTCGCCGCAGCGTCCCGGCCGTCCCGACCCGGAGCGCAGCGGTCCTGGTGCCGACACCCCTACGGAACGGCCCGGTGATCCCGACAACCCCGGAACGGACCCCGGTACCGGCCAGGTCCCGTCCCCCGACCCCGACCCCAGCTCCCGTCCGTCGACCGGCATCGAAGCCGGCGGCCGGGACCCGAGCGGCCGGGAAGGCCGGGACCCGAGCGGTGGCGACGGCGCGGACGAGCACCCCGGCCACCCGCCCCGTGACGGCTCCGGCCGCCCGCTCCCCGAACTCGCCCGGACCGGACCCGCGTCGGCGGCCTGGACCGGGGCCGTCGCCGGGGCGCTCCTGCTCGGTGGGGCCGGCCTGGTGCTGCACGCCCGCCGGGCCCGCCGGGCCGTCAGCTGACCGGCCGCCCGAGGCCCCCTGGAAACCGCCCGGCGACGTACCCCCGGCGCGCCGTCCCGTACCGGTCCGTTCACCCGCGTCTGCCACGATCGGGCGGTGGACTACCCGAACGACCAGACACCTGGCGCACCGATCCGCTCCGGCATCCCCGAGCACGGCCGTATCCCGAAGTACTACGCGGTCAAGGCCCGTATCGCGGTGCTGCTGGACGAGTTGGGGGAGGGCGGGCTCCTGCCCACCGAGCGGGAACTGGCCCTCCGGCACGAGGTCTCGCGCGAGACCGTCCGCCAGGCCCTGCGCGAACTCCTCCTCGAAGGGCGGCTGCGCCGTCAGGGGCGCGGCACCGTCGTCGCCGGGCCGAAGCTGGAGCAGCCGCTCTCGCTCGCCAGCTACACCGAGGGCGTCCGCCGCCAGGGCCGGCGGCCCGGCCGCCACCTCATCGGCCTCGACCGCTTCCCCTGCCCCGAGGCGCTGGCCGCCGAGATCGCGGTCGAACGGGGCGAGCCGGTCTGGCACCTGGAGCGCGTGCTGCTCGCCGACGACGAGCGCGTCGGGCTGGAGAGCACGTACGTCGGCGTCGCCCGCGTCCCGGACCTGGACACGGAGTTCGACCCGGACTCCTCCTTCTACGCCTACCTCCACGACCGGCTCCGGATCGCCTTCGGCGACGCGGACGAGCGGATCGAGACCGTGCTGGCGACCCCCCGCGAAGCCCTGCTCATCGGCACCCCGCCCGCGCTGCCGATGCTCCTCATCCACCGGCTCTCCCGAGACGCGGACGGCCGGCCGCTGGAGCGCGTGCGGAGCCTGTTCCGGGGCGACCGCTTCTCCTTCTCCGCCCATCTGCGGGGCGACGCGCAGCGCTGAACGGGCCGCACCCTCCTCCGGTCGCCCGGCTCGTGCGGCCACCCCAAAGGTCACGGAAGCGTAACGGGTCTGGTCCAAATGTGCGGGGTCGTTCACCGTCCCGTCGGTGACCGGACGCGTCCGGGACACCGGCCCCGAGGAGCGTGGCCGCCGTGAGAGTCATCGTCGTAGGAGCCGGCGTGGTGGGAACCATGCACGCCTGGCACGCAGTCAGCCGCGGCCACGAGGTCGTACAGATCGAGCGTGAGAGCGAGGCGCGCGGGGCATCGCTCCGCAATTTCGGACAGATATGGGTCAGCGGCCGGGCCGGCGGCGAGGAGCTGGACACGGCCCTGCGCGCCCGTGAGCTGTGGGAGGGCATCGGGGAGCGGGTGCCCGGACTCGGCTTCCGGCCGTGCGGTTCGCTGACCCCGCTGCGTACCGCGTACGAGGTCGCGGTCGCCGAGGCGGCCGTCGCCCGGCCCGACGCGGCGGCGCGCGGCTACCGGCTGCTGACCGCCGACGAGGCGCGGGCGGTCAACCCGGCCCTGCGGGGCGCGTTCACCGCGGCCCTGTGGTGCGAGCGGGACGCGGCGGTGGAGCCCCGGACCGCCCAACTCGCCCTCAAGCAGGAGCTGCTGGCCTCCGGGAGGTACACCTTCCTCGGCGGTCGTGAGGTGCGTGAGGTCCTCGGTGCCGCCTCGGTGCGCGACGACCACGGCGACGTCCACACCGGCGACGCCGTGATCCTCGCCACCGGGGCCTGGCTCGGCGGGCTGGTGCGCGAACTCGCCGGACCCGACCTCCCTGTCCGCCGCGTCCGCCTCCAGATGATGCAGACCGACCCGCTCGGCGAGCCCCTCACCACCTCGGTCGCCGACGCCGACAGCTTCCGCTACTACCCCGCGTACCGCAGCGAGGCGCTCGACGCGCTCGACGCCGGCCAGCCGCAGGACGCCGTGGCCGCCGAACACCGCATGCAACTCCTCATGGTGCAGCGGCAGGACGGCGGGCTGACCATCGGGGACACCCACGAGTACGAGCATCCCTTCGCCTTCGACACCGTCGAGGAGCCCTACGAGCACCTCACCGGAGTCGTCGAAGCCTTCCTCGGCCGCCCGCTGCCGCGCATCCGCCACCGCTGGGCGGGTGTCTACGCCCAGTGCGCCGACACCTCGCGCGTCGTCCACCGGCAGCAGGTACGCGACGGGGTCTGGCTCGTCACCGGGCCCGGCGGGCGCGGAATGACCTGCTCGCCCGCCATCGCCGAAACGACCGCCGACCAACTGGGCTGGTGAACCACATGACTTCCGCGACACCCACGACCGCGCACCCCTTCGGCCTCGTCGTCCTCGACATGGCCGGGACCACCGTCGCCGACGGCGGCCTCGTCGAGCAGGCGTTCTCGGCCGCCGCCCGGCACCTCGGCGTGCAGCCCGGCTCGGACGAGCACGAGCGCCAACTCGCCTACGTACGAGCCACCATGGGAGAGTCCAAGATCTCCGTGTTCCGGCACCTGTTCGGGGACGAGGACCGGGCCCGGTACGCCAACTCCGCCTTCGAGGAGGCGTACGGGGAACTGGTCGACGGCGGCCGTGTCGCGCCGCTCCCCGGCGCCCGCGAGGCCGTCGAACGGCTCACGGCAGAAGGCCGAACCGTCGTCCTGACCACCGGCTTCGCCCGCGCCACCCAGGACGCCATCCTCGCCGCACTCGGCTGGCAGGACCTCGTCCCGCTCACCCTCTGCCCCGCCGACGCGGGCGGCCGGGGGCGGCCCTACCCGGACATGGTGCTGGCGGCCTTCCTGCGCACCACCGCCGTGGACGACGTCCGGCGGATCGCGGTCGCCGGCGACACCTCGTACGACATGCTCAGCGGCGTACGCTCCGGTGCCGGGATCGTCGCCGGGGTCCTCACCGGCGCCCACGCCCGGGACCAGCTGGCCCGGCACGGCGCGACCCACGTCCTCGGGTCCGTCGCCGAGCTGCCCGACCTCATCGCGCGGGCCGAGGCATGACCCGCGCGATCAAGGCCCCCGCCACCGCCGACGGGACCCCCGCCCCCGCCCCCGGCGGCATCCGCTTCGACGGTGTCACCGTCGCCTACGGGGGGAACGTCGTCCTCGACCGGCTCGACCTCACCGTCGAACCCGGCGAGGTGATGGCCCTCCTCGGGCCCTCCGGCTCGGGCAAGACCACCGCCCTGCGCGCCGTCGCGGGATTCGTCCGGCCCGCCTCCGGGCGGGTCCTCCTCGGCGGCCGGGACGTCACCGCCCTGCCTCCGCACCGGCGCGGCATCGGCATGGTCGTCCAGAGCTACGCGCTCTTCCCGCACCTCAAGGTCAAGGACAACGTGGCCTTCGGGCTCAAGGCCCACCGCACCCCGAAGGCCGAGATCCCCGGCCGGGTCACCGAGGCCCTGGAACTCGTCGGCATGGCCGCGTACGCCGACCGCCACCCGCGGGAACTCTCCGGCGGCCAGCAGCAGCGCGTCGCCATCGCCCGCGCGCTCGCCATCCGCCCCGGTGTGCTGCTCCTGGACGAGCCGCTCTCCGCGCTCGACGCCCGGCTCCGCTCCGGGATGCTCACCGAACTGGCGAGGCTGCACCGCGAGTTGCCGGACGTGTCCATCCTGTACGTCACCCACGACCAGGTGGAGGCGCTGACCCTGGCCGACCGGATCGCCGTCATGGACCGGGCCCGGCTCCAGGACTGCGGCACCCCCCGGGAGCTGTACCGCCGGCCCCGTACGGAGTTCACCGCCTCGTTCGTCGGCAACGCCAACCTGTTCCCGGTCACCGTGACCGGCGAAGCGACCGTCCGGCTCGGTGACCACGCCCTGGCCGTACCCACCGGCACCGCCGCCCCCGGCGCGACCGCCACGCTCTGCGTCCGGCCCCATCTGGTCGGCCTCGGCGCCGGTCCCAACGCGCTCACCGGCACCGTCACCGAGGTCCAGTGGCGCGGTTCCACCCACCGCGTCCACGCCGATGCCGACGGCCATCCCCTCATGGCCGACCTCCGCGAACTGCGCGACCCTCCGGCGCTCGGCGCCCCCGTCACCTTCCACTTCGCGGCCGAGGACGCGGTGCTGCTCCCGGCAGGGGCGGAAGGCACGGGGGGTGTCACCCCGTGACCGCCACCACCGGCCCTCTCCCCACCCGTACCGACACCACCGGCCCTCTGCCCACCGGTGCCGCCGCCCCCGCCCGGTCCCGGTCCGTCCCCACCTGGGTCTGGGCGCTGCCGCCCGTCGCCGTGCTCGCGCTCGCGTTCCTCCACCCGCTGGCCCTCGTCGTCCAGCAGTCGTTCACGCCGGACGAGGGCGGTGTCTCCCTCGACCCGTACGCCGAGGTCTTCGCCTCGGCCGCCTTCCGCGACGCGCTCACCACCACCGTATGGCTGGCCCTCGGCTCGACCGCGGGCTGCCTCGTTCTCGGATTCGCCCTCGCGCTGGTCATCGCGTTCGTTCCGTTCCCCGGCGGGAAGGCGGTCGCCCGGTTCGTCGACGTGTTCCTCTCCTTCCCGTCCTTCCTCATCACGCTCGCCCTGCTGTTCATCTACGGCTCGGTCGGGATGGCCAACGGGCTCTGGACCGGAGCCACCGGGGCGGCCGAGGGGCCCTTCCACTTCCTGACCACGCCCTGGGGCGTGCTGCTCGCCGAGATCACCTACTTCACGCCGTTCGTGATGCGCCCCCTGCTCGCCGCGTTCTCCCAACTGGAGACCGCGCAGCTCGAAGTGGCCTCCTCGCTGGGCGCCGGACCCGGCAGGGTCATCCGGCGGGTGATCCTGCCCGAGGCGCTTCCGGCCCTCGCGGCGGGCGGCAGCCTCGTGCTGGTGATGTGCCTCAACGAGTTCGGGATCGTCCTGTTCACCGGGGCTAAGGGCGTCACGACGCTGCCGATGCTCGTCCACAGCAAGGCGATCCTGGAGTCGGACTATGCCGCCGCCTGCGTGGTCGCCGTCGTCAACATCGGGATCTCCGTAGGGCTCTACGGCCTCTACCGGGTGGTGAGTCGTCGTGCTGGTGCATAGCCGGGCCGGGAAGTGGGCCGTCCGGGCCGCCTTCCTGCTCCTCTTCGTCCCGCTGTTCGCGGTGCCCCTGTTCGTCATCCTCGCCGCGTCCCTCGCCACGAACTGGTCCGGGGCCTTTCCCTCCGGCCCCACCGTCGAGCGCTACGCCGCCGCGACGAACGGCGATTCGCTCCAGGCGCTGACCACCAGCCTGGTCACGGCCGTCTCCGCGAGCGTGCTCGCCCTCACCCTCGGCGGCTGGGCCGCCCTCGCCGCCGCTTCCCTCCGCACGCGCGGCAAGCGGCTCCTGGACGCGCTGTTCATCCTGCCGGTCGCCGTCCCCTCGGTGGTCGTCGGCCTCGCGGTGCTGGTCGCCTACAGCCGGCCGCCCGTCCTGCTCAACGGGACACGGTGGATCGTGATCCTCGCCCACACCGTCCTGGTCACCGCGTTCGCCTACCAGTCGGTCTCCGCCGCCGTGCGCCGCCTCGACCCGGCGTACGAACAGGCCGCCGCCGGTCTCGGCGCGAGTCCCGCGCGGGTGCTGTGGCGGGTGAGGCTGCCGCTGCTGCTGCCCTCGCTCACCTCGGCCGCCGGGCTCTGCTTCGCCCTGTCCATGGGGGAGTTGAGCGCCACGATGATGCTCTACCCGCCGGACTGGACCCCGCTGCCGGTGCACATCTTCGCCGCCACCGACCGGGGTTCCCTCTTCACCGGCGCCGCCCTCGCCGTGGTCCTGATGACGACGACGCTCCTGGTCCTCGCCGCCGTCTCGCGCGTCCGGACCCGCGCCTCCTACCGCTGACCCCCGTCAGCCGATCGCTGACCCCCGCCTCTCCGCACTCCCGTCCTCAGGAGAACTCCATGCGCATCCCCGCCCGCACCCTCGCCCTGCCCCTGGCTGCCTGCGCGGCCCTGACCCTCACCGCCTGCGGCGGCTCCTCCGCCGCGTCCGACGAGAAGTCCGTCACCGTCTACAGCGCCGACGGCCTCAAGGGCGAGAACGGCGACGGCTGGTACGACAAGGTCTTCGAGGACTTCGAGAAGAAGACCGGCATCACGGTGAAGTACGTCGAGGGCGGCTCCGGCGAGATGGTCCAGCGCGCCGCCCGCGAGAAGTCCAACACCCGGGCCGACGTCCTCGTCACGCTCCCGCCCTTCATCCAGCAGGCCGACAAGAAGGGCCTGTTGACCGCGTACGAGCCCGAGGGCGCCGACCTGGTCGACGGCGCCGGCCGCGCGGCCGACGGCACGTGGACCTCCGTCGTCAACAACTACTTCGGCTTCATCCACAACACGAAGGAGCTGAAGGCCCCGCCCCGCACCTGGGAGGAGCTGCTCGACCCCGCGTACAAGGAGAAGATCCAGTACTCCACCCCCGGCGTCGCGGGCGACGGGACCGCCGTCCTCATCAAGGCCATGCACGACTTCGGCGGGCAGGAGCCGGCCATGGCCTACCTGAAGAAGCTCCAGGCCAACAACGTCGGCCCGTCCGCCTCCACCGGGAAGCTCGCCCCCAAGGTCGACAAGGGTGAACTCCTCGTCGCCAACGGAGACGTCCAGATGAACTTCGCCCAGTCCAAGGACATGCCCCACCTCGGCATCTGGTTCCCCGCCAAGGGCGACGGGAAGCCCACCAGCTTCGCTCTCCCCTACGCGGCGGGACTCGTCGCCAAGGCCCCGCACAGCGAGAACGGCAAGAAGCTGCTCGACTTCATGCTCTCCGAGCAGGCCCAGCGCGACGTCAGCGCGGTCGGCGGCGGGTTCGCCGCGCGCAAGGACATCAAGGCCACCGACGCCAACGCCGTCGAACTGGCCGGACTGATGGAGGGTGTGGAGATCTTCGAGCCCGACTGGTCGGACATCGGCGCCCACCTCGACACGTACATCGACGCCTGGAAGTCGGCCACCGGAAGCTGACCGGTCACCTCTCCGCCACGGATCGCTGCCAAGGTCTGGACCCGGCCCGGATATCTCGCCAAGGTAACGGGTCTGGTCCAGTGTCACGTCCACGTCCGGCCCCGATCGACCCGCCCGCCCTCTCCCTGGAGGAACACGTGTCCCGGTCCCTGTCCCGACGCTCCGTACTCGCCACCACCGCCGCGGCCACGGCCGCCGCCGTCGCCCCGCTCGCCACCGCCGCCCCGGCCCGCGCCGCCGCTGCCGCGCCCACCCTCCCGGACGGCACCAGCAAGGACAAGGTGCTCGTCGTCGGGATGGACGGGCTGCGCCACGACGTCATCGCCGCCGCCGACGCCCCGCACCTCAAGGCGATGATGGCCGACGGAACGTACGGCACCTCGCTGCTGTACGCGAACCCGATGGCCGCCACCTCCTCCGGCCCCGGCTGGTCGACCATCTCCACCGGCGTCTGGCCCGACAAGCACGGCGTCAAGGAGAACTCCTTCGCCGGGAAGAACTACGCGAAGTACCCCGGCTTCCTCGCCCGCCTCGCCCAGGTCCGCCCCCAGCTCTCCACGTACGCGGCCGTCGACTGGAAGCCCCTGGACGCCCAGGGCACCGTCACCCCGGGGGCCGACGCCAAGCTCGTCCTCGACGGCGACCGCGACGGCTACACCGGCCACGACGCGACCATCGCCGCCGAGACGGAGTCGATCCTCCGGAACCAGAACCCGGACGTGCTCTTCGTCTACTTCGGCCAGACCGACATCGCCGGTCACAACTCCGGGGCCGCCAGCGCCGCCTATCGCCAGGCGATCGCCGTCCAGGACGGCCACCTCGGCCGCCTCCTCACCGCCATCAGGGCCCGCCCCTCCTACGCCACCGAACGGTGGACCGTCATCGTCACCACCGACCACGGCCACACCGACTCCGGTGGCCACGGCGGCAGCGCCGTCGAGGAGCGCCGCACCTTCGTCCTCGCCCGGGGCCCCGGCATCGCGGCCGGAGCCCGCCCCGCCGACACCCGGCTCGTGGACGTCGCCGCCACCGTCTTCCACCAGCTCGGCATCGTCCCCGATCCCGCCTGGGGCCTCGACGGCAAGCCGATCCAGGAACGCTCCACCGACCCGTTCGAGACGCTCTACCCCGCGCTCGCCGGCCGCGCCGACGAGACCGGCATCCCGGCCGGGGTCCTCGGCTGGACCCGCACCGCGCCCAGCGGCTGGTCCGTCGTCAACTCCGCGATGGGCACCGGGGGCGTGGCCGAGTGGCGCGGCTGGTCCTTCGCCACCGACGAGTTCTGGAGCCGCAGCCAGCGCGACCAGTCCCGCGAGCTGAACGTCCGCTCACGCGGGATCTTCGCCGTCGCGGACTCCGACGAGTGGGCCGACAAGGCGTTCTCCGGACCGTACGACTCCACCCTCGTCACCCCGGCCTACGCCGTCTCCGGCAGGACCACCGTGACCCTCGGCTTCACCACCCACCACCGGCAGGAGGGCAGCCAGAGCGCCCGCGTCCTCGCCTCCTGGAACGGCGGGACGCCCGTCGAGGTGAAGCGGTACACCTCCGACGTGATCGCGCAGCCCCAGGCGCTGACCCTGGACGTGCCGCCCGGGGCGGCCAACGTGAGCTTCCGCTTCCACTACACCGGCAGCAACAACTGGTACTGGGTGATCGACGGGGTCAAGATCACCACAGCCTAATTATGCTGGGGGTGCCGGGACGGCGTGGTCCGGGCACCCCCAAGCACGCAGTGCGTACGGCAGGAGTCCCGACACATGGCAGAGCGCAAGCCCATCACATCCTGGCTGACCGACATGGACGGCGTCCTCATCCACGAGGGCACCCCGATCCCCGGCGCCGACGCCTTCATCAAGCGGCTGCGGGACTCCGGGCTGCCCTTCCTCGTCCTCACCAACAACTCCATCTACACCGCGCGCGACCTGCACGCCCGGCTCAAGCGCATGGGCCTGGACGTCCCCGTGAAGAACATCTGGACCTCCGCGCTCGCCACCGCCCAGTTCCTGGACGACCAGCGCCCCGGCGGCACGGCGTACGTCATCGGGGAGGCCGGCCTCACCACCGCCCTGCACGACATCGGGTACGTCCTCACCGACCACGACCCGGACTACGTGGTGCTCGGCGAGACCCGGACGTACAGCTTCGAGGCGCTGACCAAGGCGATCCGGCTGATCAACGCCGGCGCCCGCTTCATCTGCACCAACCCCGACGAGACCGGGCCGTCCGCCGAGGGCCCGCTGCCCGCCACCGGCTCGGTCGCCGCCCTCATCACCAAGGCCACCGGCAAGGACCCGTACTTCGCGGGCAAGCCCAACCCGCTGATGATGCGGACCGGGCTGAACGCCATCGGCGCGCACTCCGAGACCAGTGCCATGATCGGCGACCGGATGGACACCGACGTGCTGGCGGGCCTGGAGGCGGGGATGCAGACCTTCCTGGTCCTCACCGGGCTCACCACCGTCGCGGACATCGACCGCTACCCGTTCGGCCCGTCCCACGTCGTGGAGTCCATCGCGGACCTGGTCGACCTCATCGACCTGCCGGACCAGGTGGACCAGGGGAAGCAGGCGGACACGCCTGCCGACTAGGGCCCGCGCGTCCGGCGGACCGCCCCGACCCGCGCGGACCGCGTCCGCAGCCGCCCGCCGACGCCCCCCGGCGTCGCCCGAATGGAGGACTGCGGATGCGGCCCGCCGCCGCAGACCCGAACCTTCCCGTAGGAGGTTCACGATGCGTTCCATACCCATCACATTCTGTGCGACGGCGGCGGCCGCGCTCATAGCCGTGCCCGCACCCGTAGCTCTGGCATCCCCGGCCGCCCCGGCCGGGGACGACGACCGGCGCACCGGCACCGTCTCGATCACCCCGTCCACCACCGCCCCCGGCGCCGAGGTGGAACTCTGGACCGATGTCTGCGGCAAGGGCCGCCGGGCCAAGGGCAACTCCGACGCCTTCGCCTCGGTCGCCCACTTCCGGCCCGCCGACGAGAAGGGCCTCTTCGCCGAGGCCCGCATCCGGTCCGACGCCGAACCCCGCTCCTACGACGTCTGGGTGACGTGCGAGGACAGCGCCGGCAAGGCCACCGGCACCCTCACCGTCGTCCACCACAACCGGCCCTCGCCCGCCGCGCCCGTCAAGGCGGGCGGCGGAGGCGCCGCCACCCTCGCCGAACGGTCCGCCGAGGCCGAGGGCCCCGGCGTCCGGCACGCGGTGACCGGCCTGGTGCTCGCCGCCGTCGCGGCCGTCGCCGTGGCCCTGCGCACCTCGCGCCGTCGCCGCGGCCCGGCCGGCAGCTGAGATGGGCGCCCCGGACCGCCCGGCAGGCAACGGGCGACTGCTCACCGGAGTGACCTGGGCCGTGCTGCTGCTCGGCCTGTGGCTCTGGGGCAAGGAGGCCGGCGGCGGGTTCGGCGGTCTGCCGGCTCCCACCACCGGGGATGTGGCCGCGGTCGGCCGCCCCTTCGGGGCCTCGCTGCCCCCGGCCCACGAACCGCTCGACGGGTCGGCCCCCGAGCGCGTCGAAGTCCCCTCCGTGGGGATCGACGCCCCCGTCATCGCGCGCGGCCTCGACGGGGACGGGGCCATCGACCCGCCCCCGTACGGCATGCCGAGGACCGCCGGCTGGTACGGCGACGGCACCCGGCCCGGCGCGGAGGGGACCGCCCTGTTCGTCGGGCACGTCGACACCGACACCGAACCCGCGGTCTTCTACGGGCTCAGCGCGGTCGAGCCGGGCGCCCGGATCGAGGTCACGCGGGCGGACGGCAGCGTCGCCCGTTTCACCGTGGACGACGTCCAGCTCCTCACCCGCGAACGCTTCGACGCCCAGAAGGCGTACGGGCCCCGCCAGGACGGCCGGGCCGAGCTGCGGCTGATCACCTGCGGCGGGACGTACGACCCGGAGACCCGCTCGTACACGGCGAACGTGGTCGTCTCCGCCTACCTCACCGGCGCGAAGGACGCGCGGGGCGGCGGGGCGGGCGACCGGGACGGCGGCGAGCAGGCCCGGGCGGCGGCCCGCACCTGACCTCGCCGTTCCGCGGTCCGTACGGCCCGGCAGGTCCTGCCCGTCCCGGCCGGCCGCCTCTTCGGGGGCGGCCGGCCGGGACGCCGCTTTCGCCCAGGATGTCCGGAACCGGTGTCCCGGTCCGGCGGTTGTGCGGGGCGGGAAGTGGGCACCCGACCGCTGTGCCAGGATGGAACGGACCGGCAGCACATCGGGTGCGACCGATGAGGAACAGTGCAGGCAGTGCACCCAAGGGGGAGTGGATGTACGGCAGTTACACCGGCCGGTCCCGGACGCGCGGGCGCGCGGCGGGCCTCCGGACGACCGGTACGGCGGTGGCGCTCGGGGCGGCCCTGCTGCTGGCGGGATGCTCCGGCGACGGGGACGGGGGCGACCGGGAGGGCGCGCCGGTCGTCGGCCAGCAGCCCAAGGCGAAAGACCCGTACTGGGTGAACCCCGACGGCACCGCGGCCCGCCAGGTCGCCGCCTACCAGGAGGACGGCGACCAGGAGAAGGCCGACCTGATCCGGCGGATCGCCGAGCAGCCGGTCGGGGAGTGGATCGGCCCGGACGCCCCGGAGGACGAGGCACGGCGCGTCACCGAGGCGGCCGCGAAGGCCGACCGGTACGCGCTGCTGGTCCTCTACAACATCCCCCACCGCGACTGCGGCCAGTTCTCCAAGGGCGGCGCCGCCGACGGCGACGCCTACCGGGCCTGGGTGGACGGCGTCGCCAAGGGCATCGGGAACCGCCCGGCGACCGTGATCCTGGAGCCGGACGCCCTGCTCCACCTGGTCGACGGCTGCACCCCCCGAGAACACCACCACGAGCGCTACGACCTGCTCAAAGGCGCCGTCGAGCGGCTGAAGCGGCAGCCCGCCACCAAGGTCTACGTGGACGCGGGCAACGCGGGCTGGCAGTCGCCCGAGGCCCTGCACGAGCCGCTGTGGCGGGCGGGCATCGCGAAGGCGGACGGCTTCTCGCTCAATGTGTCCAACTTCCGCACGACGGCCGTCAGCACCGAGTTCGGGAAGAAGCTGTCGGTGAAGGTGGGCGACAAGCCCTTCGTCATCGACACCAGCCGCAACGGCAACGGGCCCTACGAGGGCGGCGATCCGGCCGAGACCTGGTGCAACCCGCCCGGCCGCGCGCTCGGCGAGCCCCCGACCACGCAGACCGGCGACGAGCGGGTGGACGCCTACCTGTGGATCAAGCGCCCCGGCGAGTCGGACGGGGACTGCAAGGGCGGCCCGAAGGCCGGCGAGTGGTGGCCGGAGTACGCGCTGGGCCTGGCCCGCGCCACCGGGTAGCGCACGGGCCACGGCCGCCCGCGCCGCAGGCGTACGTACGCCACGCGTCGCGGGCGTACGTACGCCTACGGCACCTCCACCCACATCCCCTCGGAGGGGGTGCCCTCCTTGTCGGTGACGAACAGCATGTACCAGCCCGAGGGCACCAGCGCCCGGTTCTTCGGCACGGTGACCGTGATCCCGTCCGCCGACTTCGTGAGCTCCAGATCGATGCTGCGCTGGTCGGTGTCGGTCACATGGGTGACCGCCGAGGGCCGCATCAGCTTCGCCGAGGTGATCGAGGCGGCCTGGCGCGTGGTGAACATGCCGGTCCCGCCGCGCTTGATGCTCTTGGGGCCGGCCGTGAGCTCGGGCCGGGAGCCGCGGTAGAGGTAGGGCGGGGTGTAGATCTCGATGCGCTGCTCGAAGGTGCCCGGACGGGTGTTGAGCTTGTCCGAGTAGAGCGGGTCCGATCCGAAGATCATGACCCGGCCGTCGGGGAGCAGCACGGACCCGGAGTGGTAGTTACGCCCCACCGCCGGGTCCGCGACCCGCCGGTAGGTGTCCGTCTTCGCGTCGTACAGCCGGGCCTCCAGCACGTCCGAGCCGCCGCGGCCCCGGTAGTCCCCGGCGCCGCCCGCCACGAGCAGCGAGTCGTCGGGGAGCAGGGAGGCGCTGGGGTAGCGGGTGCCCTCGTCCAGGGAGGCGCCCTCGGTGAACTTCGGGTTCTTCTCCTGGAGGTCGACCAGCCGGGACTTGGGGGTGGACTTCTCCGACTCGCCGACCCCGCCCCCGCCGATCACCATGAACCGCTCGTCCTGGGCCGGAGGCAGCCGTACGGTCGCCGAGGTCTCCATCTGGTCGGGGTCGGCGAGACCGGGGATCTCGTCGAAATCATTCGTCCGCACGTCCCAGATACCGGGGGTGCGGCCCTCGCTCTGGAGCCCGTAGCCGGAGTTGGAGCCGGAGTAGAACAGCCTGCCGTCGTTGAGGAGGAAGAGCGCCGGGTAGGTGGCGAACTTCCGGACGATGCCGCTGTCCTTCCAGGTCTTCTTCTTCGGGTCGTACACCTCGGCCTTGCCCACGTCGATCTGGCCGATGTCGTCCAGGCCGGAGACGGCGAGAACCCTGCCGTCCTGGAGCGTCGTGAGGGTGGGGTACCAGCGGGCCTTGTCCATCGGGTCGACGGGGATGTACTTCTCCGCGACCGGGTCGAACTCGTAGGCGTCGTTGATGCCCTGGAAGTCCTTCTTGTCCAGCGCCAGCTTCTGCGCGATCCCGTAGACGTTGCGGGTGTCCTCGGCGGAGAGCCCCGCGACGCGGTAGTTGTCCTCGGTGCCGGTCTCGTACTTCCGCCCGGACTTCTCGGCCTCCACGTAGATGCGGCCGACGCCCGCTTCGTTGCGCTGGTACTCACCGGTCTTCTTGTCGAAGACCTTGGTGGCCTTCTCCACCAGGAGCGGGTCCTGGGAGATGAAGGTCTTGCCGCTCTCCTTGCCCGTGAAGCGGGTGCCCGCGGGGAGCGTGATCGGCTTGCGGGGGTTCTCGTTGCGGACGATCATCAGGCCGCCGGCCTTGGTGACGTCGCCCCCGAGCTTCTCGTAGCGCTTGGTGCCGCCGGCTATGAGGAGATTGCCGCCGGGGAGCTGGGTGTGGCCCGCGCAGAACAGGTCCTTGGGCGTGGGGATGTCCTTGAAGACGTTCGTCTTCGGGTCCCACAGCACGGACCGGAAGCTCTTCGCGTCGAAGTTCTTCTGGTTGTTGCCGGAGCCCGCGACGAGCAGCACCTTGCCGGTGCGCAGCAGCGCGGCGTGGACGGCGTTGACCCGGTGTTCGGCGGGGATGTCCAGGAAGTCCCAGTGGCCGTTGGCCTCCTTGTAGGACTGCTTGTTGATCGTGTAGTGGTGGTAGCGCTCGGAACCGAACCGGTAGAGCCAGGGCCCGTTGGCCCCCGCGAGGGCGACCACGGCGACCGTGCCGATCGCGAACCGGCGCGTACGCAGACCGGAGCGGCGGGCCCGCGCCCCCGCGCTGCGGGAGGCCGGACCTGCGGAACGGCGGGCGCCCCGGCCCGAATGGCGTGTCATGACTGCGGTCCCCCCAGGGCGATCTTCATGGTGTGGTCGGAGCCGGGGCCGGCCGGACCCGGCGGCGGCCCGGCCGGCGGCCGCGGGCCGGACGAGCCCGCCCGGCGACGGCCGCGGCGCTTCTTCTTCTCGGCGCGGATCGTGTACCGCCAGCCGATGATCGGTGCGGCGGTGATCAGCAGCGCCAGCGTGGCCCAGGTGACCATCGCGGGGTGGCTGTGGCCCAGGAAGAACGAGGCGATCACCGAGGCGCCGAAGACGACGATGAAGAACAGGTGGATGCGGAAGGTGCCGAAGAGGGTGTCCGGGCTGGAGGAGTTCCCCTTGGGGGTCACCACGAACGAGCTCTTGCGGCGCAGCACCGCGTCCATCAGCGAGCGGGCGTAGATCGGCGCGGAGAGCGCGGACATCATCATGCCGGCCAGACCGCCGGAGCCCTCGGGCTCGTGCGGCGAGACGTTGTGGCGGCGGTTCCAGATGTACAGGCCGATCTGGAGCGCGGTGGCGTTGCCGTACAGCATCATCCAGATCGTGGGGTCGATCTGGACGCCGGAGGCGCCCATACCGAGGAAGAGGGCGCAACTGAGGGCCGCGAGGATCCAGTTCAGCGCCGAGATCGGGTAGAAGACGATCATCAACGTGTAGTTGAAGAGCTTGCCGGGCGGCATGGTCCCGAAGCCCTTCCAGAACTGGCCGATGATCGTCTCGTAGGTGCCCCTCGACCAGCGCAGCTGCTGGGTGAAGAAGTCCGTCCACGCGGTCGGGCCCTCGCCGACGGCCAGCACGTCCGGGGTGTAGACCGAACGCCACTTGTTGCCGGTGGCGGGGTTGCGGTGGCGGTGGATCTCGAAGCCGGTGGCCATGTCCTCGGTGATCGAGTCGTACAGACCGCCGATCTGCTTGAGCGCCGAGATGCGGACCGCGTTGCTGGTGCCGACGAACATGGGTGCGCCGTAGCGGTTGCCCGCGCGCTGGATCAGGGCGTGGAAGAGGAACTGCTGCGACTCGGCGGCCTTGGTGACGAAGGTGTCGTAGTTGCCGTAGACCTGCGGTCCGATGACGAAGCCGACGTCCGGGTCGCGGAAGTAGCCGAGCATCCGCTCCAGGTAGTTCGCCATCGGGATGTGGTCGGTGTCGACCGAGGCGAAGAAGTCGTAGTCGCCGCCGTGCGCGTCCAGCCAGGCGTTGTAGTTGCCGTGCTTGGTCTTGGCGCGGTGGGGGCCCTTGGCCTGGTTCCAGTGGGCCACGCCCTTGCGGGAGAAGTGGTGCACGCCGAGCCGGGCGCACACCTCCTTGACCGCCGGGTCGTCGCCCTCGTCGAGCAGCCAGACGTGCATGAGGCCGCGGTGGCGGATGCGCACGGCCGCCTCCAGCGTCTTCGTCACCATCTCCAGCGGCTCCTTGCCGGGGACGAAGGAGGTGAGGAAGGCGACCTTGGTGCCGGACTCCGGGACCACCGGGACCGGGTCGCGGGCGACCAGGGTGGCGTGGGCGTTGGAGAGGACGTTCAGCGTGCGGAACAGCTCGATCAGGCCGATCGAGACCAGCATGACGACGTCGAGGGCCAGCAGGAGGTCGTCGTCCAGGTTCGGGTCACGGTCCGTCCAGTGGCTGGGCTGCATCAGCCAGACGAAGAGACCGAGCGAGACGAGAGGAGCCGCGCCGAGCAGGAGCGCCGCGCGCACGCGGTGCGGCTCCTGGGATATGAGCGAGCGGTACCGGACCTTGTACGGCTTGCCCGCGGGGGGCTGCGTCAGGGGTCCGGCGAGCCGGCTGTAGTGCTCGTAGTCGTAGCGCGGCAGTTCCTTCTTGGCCCGCCGTCGTGCCGCACCCGCCCGCAGCTGCGCCGGTATCCGGAGCTGAGTCGTCCGGGAAGCGTCGTTCTCCTGCCGGTCGCCTGGCGGCGTCGACGTCATGGGTCATCCCCCCGCACGCATGCTGGTGCGTGTCTGGATCGGTCTCGTCGTGCGCGGTGGGTCCCCGTTCTTCACCGGGCACGCACACGGTGGCAAGCCACCGTCCCCACAGACATGGATCGGCAGCTTCCCGGTTGCATGATGCCCCTTCGGCGTCCGCTGCCCGGCGAGACCTCCGCCACACGGGTGCGCACAACCGGAACGTCACGCTCTGCTGCGTCAACTGTACGGACCGGCGGCCCCCTTGGGAGTGTCGATCCCCAGACAGATTGTCCGACACCGCACGCGATCGCAAGGATGAAATGGGTGGCGTGGTGGCTTTGTGTGCGGTTTGACCACGCCGGTGGGGAGGATGTGACGAAGTGGGGATCTCCCCCTCCCGCACTGTCCGCAACCGTCCAATTGCGGAGCGTCGGCGGGCGGACGGTCGCGTGTGCGGGGTGTCGTCGGGTGATTGACGGGGAATGATCAAAGCCCCCTCACTGAACGTGAGGGGGCTTTGACTGTGCGTGCGCCGTCAGGGACTCGAACCCCGGACCCGCTGATTAAGAGTCAGCTGCTCTAACCAACTGAGCTAACGGCGCCTGCTGACCTGGAGAACTCTACCGGACGTCCAGGGGTGCTCCGAACCATTTACCGGCCGCCACGCCCCGTCAGATAGTCGTTTTTTTCCTTTGTTCCGTCAAAATGCGATATGTCGGACGAGTTGAGATGCTGACGCCCGTTGCGGCTGCGCCAAAAGATCTTGACGAAATGACGAGTGCGGAGGGGAATCGCATGACTGTGCCGGTGTTCGAGGAGTACGAACCCGCCATCGACTGCGCGTGTGCGGGGTGCGCCCTGCGGCGGCGCTCCGCCGCGCGGGCCCTGCCGGTGCGGCGCGGCGGCCGTCCCGCCGCACGGCGCGCCCTCGTGCTGGCCACGGCGGCCGGTGTGGTCCTCTCGTGCGGGGCCGCCGGAGCGGCGGCCGCCGCCGGACACCACGGCCACGCTCCGCACGCCGACGGGGGAGCCGACCCCGAGCCGGCCACCCCGCAGGGGGAGAAGGGCCCGCTCCGGGGCGTCGGGGCCTCGGGTCCGCCGTCGGCGGGCTCGGCCGTCCGCACGACGACGCGGGCCGAGATCATGGACCGGGCCCGGCGCTGGGTGGCCGCGAAGGTCCCGTACAGCATGGGGAAGTACTGGTCGGACGGGTACCGCCAGGACTGTTCCGGCTATGTGTCGATGGCCTGGAACCTCGGCACCAACGAATGGACCGGCAGCCTCGCCGCCTACGGCACCCGGATCGCCCGTGCGGACCTGGAACCCGGCGACATCCTCCTCTTCCACAACCCCGCCGACCCCTCCGAGGGCTCGCACGTCACGATCTTCGGCGGCTGGACCGATTCCGCGCGCACGCACTACATCGCCTACGAGCAGGCGCGCCCGCGGACGCGGAAGCAGTCCACGCCCATGGCGTACTGGAACAACTCCAGCCGTTACGTCGCCTACCGCTACAAGGGCGTCACGGGAGGTTCGCCCGGCTCCGGATCGTCCACCGCCTTCCCCGGCGCCGGGCGTTTCGGTC
Source organism: Streptomyces sp. V2I9 (assembly GCF_030817475.1). NCBI lineage: Bacteria > Bacillati > Actinomycetota > Actinomycetes > Kitasatosporales > Streptomycetaceae > Streptomyces > Streptomyces sp. V2I9. Next base: position 2,246,956 of record NZ_JAUSZJ010000002.1, on the reverse strand, counting down.
CCGGCACCGCCAACGAGTACGTCACCGAGCTCGGGAAGCTGCTGGTCCAGCGGGGCGGCAAGCGGTTCTACGCGGTCGGCCCCGGTCCGGTGTGGAGTGCGGCGGACCAGCGGGCGACGCGGGCGTTCCAGCGGGCGCAGGGCTGGCAGGGCAAGGAGGCGGACGGTATTCCGGGCCCGCACACCTGGCGCCTGCTGACCGGCGGCGGAGGACGGGACATCCCGGCCGCGGGGGCGGACGGCAGCCCGAATACAGCCGTCGCGTTCCCCGGACGCGGCTATTTCAAGCCGGGTCAGTCCAACAGCCATGTCGACCGGCTCGGCAAACAGTTGGTGAAGAAGGGATACGGCAAGCACTACGTGTCGGGCCCCGACCCGCGCTGGACCGAGGCGGACCGCCGCAACGTCGAGGCGTTCCAGCGGGCCCAGGGCTGGCGCGGCGGCGAGGCCGACGGATATCCGGGGCCGGAGACCTGGCGCCGGCTCTTCGCGTGACCGATGTGACGGAAAGGAATCGGGTACCGGTGACCCTCAACGACGACCAGTCCCCCCGGACCAACCCCACCCCCGCCCCCCACTCCCTGGACGACCGGCTTCCGCCGTCGCTCTTCGCCCCACCGGGCAAGGGGAGCCCGCCGCCGCTGTTCGGCCCGGTCGGCGGCGGGGAGGCCCCGCCCGACGACGAAGCCGCGCGCCGGCCGAGCGGTGTGAAGACACCTGAGGGCGGTGCACTCCCGCCGCCGCTGTCCGGTCGCTCGGGTGAGGCGTCCCCCGCGGACGCCGGTACGGGCCCGCCCGACCCTGCGGGGGCCCGCGCCCCGGAGTCCCCGAGCGCGGAGCCGCGCCTCGGGCCGGCGGCGGACGGCTCCGGCGCCGCCGGGCCCGCGGCCGGCCGCCCCGCCCATGACCGCCCGGCGCCCGCGCGCGCCGTGCCGCTGGACGGGAACCTCCACCTCCGTCCCGTCCGGCGCGCTCGGGCGGAACCTTCGGCGGAGTGGACTCCCCACCCGTCGTACGGGGCCGAGCCGGGCGGCGCGCAACCGGCAGCCGAACAGGCCGAGGCCGGAAGGCCGGACACCGGAAAGGCCGAGACCCGCATGCCGGAGACCGGAAGGCCGGACACCGGAAGGACCGAGGCGCGCGGGTCCGAGACCGGAAGGCCCGAGGCCGGAGAGCCGGACGGCAGGAGGCCCGAGGCCGGAAAGCCGGGGGCCGGGGCGTCCGAGGGGGCCGGGCCGGAGGCCGGGCGGCTGCCCCGGCGCGCCCCCGTCCGGGGGGCCGTCGACGCCCCCGGACCCGACACCGAGCTGGACCTCGTCCTGGACCTGGCCCCCGGCGACCGGGCCGCCTCCGCCACGTTCTCCGTACCCGTGTCCGTCCCCGCCCCGGCTGCCGCGTCCACCGGCTCCACCGGGAAGGCGACGACCACCACGACGGCCGTGTCCGGCGCCACGGCGGTGTCCGCCACGACGTCTCCGTCCACCCCGGCGTACCCCGCCCGCCGCCACGCCGTCATCGCCAACGAGACCACCGCCTCCATCCCCGTCCACCTCCTCTTCCGCGACGATCAGGAGCGGACCGAGGCTGCGGCGCTGCCCCCGGGGGTCGTCCGGCGGCCCGTCGAGGAGCGTGCGCCCGCGACCCGGCGGCCCCCCGTGCCGCGTGCACCGCGGACGCGGGTGCGGCCCTCGACCCGGCCCGCCCCGGACGCCGACCCCCGGCTCACCGAGCGGCCCGGCCCGGCCCTCCCCGGCTCGGCGGCCCTTCTCGTCGGCGCGGCCGCGATCGCCGGCGGGCTGGCCGTCCTGGGATGGCGGGGAGTGCTGCCCGCCGCCTGGCAGACGGCGGTCGGGCTCACCCCCCGCCCCGACCTCGGCGTCGGCGCCGGCGCGTGGGCCCTGCTCGCCGTCCTCGGCACCGTGGCGCTCCTCGCGCTCGGCGGCCTCGGCCGGGGCCGGGTCGGGTACGCGTGGGTGCTGACGCTGTTCGGCGACTACCGGGGCAGCGTGCGGCGCACCGGCCTCGTCTGGGTCTCGCCCCTGCTGCTGCGCCGCCGCGTCGACGTACGGCTGCGGCACTGGCGGAGCGAACCGCTGCCCGCCGTGGACGCGACCGGAACCGCGCTGCGCGTCGTCGTCCTCGTGGTGTGGCGGATCAAGGACACGGTCCGGGCCGCCCTCGGCATCGAGGACCACGAGGCGTACCTGAGCGCCCAGGTCGAGGCCGCGCTGGCGCGGGTCCTCTCGCAGCTGCCCGCCGACGCGTTCCACGAGGACGCCCCCAGCCTGCGCGACGCGGAGGCGGTCGGCGACGCGCTGACCCGGCTGCTGAAAGCGGACTGCGAACCCGTGGGCGTGGAGGTGTACTCGGCGCAGCCGACCGGCATCGAGTACGCCCCCGAGGTGGCGGCCGCGATGCAGCGGCGGCGGATCGCCGCGATCGACTCCAAGCACCGGGACAGCGTGCTGACCTCGGTGGTGGACGCGGTGGACGACACGGTCAACCGGCTGACCACACGCGGCATCGTCGAGCTGGACGACTACGAACGCAAGGCGCTCGTGAAGGACCTGACGGTCGCCTTCTACACCGGGCGCAGCGGGGGAGGCGACGGGGCCTGAGCGGCCCGGAGGAGGTTCGGGAGGTGCTCGGCAACCCCCGAGGCCGGTCCGCCGACCGCCTCGGGGGTTCTCTGCGGAATATGACGCTCATTGGTCTGGACATGTTCATGTGGCGTCAATAATCTAGGACTTGGTCTAGACCGCAGTACCCCGCATGCACAGCACCTCGTACCAAGCGCGCAGCAGTCGAGCAATGCTCATGGAACCTCCCCCACGTTCTAGAGGAGCGACAGCCCATGCGGAAAAAGGCAAGCGCGGCCGTGATCGGTCTGGCGATAGCGGGCGTCTCGGTGCTCGCGACCACCAGCGCCAGCAGCCACGGCTACACGGACTCCCCGATCAGCCGCCAGAAGCTCTGCGCCAACGGCACGGTCACCGGCTGCGGCAACATCCAGTGGGAGCCGCAGAGCGTCGAGGGCCCCAAGGGCTTCCCGGCGGCAGGACCGGCGGACGGCAAGATCTGCTCCGGCGGCAACGGACAGTTCGCCCAGCTCGACGACCCGCGGGGCGGCAACTGGCCGGCCACCCAGGTCACCGGCGGACAGGGCTACAGCTTCCGCTGGCAGTTCACCGCCCGCCACGCCACCAGCGACTTCCGCTACTACATCACCAAGAACGGCTGGGACTCCACCAAGCCGCTCACCCGCGCCGCGCTCGAATCGCAGCCCTTCATGACCGTGCCGTACGGCAACCGGCAGCCCCCGGCCACGCTGACCCACCAGGGCACGATCCCCACCCAGAAGAGCGGCAAGCACATCATTCTCGCCGTCTGGAACGTCGCGGACACCACCAACGCGTTCTACGCCTGCTCCGACGTCACGTTCTGATCCGCTCCGATCTCGGGTGATCTCGGGTTCCGACGCTCCTCCGGTCGTCGCGCGACGGCCACGGTGACCACCGGCCCGCCCTGAATCACGGCCCCACCGTGCTTCTTCATCGCCGGACGGTCGAGAGGGAAAGCACAGTGGGCGGTCTCCGTGAAGGAGACCGCCCACTGTGTGTCGTGCGCCGTCAGGGACTCGAACCCCGGACCCGCTGATTAAGAGTCAGCTGCTCTAACCAACTGAGCTAACGGCGCCTGCTGACTCGAAAATAATACCTGGTCCTCGGGGGTGCTGGTGACACCCGCCTCCGGGGCCCCTGCCGTGACGCCTTTCCCTCTTCGACGTGACGCCTTTCCCCCTTCGAACGGAAGGGCCTACCTCTCTCCGCCGGGCCCCCGGCCGCTCACCGCGTCCGGGATCAGCGGCCCGATCCAGGCCGCGAACGGTTCCCACAGCTCGTCGGCGGCCGACCGGACGATCACGTTGGGGTCCTCGGCGGCCTCCAGGCCGAAGCGGTCGCGCAGCCAGGTCCGGAACGCCGGGTTCGCCGGGCACGGGTCGTACGCGTCCTCGTCCCCGTCCGCCTCCTCCCGCTCATCGACGTAGTCCACGCGGTCCCAGCCGCTCATCGGCGTCCAGCCGGAGGCGAGGACGCGCAGCAGTTCCGGCAGATCGCGGGCGACGACGTGGACGCCGCCCCCGGAGCCGAGGAGGAGCACCGGCAGCGTGGCGAGATCCTCGCGCCCGTCCCGCAGCCAGATCGCGTACGTCGAGCCGGAGCCGGTGGCCTGCGCGAAGGGCCGGATGCGGTCGGAGAGCTGCGGATAGCCGCTGTCGTCCTCGCCGAAGGGGGCGAGCTCGAATTCGGGTGCGAAATAGTCATGGGCGCCGTCCTCGAACTCCTTGAGGAGGTTCAGCGCGGCAATGGGTGCGTACATGGCGACGAGGCTACCGCCGACGCCTCACCGGGCCCGGCGGCTACAGCGCGAGGGACAGCAGCACCGGCGCTGCCCGGCGGCTCAGCGTCTCGGCCGCGGACCGCAGCCGGTGCGCTTCCTCGATCGGCAGCGACAGGGCCAGGCAGCCCGCCGAGGAGCCGGCCGTCAGCGGCACGGCCGCGCAGACGGTGCCCACCGCGTACTCCTGGAGGTCCAGCACCGGGACCGTGGCCGCCTGGGCGTCGAGCTGGGAGAAGAGGACCTTCTCGTCGGTGATCGTCCGTGAGGTGAGCCGGGCCGTCCGGTGCCGGGAGATGTGGTCCCGTCGCGCGTCGTGGTCGAGCTGGGCCAGCAGGCACTTTCCGGCCGCGCTGGCGTGCGCGGCGGAGCGGAAGTCCACCCACTCGTTGACGGCGGGCGTGAGCGGGCCGTCCGCCACCTGGACCACGCTGACCTCGCCGTCCACGTAGCGGATGAGGTAGACCGCCGCGCCGAGGGAGTCGCGCAGCTCGGCCAGGGTGTTCTGGAGGCGGCCCTCCAGGGCCTGGCGGCGGGCCGCGCCGGAGCCGAGCAGCAGCAGCGAGGCGCCGACGACGTACGCGCCGTCGCCGACCTGCTCCACATAGCCCTCACGGCGCAGGGTGAGGAGCAGCGGAGCGAGGTGACCGGCCGGCAGTCCGGTCTCACGGGAGATCCGGGCGTCGGTCACGCCGCCGCCGTGCTGGGAGACCGTTTCGAGCACGCGCAGGGCGTACTGCACCGAGTGGAACGGCGCGGTCGGCTCCGGCCTCAACGCCACGGTGTCCCCCTACCAGGTTGTGACCGCAAGCTTTGGTCCCACGATAGCCCCCGGAACCCGGCCGCGGGGCGGCAGTCGGCGAGCCGACGGGCACACCCCGGAGCCACTAGCTGGGGCGCACCCGTCAGGCATATGCCACCGTCATGAGTGAGCACTCGACGGCGAGGTCACAGCACCGCGTTGAGGAACGCGCGCGTACGTTCGTGGGAGGGGTCGGAGAAGATTTTCTCCGGCGGTCCGGACTCCACGACCCGTCCCGCGTCGAACATCAGGACCTTTTCCGAGACGTCCCGCGCGAAGTTCATCTCATGGGTCACGCAGAGCATGGTGATGTCGGTGGTGCGGGCGATGTCCCCCAGCAGCTCCAGCACGCCCGCCACCAGTTCCGGGTCGAGTGCGGAGGTCACCTCGTCCAGCAGCAGGATCTCCGGCTCCATGGCGAGCGCGCGGGCGATGGCGACCCGCTGCTGCTGGCCGCCGGAGAGCTGCGAGGGGTGGGCGTCGACCTTCGCGGAGAGCCCCACCAGGTCCAGCAGCTCCCTCGCCCGCGCCTCGGCCTCCTCCCGGCTCCTGCCGAGCACGCTGACGGGGGCCTCGGTGACGTTCTGGATCACCTTCATGTTGGGGAAGAGGTTGAACTGCTGGAAGACCATGCCGATCTTCCGCCGGGACGCGCGCAGCTGCTTCTCGCCCGCCGGCTTCAGCGAACCGTCCGGGGTGCGCACATGGGTCAGCGGGGAGCCGTCGACCCAGATCACCCCTCCGCTGACCTTCTCCAGTGTCATCAGCAGCCGCAGGATCGTGGTCTTGCCCGAGCCGCTGGGCCCGATCAGGGTGACGTGCTCACCCCGGTCCACCGTGAAGTCCAGCTCGTCCAGGACGACATGGTCGCCGTAGCGCTTCACCACCTTGTCGAAGCGCACCAGCGGCTCGCCCGTGCGCGCCGCGGCCGGGACGGCGTCCCCGGGCGCTCCGGCCGGCCCCGGCGACTCCGTCTTCTGCAGGGGGAGGGGTTCAGTGGCCAAGGCGCTTCTCCAGCTTCCTCATCAACAGCGACGTGGGGTAGCTCGCGACCAGGAAGACCAGGCCGGCGAGGGTGAACACCTCGGTGTACGCGAAGTGGTCGGCCCCGTACTTCCGGGCCTCGAAGACCATCTCCTGCACCGTGATCACGGCGAGGAACGGCGTCTCCTTGAACATCGAGATCGCGTAGTTCCCGAGCGCGGGCAGCACGTTGCGCACCGCCTGCGGCAGGATCACGGCCTGCCAGGTCCGCCGGGGCGACAGCGAGAGCGCGCGGCACGCCTCCCACTGGCCCTTCGGCACGCCGTCGATCCCGGCCCGGTAGACCTCGGAGGTGTACGCGGCGTAGTGGACTCCCAGCACCGCGATGCCGATGTACAGCGGCTCCACCGTGTTGAACAGGGCTGCCGCGCCCACCAGTTGCACCAGCAGCGGAGTGGAGCGGACGAACTCCGTGACGGCGCGCACCGGCACGGTCACGAACCGGCTGGGCGCACGGCCGGCCACCGCGACGACCAGTCCCAGCACGGCGGCCACCAGGGTGCCGAGCACCGTGGCGAGCAGGGTGACCCGGAACCCTTCCAGCAGGAGGGGCAGGGACTCCCCGACGGCGTTCCGGTCGAAGCCGTTCACCGGGCACCTCCCACGGCCGTCGCGGACGCGCTGCGGCTCCTGAACAGGCTCCTCGCACCGGTGTCCAGGCCGAGCCGCCGCTTGGCGCTCCGCTCCAGCAGATTCATCAGCAGGGTCAGGGCGTACGCCAGCACGAAGTAGGCGGCCAGCAGGGTCAGATAGGCGGTGAGGGTCTCACCGGTGCGGTCGCGCAACTGCTGGACCACCGTCATCAGATCGGCCGCCGAGATCAGCCACAGCAACGGGGTCGCCTTCAGCAACTGGATCAGCAGGTTGGTGAAGCTCGGGATCATCTGCACCCAGGCCTGCGGCAGGATCACCCTCCACAGCCGCCTGGCCGGGCCGAGGTTGAGCGCGATAGCGGCCTCGTACTGCCCGCGCGGCACGGAGTTGATCGCGCCCCGCACCACTTCCGCGCCGTACGCGCCGAAGTTGAGGCCGAACGCGACCACCCCGCAGATCACCGGGGTCAGTTCGTAGCCGGTCACCAGCGGCATCGCGTAGTAGAGCCAGAACAGCTGGATGTAGAGGGAGGTGCCCCGGAAGAACTCCACGACCACCCGTGAGGCGCCCCGCACCAGCAGCACTCCGCTGCCCGCCGTGAGGCCGAGGGCGAAGGCCAGCGCCCCGGCCAGCAGGGCGCCGAGGACCGTGGCCTGGAGCGTCACCCACAGACCCGACCGGACGCGGGGGAACTCCTCGGCGAGGAGGGAGAAGAAGTCACTCATGCGTGCCCCTCCGCCCCGTCAGCCCGTGCACAGATCCGCGGTCTTCAGATCGGCGGGCGGGATCTCCGTCTCCCCGAATCCGTACGGCTCCAGCAGCTGCACATAGCGCGAACGGTCGGAGACGATCTTCTTCAGCTCGCGGTTGAACGAGTCCCGCAGGTCCTCGTTGCCCTTGCGGAACACCGCGCCGCCGGGGGAGAACTGCTCCTTGCCGTCCAGCTCGGGCACGAACGCCTCGGTGACCTCGGTGTCCGGATTGGTCTTCGCCAGCCAGCGCAGCGAGATGCCGGTGAGCAGGAAGGCGTCGATCCGGCCGCCCTCGACCGCGTCGGCCCCGTCCTGCGGCTTCTGCAGCGTCTTGATCCTGTCCTCGGGTATCCCCGCGCCCTTGGCGTAACTTCCCTCGACCGCACCGGACATGACTCCGACGGTGATCCCCGCCTCCTTCGCGGAGGCCAGGTCGGTGACCTTCTTCGGGTTGCCCTTCCTCACCATCAGCGCGGTCGGCGAGATGAACTCCGGCTCGGAGAAGATCGCGTTGCCGCAGCGCTCCGGGGTGATGGCCATGCCCGCGCTGACCACGTCGTACTTCCCGGCCTGGAGTCCGGGGATCAGCCCGTCCCACTCGGAGAGCGTCGGCTTCAGCTCGTCCACCCCGAGCGCCTTGAAGATCTCCCGGTGCAGCGTCGGGGCCTCGCCCTTGAGCTCCTTGCCCTCCAGGTACCCGTACGGGGCCTCGTTGGCGTACGCCACCCGTACGAAGCCCTGCTTGCGGAGCTTGTCGAGGGCGCCCTCGCCCGTCGCGGAACCGGCGTCGGTCCTGCTGCACGCGGTGAGGAGGCCGGGAACGACGAGGAGGCCGCCCACGGCCGCCGTTCCGTTGAGGAAACCCCGGCGGGACAGGTTCGGGAATTCAGCCATGGTTCGCAATCTCCTGGAGGTCGAACAGTCCGGACAGGATGAGCGCCTGCCCGATCCCGTACGTCTATGCGGGAACCCCGAGGCATGTAACCCAACAGTGGCCGGAAGGTGACCTTCCCGTGCCCGGAGCGGGGCGGAGGGCGACCGGAGGCGTGCGGGGCGTGTTCCCCCGTCGCGGCAGGTTCATGACTCCACATCAGCCACTTCTGTGATCATCCGGCACGATGGTGCTCACGCGTTCGCCGGCGGGACCGGAGAGGTCGGGGGAGGGGACGTAGCCGCGTTCCTTGTCGACCGCTTCCGGCAACGGTTCGCCCCGCGCCCACTGTTCGTACAGCGCGACGAACCGCTCGCTCAGCCGGTCGCGCCACCGCGCCGTGTCCCCGCTCACGCGCGGCACGGCCAGCAGCCCCGGTACGTCCCGCAACGGGTCATCCGCGAGCGGGGGCCCGTCCTCGGACACGTCGAGCGCCGCGCCCGCGAACCAGCGGCGCTCCACCGCGTCCACCAGGTCGGCCCGCACCACGCACGCCGCGCGTCCCACGTGGAGGAAGTGCGCCGAGGGCTGGAGCAGACCGAAGAAGCGGCGGTCGAACATTCCGTGTGTCCCGTCGGTCAGCGGGACGGCCCCGATCACCCAGTCCGCCCGCGCCGCCAGCGGGTCCAGGTCCGCCACCCCGTGGATGGTGCGCCGGGCGGTCCGCCCCACCAGGGCGACGGTCACCCCCAGCCCGTGCAGCAGCCGGGTGATCTCCCGGCCGACGGGCCCCGCGCCGACCACCACGGCACGCGTGCCGGCGACCTGACGGCCCGTGCGGGGGCGGCCGGTCCGCTGCCGCCGGAGCTCCAGCGTGCCGGGGAGGTCCTGGGCGAAGGCGAGCACGAGCCCTGCCACCTGCTCGGCGACCGCGCGCTCGAAGACGCCCCGCGCGTTGGTGAGGACGGTGTCGGAGGCGACCAGGTCCGGGCAGAGCACCCGGTCCACGTCGACGCCCGCCGTGTGCACCCAGCGCGGCCGCCGCCCAGGCCCCGGCCAGGCCGCCCGTACCGCGTCCGACGCGGCGTCCCACACCAGCAGCACGTCGGCGGCCGGGAGCAGTCCGGCGAGCGTGCCGGCGTCCGCGAACCGCACGTCCGCCCGGCCGGTCAGCCGGCCGAGTCGCGGGGGCGGGTCGGCGTCGAGAACGAGCAGGACGGGATCCGGCATCGGCGGTCGGCCCTCCGCAGCAGAACGGGCGTGGCGTACGGACGGGACGTGCGGGCGGGACGTGCGTACGGGCGGGATGCGCGTACGGCGGCGAGCTGTACGGGCGGACGGGATGTACACGCGGGTGTGTGTACGGACCCGGTGCGCGTACGGGCGTGACGACCGCCCACGCTTCCAGCAGGTCACCCCCGCGTCAACGACGCCCGGCCGCGCGCGCCGGGCCGGGGCGGTCCGGGGAACGTCCCCGCGCACCGGGTCCCAGCCGCGCGCCCCGGTGGCCGACCGGGGGAATACTGGGAACAGGCCGGGGCACGAGTGACCGGTCGCGCGGTCACGGCCGCCGGACCGCCCGGCGGGCCGCCGCGCCCCCGTGAGGGGCCGCCCGCCGCGTGCCGAGCCGCCGACGTACAGGAAGGGTGGACATGACGACCGTAGGACTTCTCTACCCGGGCCACGCCGCCGAGGACGACTTCCCACGGACCGAGATCCTGCTCGACACCGACATCCGGCTGCCCCTGTTCTCCACCGCGACCGGAGAGGACGCCTACCGTGCCGACGTGCTGCGCGAGCAGGGCGCGGCCGCCCGGATCGCCGAAGGCGTCGAGGAGCTGCGGCTCGCCGGGGCCGAGGCGCTGGTGTGGGCCTCCAGCGGCGGCAGCTTCGGGCAGGGCTGGGAGGGCGCCCACGAGCAGATCGCCACGCTCGCGCGGACGGCGGGCCTGCCCGCGTCCAGCACCTCCGTCGGCTTCGTCCACGCGCTGCGGGAGGTGGGTGCGGGCCGGGTCGCCGTCGCCGCGCCCTGTCCGGAGGACGTCACCGGGCTCTTCGCGCAATTCCTGGCATCGGCGGGCGTCGAGGTGGTGGCGACCGTGTCCGGCGGGGCCGCCACGGCGGACACGGTCGCCTCCTGGGGGCCGGACGAGGTGAAGCGGCTGGTGCGGGAGGCGGACCACCCGGACGCCGAGGTGGTGCTGGTCCCGGACACCGCCCTGCACACCACCGCGTACATCCCCGAGCTGGAGGAGCTGATCGGCAAGCCCGTCCTCACGGCCAACCAGGTCACGGTCTGGGAGGGCCTGCGCCTCACGGACCGGCGGACCTGGGCCCCCACACTCGGCACCCTGTTCGCCACCCGCGAGCCGGTACTGCGACAGCTGGAGCCGAAGGGCATCGAGGTACGGGAGTAGGCGCCGCGCGGGAATAAAGCGGAGTCGCCCTCCTGTTGTACCGCTCCGATACGCGGACGTACGACAGCAGCACCGGGAGAGCCGACACGTGGACGACATCCGAGGCGACCAGACCAGCGGCGGCACGGACGGAGGCGGGGCCGACCTCGACGGCATCCGGGGCCCCGCGGCCGGAACGGCCCCCGTTCCGCTGTCCGTCCTGGACCTGGTCACCGTGGGGCAGGGCCGCACCGCCAGCCAGGCCCTGCGCACGAGCGTGGAGATCGCCCGGCTCACCGAGCGGCGCGGCTTCCACCGCTTCTGGGTGGCCGAGCACCACTCCATGCCCGGTGTCGCCTCGTCCTCCCCGGCCGTGATCCTGGCGCACATCGCCGCCCATACCGAGCGCATCCGGCTCGGCTCCGGCGGGGTGATGCTGCCCAACCACGCGCCCCTCGTGATCGCGGAGCAGTTCGGCACCCTGGAGGCGATGGCGCCGGGCAGGATCGACCTCGGCCTCGGCCGCGCCCCCGGTACGGACGGGGCGACGGCGGCGGCCCTGCGGCGCAGCGACCGGCTCAACGAGGGGGCGGACGACTTCCCGCAGCAGCTCATGGAGCTGATCCGCTTCCTGGACGACACGTTCCCCGACGGGCACCCGTACAGCCGGATCCATGCCGTGCCGGGCCCGGTCCAGGCGACCGCTCCCGGTGGCGTGCAGTCCGCGCACCGGCCGCCGGTCTGGCTGCTGGGCTCCTCCGGCTTCAGCGCACGGCTGGCCGGCACGCTCGGGCTGCCGTTCGCCTTCGCGCACCACTTCTCGGCGCAGAACACCATCCCCGCGCTCGACCTGTACCGCGAGTCCTTCCGGCCGTCCGCCGTCCTGGACGCCCCGTACGCCCTCATCGGGGTCTCGGCGCTGGCCGCCGACGACGAGCGCGAGGCCCGTCGCCAGGTGCTGACCGGCGCCCTGTCCATGGTCCGGCTGCGCTCCGGCCGTCCGGGGCTGATCCCGAGTCCCGAGGAGGCGGAGGCGTACGCCTTCTCCCCGATGGAGCGGGAGTTCGTCGACGGCTGGCTCGCCAACGTGGTCCACGGCACCGCCGACGCGGTCCGGAGTGGTCTGGACGGTCTGGCCGAGCGGACCGGCGCGGACGAGCTGATGATCACCGCCAACGCGCACGGCGGGGACGCGCGGCTGCGCAGCTACGAGCTGATCGCGGACGCGTACGGCCTGCCGGCGACCGCGTAGGCGGCCTCCGGCCCGCACGCACCCTCCGGCCCGCCGACCGGCCTCGCGGGGGGGCAGGGGTGCGGGGCCGGGGCGCGAGGACCGCCCTCCGGCGGTCTCGGCCGACCGGTCCGCCCCTTAGGCCGACCGGTCCGGTCTTCCGGCGGGCCGGTCAGCCCTCCAGCGGCCGGGAACCGATCAGCCCGGCGATCTGCTCCGGCGCCACGGCCCGCGAGTACAACCAGCCCTGCCCGGTGTCGCAGCCGATCCGCCGCAGCCGCTCCGCCTGCCCGGCCGTCTCCACGCACTCCGCGGTGACGGTCAGGCCCAGGCGGTGGGCGAGCTGCACCATGGCCTCGACGATCGTCTCGTCGGCGGGGCTCGGGTGCGTACCGTCCTCGTACCGGAAGCCCTTCACGAACGCCCCGTCCAGCTTCAGCACGGATACGGGCAGCCGGCTGAGGTAGGCGAGGTTCGAGTAGCCCGTCCCGAAGTCGTCGATGGCGATCCGTACGCCCATGTCGCTCAGCGCCTGGAGCGCCCGCAGGGGACGGCCGCCCGAGCCCATCACCGCCGATTCCGTCAGCTCCAGCTGGAGCAGGCCGGGGGCGAGCCCGGTCTCGGCCAGGATCTCCGCCACGTCCGCCACCAGGTCGGAGTCCCAGACCTGCCGTACGGCGACGTTGACGCTGATGAACAGCGGCGGGTCGTCCGGATGGTCCAGCTGCCAGCGGCGCGCCTGGCGGCACGCGGTGCGCAGGATCCACCGGCCGAGCTGCACGATCGAGCCGTCCTCCTCGGCGATCTGGACGAACCGATTCGGCGGCAGCACGCCGAACTGCGGGTGGTTCCAGCGCACCAGGGCCTCGACCCCGCGCAGCACCCCGTCCGCCATACCGACCAGCGGCTGGTACTCCAGCGTGAACTCGCCGCGCTCCACGGCGGGCCGGAGCGTCGAGGAGAGGGACTGCCGGGTCATGCGGTGGGCGTTGCGCTCGGGGTCGAACAGGGTCCAGCGGGCCCTGCCGTCCGCTTTCGCCCAGTACAGCGTGGTGTCGGCGGCCTGCATCAGGCCGGTGGGCGAGGTGCCCGCCGCGACCCGCTCGACCACGCCGATCGACGCGGAGACCGAGAGCCGCTGCCCGGCCAGGTCGAACGGCTGCTGGAGCGCGGCGAGGACCGAACGGGCCAGGTCGGTCAGCTCCTCGGTGCCGGCCGAGTCCTCCACCAGCACCGCGAACTCGTCGCCGCCCAGGCGGGCCACCAGCCGGTTGCCGCCGCCGTTGCGGGAGGCGTCGTGCTCCGCGCAGTCGGTGAGCCGCGCGGCGACGGCGGCCAGCAGCCGGTCCCCGGTCCGGTGGCCCAGGGTGTCGTTGATCGCCTTGAAGCCGTCCAGGTCCAGGTAGCAGAGCCCGATCCGGGCCTGCCGCCGGGGCGGCATCGAGTCGTCCTGGTACGGCGGGGTCTCCAGCACCGAGGCGAGACGCTCGAAGAACAGCGTCCGGTTGGGCAGCCGGGTCACCGGGTCGTGCATCTGGAGGTGGCGCAGCCGCTCCTGGAGCTCGCGCCGGTCGCTGACGTCGGCGACCGTCAGCAGGACCCGCGCGGCCTCCGTCGCCGAGGCCCCGGTCATCGGTACGACGGTGATCTCGGCCCACAGGGAGCGCCCGTCGGGGTGCTTGAGGCGGCGGGTGCAGCGGAACCGGGAGCGGCGGCCCAGCAGGACCTCGCGGTAGGCGTGCCAGGTGCGGTCGTCGGAGGCCAGGTCGAGCAGTTCGCTCGCCTGCCGTCCGGCGAGGGCCGCCGCCGTCGCGCCCAGCAGCCCGCCCAGCGCCTCGTTGGCCCGGACGATGTGGCCCCGGCCGTCGATGACACCGAGGGGGAGCGTGGCGGCGTTGAAGGCGGCCCGGTAGTCCCGCAGTTCGGACTCGGCGGAGCCCTCCCCGGCGGCGGGGGGCGCAGGGGTGTGGGCCGGGTGGCCGGTCCCGGCGGCGGGTGGGGCCTCCGCGGCGGCCGGACCGGCGGACCCGGCGTGCGCGTGGGGGTGGCGCGCGGCGGAGGACGGGATGACGGGGGGCGGGGATTCCGCCGTCGCCGCATGACGCTCCGTGACCGGTGCGGGGGGCACGCCGGAGGCCGTGCCTGCCGGGGTGCTCGGCCCTTCGGAGGTTCCGCTCACCGCTCGCTCCCGCTGTCAAGGTCGTCATGAACTGGTGGGGTCGGACAGGCCACCGTGTGGCGGTCCCGTGAACGGGCCCGTTCCACGCGGGAAAGCGTGGTGAAGCATAGAGGGTGCCGCGTCGGCCGTTCCAGCTCACCGTCCGGTCCGGGCCACCATGAGGGTCGCCCGAGGGGCGTAATCCAGCCTTCCGGTTTGCCCGATCCGGATCATTTCTGTGCGGATCTGTTGCATGGGTGCGCTGGATCGACCGGCGGTGACGTTCCGTGAAGGTGTGGCTGGCGTTTTCGGCCGCTGACCCGTGTGGGGCAGCACAACAGGGCATGGCGTGGCGGAGCGGCACAGGGTGGACGGGATGGACCGTGTTCCCCACCCGGAGGTCGATGTGCCGTCCCGTCGCGGACCCGAGGGGGCGGAACGGCCGCCCCTGCGCAGTCTGGCCGCCGCCGCCACCTCCCTCCTGGCGCTCGCCGCCATGACCCTGGTCGCGGGTCCCGCCGTGGCCGCCACGAGGGACGCCGAGCCCTGCGCCCTGCCCCGGACGGCGGCTCACCACTCGGTGGGCCTGGACACCTGGAACGCGGCGTACCCGCAGCCCGACCGGAGCCTCGACGCGGTCATGGTGTTCCTCTCCTTCCCGGACTCCGGGCCCACGGTCGATCCCGAGGTGCTCGCCGCCGACCACTTCCCGGCCACCACCCGCTTCTTCGAGCGCGCCAGCTACGGCCGGTTCACCCTGCGCCCGCACCCGCAGCGTGCCTGGACGCAGATGCCGCGCGACTCCACCTGGTACGGCATAGAGCGTGACTGGAACGCCGAGCGGCGCTCCGCCTACCTCCGCGACGCCATCGCCGCCGCCGACGAGGACGTGGACTTCTCCCGGTACGACGTCGTCTACCTGGTGGCCGATCCGGACGCTCCCGGCGTCGACTCCGACGCCACCAAGGTCGTCAACTTCGACCGGCCCCTGCGCGCCGACGACAGCGACATCCGGCGGGTCGTCACGGTCTTCGAGCAGCACCCGCCCGACCGCAACGTCCTCGCCCACGAGACCGGGCACGTCTTCGACCTGGCCGACCTCTACCACCGGCCCGTCGACGGCAAGGGCGACTGGGACACGTACGTCGGCGACTGGGACGTCATGGGCAGCCAGTTCGGGCTCGCCCCCGACCTGTTCGGCTGGCACAAGTGGAAGCTCGGCTGGCTCGGCGGACGCC
Organism: Streptomyces sp. V2I9; assembly: GCF_030817475.1. NCBI lineage: Bacteria > Bacillati > Actinomycetota > Actinomycetes > Kitasatosporales > Streptomycetaceae > Streptomyces > Streptomyces sp. V2I9. Next base: position 2,231,473 of record NZ_JAUSZJ010000002.1, on the reverse strand, counting down.
AGGTCGTCTGCGTCCAGGGCTCGGCCGACGTCACCCTGGAGCCGGTCGCCGCCGCCCCGCCGCCCGGCGGCTCGCTCGGGACCCGGCTCGCCGTCGTCCGCACCGGCGCCGGCAGCGCGCTCGCCATCGAGGCCCGCAGCGCCACCGGGAACGACCGGACCACCTGCGCCGAGGGCATCCTGATCTACCGCGTCCGCAGCGAGACGGCCTCCGGCGGCGGCCCGGTCGAAGTGATCGACACCCATCCGCGGACCGGGGCCTGCTGGGACCGCTCGGTCTACCCGCCCCTGGCCGACGCCCCGCTCGGGGTGGGGGAGACCTTCACCGTTCCGGGCGACGACACCCGCGTCGAAGTCGCGGACCGCACGCCGTCCGGGTCCTGGACCGTCCGGATCACCACCGGCGTCTGAGAACCGCGCCCCGTGCTCCACGGGGCCCGTCGCGTACTGCGCGGGACACGAAGAAGCCCCCCGCTCTCGCGGGGGGCTTCGACCGTCTGTGCGCCGTCAGGGACTCGAACCCCGGACCCGCTGATTAAGAGTCAGCTGCTCTAACCAACTGAGCTAACGGCGCCTGGTGACGTCGTAGACATTAGCATCCTGATCGGCGTGAGGAAAAATCGTCGGGGCCCCGGTCCGGGAGAGCGGGGACCTGCGCACCCGCACACACGCCCAGAGCAGCACGTCGGGGCCCGGCAGCCAGGGGGTGCGGGTGTCGGGAGCGACCAGCCAGCGCGGCCCGCCGTCGGGCGACGCGCAGGTCAGCGGCGGTACGGTCACGGCGTCCCCGGTGCCGTGACAGAGCAGGGGCGGCATCGTGCCGCCCTGCTCCCCGGTCTCGTCCGTCCCCTCGGAGCTCTCGGAACCGCCGGTTCCCCACTCCTCCCAGGAGAGCAGCGAGGGCAGCCGCTGGGCCGTTCCGGGGGCGGCGAACAGCAGCATGCGGCCCCGGTGCGTGGCGACCGGACCGGAGCCGGGCCCCTCCGCCCACAGCCGCTCCAGCATCCGCCGCCCGAACAGCGCCGGCACGTTCACGACGTCGAAGGCGGAGCCGCAGGGGAGCACGGCGGGCGCGGTCGGGCGCTCCTCCCACTGGGCGAGCGTGCTGCGCGGACAGGGGGTGGCCCCGGCCAGCCAGGCGGCGCCGGCCGCCGTGACCTGTGCGGCCTGGGGGCCGGACTGGTCCCGCAGCAGGGCGAAGATGCCGACGCCGTGGTGCGGGGCGGCACCGGTGTGCAGGGACGTTTCGTCTTTCAGCCATGCGCTCATGGAACAAGGTCTACCGGGAGTGACAGAACTGATGCCGAGAGTTGCCGGAAAGCGGGACAGGGCGGCGGGGGAGGGGTATCTTGCCCGCCGGAATATGCCACCGGCCCTGACCCCCGGCCTGGCGACGCATCACCGGCCCCACGGCCTTCATCCGCCCCACCAGGCACACGGGTCGCACCCATGGGCCCCGCCATCGGTGCGCTTGCGTGGTGCGGGCCTTCAGTGCGCCCGGTTCACGGCGGGCGCGCGGCTCCCGGCGCGCCAGGAGCACGTCACGCTCCCGGCGCGCCGGCAGTGGCTCAGGCTCGCGGCCGTGCCTCAGGCTCTCGGCGCGTCCAGCAGGGAGCGGCCGAACTCGATCATCTTCTTCGCGTAGTCCTCGGTCCACTCCGCGCGCTGCGCGACGTCCGCCGCCGTCAGCCGGTCGAACCGGCGCGGGTCGGCGAGCTGCGCCGCCGCGATCGCCTGGAACTCCACCGACCGGTCCGTCGCCGCCCGGAACGCCTGCGTCAACTCGGTCGCACGGGCCAGCAGCTCCTTCGGATCCTCCAGCGACTCCAGGTCGAAGAAGTGCTCCGGGTCCGCCGCGGCCTGAGACGGCTCGAAGAGCAACGGCGCGGGGCGCAGCCGCTGCCGTGCGTTCCGCTCGGACTCTGTCATGTGCTGTTCCTCCCTCGCGCGGCCGGGACGGCCACCCTCCATTGTCCGACCCCGCGCAAGGGGGCCCCGGCCCCCGGCCGGGAGCCGCGTTACGGCCGCCACCGGACCCGGTGCTCGGCGAGGTGGGCCAGCACCGCGTGGTTGGCCTCCCAGCCGTCCGGGAACTTCACCGTGACGCCGAGCTGGACCGGCTCCGTGGACGGATGCTCGTCCAGCAGGTCCGCCACCCCCTCCCGGCACACCACGACGCACGCGTGCCGGTGCCGGGACGCCAGCACGCACAGCCGGCCCGTCTCCAGGTGGAACGCGGTCGCGTCGGGCCGCCCCGACAGCGGGTGCAGCACCACCGTGACGTCGAACTCGCGGCCCTGGAGCCGGTTCGCCGTGTCCACCGCGACCCCCGTGACGCCCAGCTCCGCCAGGGCCGCCCGCACCGCCGCCGCCTGGTCGCGGTGGGCCGTGCCGACCGCCACCCGGTCCGCCGTCACCGGAACGGGGTCGTCCGCCCGCTCGCTCGTCGCGACGCCGCCCCGGTCCAGCAGCCGCCGGACCACCAGAGCCACCGCCCGTACGGCCTCGGGATCGGTGCGCGGGGTGTGCCGGGCCGGCAGCTCCAGCAGCCCCCACCCGGACTCCGCCGCCTCGTCCAGCACCCGGTCGGGCCCCGAGCCGTCCGACGCCACCCCGAACGAGAGCTTCCGGTCGCCGTGGTCCGTACCACTGCGGAACGGCGTGTACGGGTAGAACGCGTCCGACACCAGCGGGGCCGCCGACGCCGGGAGACGCCACGAGACCGGCAGCCGGTGCTGCGGCAGCTCCGGGTTGTGCGCGAGCAGGGTGGAGACCGCGCTCGCGGACGGGTCGTAGCTCAGCCCCGCCCACTGGTCCGCCCCCACGATCGAGAAGGGGTCCAGCTGGCCCGGATCCCCGACGAACAGCGCACGCTCGAACAGCCCGGCCACGGCCAGCAGCGCGTCCGAGCGCATCTGGTACGCCTCGTCGACGATCGCGTGCCCCCACGGCTCCACGTTCTTCACGTGCGCCCACTTGGCGGCCGTCGAGATCACCACGTCGAGCCCGGCCAGATCCGCCGCCTTCGCGGACTTCGTGACGTTGGCGAGCCCGTCCAGAACCTTGTCGTACGGGTCGGAGTCGCTGCTGTGCAGCCGTCCCACCGGCAGCTCCGGGTCCTTCTCCGCGAGCCGTACCACCAGGTCGTCGACCTGGGCGTTGGTCTGCGCGATCACCATCAGCGGATGGCCGGCGGCGGCCAGCTCCAGGGCCGCCCGCACCACCAGCGTCGACTTGCCCGCGCCGGGGGGCGAGTCCACGACGACGCCCCGGCTGCTGCCGTGCAGGGTGTCGTCGAGGATCGCGCCGGTCGCACGGGCCGCCGCCGCGCCCGGGTCGAAGACGACGGTCACAGCGGTCCCTCCGGGGCGGTGGGCGTCGGGGTCACAGCAGGTCCTCCGGGGTCACGGGGTCGGGGTGCTCCGCGCGCGCGGCGGCGTCCGCGCCCGGCGGGCCGCCGTGGGTCCACGGCGTCTCCTCCGGGTCCGGCAGCTTCGGCCCGCCGCGCTGGTCGTGCTCGAACAGGGTCCAGGCGATCCGGTCGCCGGGCTCCGGCACCGAACCGGGCGCGGGCTCCTTGCCCCGGCCCATCCGGTCCAGGAGCCGCAGGACCATCAGGACCCCGCCGTCGGCGGCGGCCCCGCCCGCAGGGGCCCGGAAGCCGCTCGCACGGGCCGCTTCGCCGTCCGGGGCGGCGGGGGAGCCGTTCTCGTGGGCCGCGCCGGCCGACGGCCCGTCCGCGTACCGCACGAACTCGGCCGTCTGCGGCTTGCCGTCCAGTGAGCGGTAGACCTTCGTCCGCTCGGACAGGTGCGGCCGCTCGTCCGTGCGGACCGTGACCAGCGGGCGCGGGGAGGGCCGCTTGGACTCGGTGTACGCCATCTCCACCTCCGTCACCGTGGCGAGGAACGCCTCGCCCGCCAGCCGCCGCCCCGCCAGCACCAGCGGATCGTCCAGCGCCTCCTGCGCCTCCAGCTGCGCCTGGGCGGTCTCCCGTGAGGCCAGCTTCTGGGCCGCCGTCACCGCGTCGTCGCGGCGCGGCTGCGGCGGCTCGCCCGAGCGCACCCGGTCGCGGTGGCCGGTGAACGACCACCGGTCACGGGACCAGCGGTCCTCGGTCCGGGACCCCTCGGGCAGCTCCCGCAGCAGGTCGAGACCGTGCCACACCGCGTCCCAGGTCGGCAGCATCACCCGCGCCAGCAGCGAACGGATCTGCCGCTCGGCGGCGCTCAGCTCGGCCAGGCGGGCATCGGCGGCCAGCCCGTCCTCGGCGGAGGCCAACGCCGTACGCGCCCGGTCGTACCGCTCGATCGCCGGGGCGAGGAGGCGGTTGTCGAAGTCCGGATCGGTCGCCGGCCCGGCCGGCGGGCACAGCAGCTGGCCCTCCCCGTCGCGCGCCAGCTCCGCCCGCAGCGCCGCCTCGGCCCCCGAGGAGCCGGCCGGCGGGTCGATCCAGGACAGCAGCGCGCCCAGGTGCTGGTCCTCCAGGCTGCTCTGCCCGGTGGCCCAGTGCCGGTTCAGCAGGTCCGTCGCCGCCAGCAGCAGCGAGGAGCCGGGCACGCGGGCCCGCTCCCCGTAGTGCGTCAGCCAGCGGCCCAGCAGCGGCACGCGCGCCGGGGCCGGATACGGGGTGTCCGGGTCGTCCTCGGCGGTGCGGCGGAACCGCATCGACCGGCCGAGCAGCCGGACGAACTCGATGCCCGCCCGGCTCGGCACGATCAGCTGGGCGGCGTCCGTGCACAGCTCGACCTCGACCTTGGTCCTCTTGCCGGTCGCCGGGTCGGTCTCGTTGCGTTCGGCGGGCTCGACGACGTCCGCGTACGCCTCGATGTGCGGCAGGACCGCCTCCGCCAGCTCGGCCAGGAACGCGAACCGCAGGTCCCGGTCGCGCGGCTGGGCCACCGCCAGCAGCCGGGGCGCCTCCCGGTCCGTGCCGACCAGCGCCCCGAGCGGGGCCCCGGCCTCACCGGCGGTGGTCAGGGGCACCAGCACGAGCGGGCGTTCGGTGAGGTGACGGTGGCGGACGGTCGCCAGCGGCTGGGCGCGGCCGGAGTCCACGGCTTCCAGCCGGGCCAGGGTGGAGATCAGCGACATGAACCCGCCTCCTTCGGAGCCCCGGAACCCGCGCCGGCCGGGCCCCGGGCGTCGGCCGGGGGCGCGGCCCCCGGTCCCCCGGTCCCGGCTTCCCACGCCCCGGACCCGGCGCGCAGGGCGGCGGCGCTCTCCAGCGCCTCGGCGCGCAGGGCGGCGGCCCGGCGGAGGGCGGCGACCGTCGGATCGGCGGGATCGCCCTCCTTCCCCGCGGCGGCGGCCAGCACCCCGGCCACCGTGGTGAGCCCGCCCAACTCCCCCCGGACACCGCGGCCCAGCGTCTCCACCGCGCCCTCGGCGCGGGACTTCGCCCGGCAGTGGAAGGCCAGCTCGCAGGCGGACAGGCACTCCGGGGCGTACGCCGGTGGCACCGCGGCCACGGCGGCGTCCAGCTCCTCGGGGGCGCACGCCGGATCGAACGTCGTCCCCTCCGGCAGCTCCGCCGCGATGTCCTCGATCCGGGTCAGCCGGGTCAGCTGGCGGCGGGTCACCGCGCGCTGCTTGCGTACGTCCACGACGGACGCGGTCGGCAGGTTGGAGAAGTCCTTGGGACAGACCAGCAGTACCTGGTGCCCGACCCGCGCGCCCTCGGTCACCGCGGCGACCCGCTCCAGCGCCAGCACGTAGACCGCGGCCTGCCGGGCGGCGGCGCCGACCTTCGACGCGTCGGCCGAGGCGTCGATCATCGGGAACGACTTGATCTCGACCACCGTCCACCCCCCGTCCGGGTGCACCACGACCGCGTCGGGCTCCAGATAGGCGGGGGAGCCCGCCACCTCCAGGGCCAGCATCGGGTGATCCAGCAGGGCCCAGCCGCCCGCCGCCGTGGCCTCCCGCAGGGCGAGCGCGGTGCGCGCGGCGCGGCCCTCGGGTCCGGCGGCGCTCAGGTCCGGTGTGGCGGCGTCCCCGGCCGGGTGAGGCGCGCCGCCGCCGAGCCGCTCGTACAGCAGGCGCAGCAGCTCGGCGCCGCCGTCCGCCTTGACCTTCGCCTCGAACGCGTTGCCCCGCATGAAGGCGAACTGGGACTGCCCGAAGGGGGCCGGGGAGCCGAGCGCGGTGGCCAGCACGCCCTTGTCCACCCCCGCGCCGTCGAGCAGGGCCCGCCGCTTGCAGCCGGGGTTGGCGGCGAGCGCGGCGAGGGCTCTCGCGTCGAGCGGGTGCGGTGCGACGGAGGGGCCGCGCAGCTCAGCGAGCCGCTGCCGGAGCGTCGTCGCTGGTGGCCGCGGGGTCGGCGCCGCCGGCTGACGCGCCGTCGACTGCCGTGCCGGGGGGATCTGCGGAGGTGGTCCGCTGGCCGGGGATGCGCTCACCCGGGGAAGTCTTGCATCCGGTACTGACATTCGGGGCCGCGGTCGCGGATCCGGTACCGGAGACGGGGCGATCGGCGCCCGTGGACCCGCCCGCAGGCCGTCCGTCGAAGCCTCCCGTGGCCCCGCCCGTAGGACCGCCGGTGAACAGGACGGCGGCCGGTCCGGTGAACCGGGCCGCGCCCCACGCCTTGACCCGGTCGGCACACCGCACCACGGGCTTGACCAGCAGGGCTCCGGCCCCCATCACCGCGGCGCCCGCGACGGCGTCCAGGAAGTAGTGGTTGGCGGTGCCCATCACGATGACCGTGGTGAGCAGCGGATAGGCGATGCCCGCTGCCCGCACGAGGGGGTGGCGGCCGTGCCGCCACAGCAGGACCCCGCACCAGAGCGACCAGCCGACGTGCAGGCTGGGCATCGCCGCGTACTGGTTGGTCATCCCGCTCAGCCCGCGGGGGGCGCTCGCCCCCTGGCCCCACCAGCCGTACGCGCTGTACTGCGCCATCGTGTCCACGAAGCCGTGGCTCGCGTCCAGGAGCCGGGGAGGGCAGGTGGGCAGCAGCGAGAAGCCGACCAGCCCCAGCAGCGTGGAGTTCATCAGCCAGACCCGTGCCGACCGGTACAGCGCCGACCTGCGCCGGAACATCCAGATGAGGACGGCGGGGGTGACCGCGTAGTGGAGGGAGGCGTACGCGAAGTCGGCGGGTATCCCGAGGGAGGGGGTGCTGGTGAAGAGGCGGTTCAGCGGGTGTTCGGCGTTGAGGTACAGCGCCTGTTCGAGCCGGAGGATCGCCAGGCCGTGGCCGACCGCCGTCGACACGTCGCCGCGGACCAGGAGCCTGCCCACCGAGTACAGCGCGTAGACCACCGCTATCAGCGGCAGCTCGGTCCACCAGCGGGGCCGATGACCGGTGGCGGGCGGCGCGATGGCGTGCGGCATCCGGTAGCTCTCCCCCAAGGTCATGCGGCTGACGGCGAACGTTCAACCGTACGGGGGCACCGTGCCCCCGTATCCACCGGGGGTCTCCCGTTCGGACGCCCCGCAGACAGCGGCCCCGCCGTGACCGATTTCTCGGGCCGGGTGCCGCGCAGGGAGGGACGCCCGCCCGGCCCGGCAGGTTGCCCGACGATCCGGTACGGGAAGATGGAAGGTCCCACCAGCACCAGCACCAGCACCAGCACCAGCACCAGCGTTCCAGGGAGAGCCTTCATGGCACCGCGCATCCTGCTCGCCCGGCACGGCCAGACCCAGTGGTCGGTCCAGGGCAACCACACCGGCAGGACGGACATTCCGCTCCTGGACACCGGGCGCGAGGGCGCCGAGCTGCTCGGCGAGCGGTTGCACCGGGCGCCGTGGGACGGACTGCCCGGAGTCGAGGTCCGCACCAGCCCGCTGGTCCGGGCCGCCGAGACGTGTGAACTCGCCGGGTTCGGGAAGCGGGCCGAACCGTGGGACGCGCTGATGGAGTGGGACTACGGGGCGTACGAGGGGCTGACCCCGGCGCAGATCAAGGCGGACCGGCCCGACTGGCTGATCTGGCGCGACGGGGTCCCGGACGGGGAGTCCGTCGCCGACGTCACCGCCCGCGCGGACGAGATCGTCGCCTGGGCGCGGTCGGCGGACCGTGACGTCCTGGTCTTCGCCCACGGCCACATCCTGCGGGCGCTGGGGGCGCGCTGGCTGGGCGAGGACCTGTCCTTCGGCGCGCGCGTGCGGCTGGAGCCGACGTCGCTGTCGGTGCTGGGGTGGGCGTACGGGATGCCGGCCCTGGAGCGCTGGAACGACACGGGCCACCTGGACCGGTAGCCCTTCCGCTCCCACGAACCGGGTGGCCCGGACGGGCTTCCGCTTCCACGAACCGGGTGGCCCGGACGGGCTTCCGCTTCCACCCGCCGGGGTGGCCCGGACAGGCTTCCGCTTCACGCTCCGGCCGGCGGCTCCGGCCTCGCGGGGCCGCCGGCCGGTGGGGCGGGCCGCACGGGCCCGTCCGGGGGGAGTGCCGCGTGGCGGGTGAGGAAGGCCGACACGTCCGCCGCCCCCGACCGGGGCTCCAGCACCCGCGCGGCGCCCGCCACCATCCCCCGGATCCGTGACGACCGCACACGGGTCAGCAGGTCCAGCACCTGGTGTCCCGTCGCCGCCGCCTCGTCCGCCCGGCCCGCCCGCGCCAGGTCCCCCAGGAGCTGGGCCCGGTACAGCGCCAGGTTCCGGGTGAAGTGGGCGTCCTGGAGCGCCGTCGCCCGCCGCCCGTGCCGCGCCGCCCGCGACCAGTCGCCCAGCGCCGACCAGCACTGGGCCTCCAGCAGCTCCAGCTCCGCCTCCCGGAAGAAGCTCATCCACTCCGGATCGTCCGCCGACGGGCCCCGCTCGAACGCGGAACGGGCCCGCCCGATCGCCCGGTCGCACCCCGTCCGGTCCCCGAGCCCCGCCCGGCCTCCCGCCTCCCGCAGTGCCAGCAGCGCCAGCAACCGGGGCGACCCCAGCGAGCGGGCCGCCCGCAGTCCGGCCTCCGCCGCCCGCACCGCTTCCCTCGGCCGGCCCGCGTCGCGGGCCAGGAACGACGTGTTGCAGAACGCGTGCGCCTCCAGCCCCGCGTCCCCTGCCAGCCGCGCCGTGGCCAGCGCCTCCGCGTAGTGCGAGCGGGCGTCGTCGAGCCGCCCCGAGTCGTGGGCCAGCCACCCCACCGAGATGGCCAGCTCGCCCGCGCCCGCGTGCAGCCGGTCCGCGGTGGCGCGCCGCGCGGTGGTCCCGGCGTCCAGCAGTTCGTACGCGGCGCGCAGCGGGCGGGCGGCCTGCCGGTAGAGCCCGCCCGCGCCGCGCCGGTCGTCCAGCAGCCGGATCTGCCGTACGGCCTTCTCGACGGCGTCGACCTCTGCCTCGCCGACCCGGCGCTGCGCGGGCAGAGAGATCCGGGCGGCGGAGGCGGAGGCCCCGCCGAAGCCCAGGGAAGCGGCCGCCACCGTGGTGGTGCCGCTCGTCATGAACACGCGACGCAGCACGTCGCTCTCCTCGGGGATGTCGTGGATGTCGTCGGGTCCGGTGCCATGACCGGGAAGGGCGGGAGCGGCCGGGGCGGACGCCGCCGGGACGGCCGCGGGCGGGGGTTCGGACACGACGCGGGCACCCCGTCCCCGGACGGTCTCACGCGCCGAGAACCCCAGGTCCGTCAGCGACAGCCCGGGGAACATGTGCAGGAAGACGCGTTCGTAGGCGTAGTTGGGGCAGCGGATCTCCCCCGACTCCACGCGCCCGATGTACCGGGCGTCGCACGCGACCTGCTCCCCGATCTCCCGCGCCGCTCTGCGGACGGCGGTGGCGAACTCCCCGGCGGAACGCGGTCCGCGCAACCGGCGGAAGGCGAGGTTGGGAACTGCCGCTGTCGACGCCATGACCGGCCCCTCTCTGGTGCGGCCGGGGCTCGTGCCACCCGGTGTCCCCCGGTGCCCCCGGCGGAGCATGAACGTACCTGCTGTGACGAGACGCACACACAGCGTTTCGGTGCGAAAAGGGGCATAGCGTCTACGATCCGCCATGAACTGCCACCCTTTGCGGCGGTGTGGGCCCGTAGCCCTTGACGTGTCCGGCGCGTTGGTCCCCGTGGAGACGGAGTGTGGCTCCGTTCGGCGATGAGAGGAGGGGTTCCCTTGTTGCAGACCGGCAGGGAGACCGGCTCACGGACGACCGCGACGCAACCGGCGACCCCCGGGCCACCGGCGACCCCCGTACCGCCGAAGCCCCCCGGGCCCCCCGTGCATCCGAAGCCCCCCGAGCCGCCCGCGCAGGGGAGTCCGTCCTGCGACCTGGTCACGGTCCCGGCCCGGCAGGGTCTGGAAGCCGTCGACATCCTGCGGCGCGGCCGGGACCGGGAGCCCGTCGGCCCGGTCCTGCACGACGGTGCCTGCGACACCCTCGGCTTCCTCGTCCCGCCGGGCACCGCCGACGCGTGGGACGTACCCGGCAGCGCCTGTACGCGCACCGACGGGCGCGGGCTGCGCCTCCCCTCCGTGCCGCCCGTCTCCGGCTCCGGCTGGCTGCTCCCGCCCGCCGAGGACGCCCCCGTCACCGATCCGGCCGTGCTCCGCGCCGCCCTCGACCAGGCCGCCCGGATGATCGAGGCGGCCGACAACTGCTGCTGAGTCCATAATGGGCACACCGGCCGAACGCCTCCGCGGGGCCGGCGACCCCGCCCCCACCAGCAAGGACCAGCGAACGTGGCACGTCGAGGAGGGCCGGGCAGGGGCAAGGCCGCAGCCAAGGGCAGGCCCGCGGCCGAGGCCGCGCAGCCGAAAGGGCGTCGGAGCGGCGGCCGTGCCGAGCGCGAACCGGTCTCCCGGCCGGTCGGCGGCGGGCTCGCCGAACTCATACCCGACCGGGAGCGCCCGCACGGCTGGACGCTCCTGATCGACGGCGCCCCGCAGTCCCACGTGGACCTCGACGACCCCGCGTACCTCTCGTTCGCCTACCAGCGCCGCATCGGGCACGCCATCGACCTCGCCGCACCCCCGCTCAAGCCCTTGCACGTCCTGCACCTGGGCGGCGGGGCGTTCACCCTCGCGCGGTACACCGCCGCCACCCGCCCCCGTTCCACCCAGCAGATCGTCGAACTCGACGCGCCCCTCGTCCAGCTCGTCCGGGACCGCCTTCCGCTGGACCCCGGGGCCCGCGTCCGGGTCCGGGTGGCGGACGCCCGCGAAGGGCTCGGCAAGCTCCCGGACGACTGGGCGGACCTGGTCGTCGCGGACGTGTTCAGCGGGGCCCGGACCCCCGCCCACCTCACCTCCGCCGCCTTCCTCGCCGAGGTGCGCCGGGTGCTCAGGCCCTCCGGCCAGTACGTGGCCAACCTCGCGGACGGGCCGCCGCTCGCCCATCTGCGCGGACAGGTGGCCACCGCCGCCGCCGTCTTCCCCGAACTGGCCCTGGCCGCCGACCCGGTGGTGTGGCGCGGCCGACGCTTCGGCAACGCGGTGCTGCTCGCCTCCGCCGTGCCGCTCCCGGTCGCGGAGTTCACCCGGCGGGTGGCGACCGATCCGCACCCCGGCCGCGTCGAACACGGCCGCGCGCTCACCGACTTCACCGGCGGCGCGGCCGTCGTCACCGACGAGGCGGCCAAGCCCTCGCCCGCGCCGCCGCCGTCCGTCTTCGAGGACCCCTGAGCCGGCCGCCACGGCTCACGGTTCGACGACCTGCACCGTCGGCGGCGTCCCGTTCCAGGTGCAGAACACCGAGTACGTCGTCCCGTCCTCACCGCCCCCGTCGCTGAAGTCCACCCGGATCCAGGCGTCGTTCGTCCACACCCGCATCGACCAGCCCGGCTCCGGAGTCGCGGAGACGAGCTTGGCCGACTCCTCGCCCAGCTCGAACACCGCCCGGCCCCCGTCCGTGCGGTAGCTCCGTACCTCGCCCGAAGCCGACGCCCCGGAGGCACCCGACGATCCGAGAGGCCCGGACAGCTTCGCCGGGGTGGACGAGGGCGTGCGGGTGGGGCGCGGGGCGGAGGCCGAGGGGCGCGCGCCGCCGGTCTGCGGCGCGCCGGAGGGGGAGGGCGACGCCCGGTGCGTCGAGGAGACCAGCGGCGGGCCGCCGCCCTGCCCGACACGCGGGGGAGCCCCCGAACCCACCGAGATCGGCACGGCCCGCGGCCGGTCGTAGGCCGTCCCCGACATGACCGTGTGCACGCCCCACCACGTGAGCGTGACCGCCGCGCCGGTGGCGAGCGACCACGCCAGCACGTGTACGAGTCCTCGTTGCATCGGGCACATCCTGCACCACCCGGCCCGCTCCCGCCGCTCCCCGTACGGCACTTGACGGTCCCCGAGGCCACCGTACGCACCCTTCTCCGGCCTTTGCGGAGGATTCCGGCGGGGCCGGGACCGTGCCCGCCGGCATGGCGTACGGTGCCGCCCATGGCAAGTGTGCTCGTGGTCGAGGACGACCAGTTCGTGCGTTCCGCCCTCATCCGGCACCTCAGCGAGGCGTCCCACACGGTGCGCAGCGTGGGCACCGCGCTCGAAGCGCTGCGCGAGGTCGCGCACTTCCGTTTCGACGTGGTCATCCTCGACCTCGGGCTGCCCGACCTGGACGGCGGCGAGGCGCTGAAGATGCTGCGCTCGATCACCGACGTTCCCGTGATCATCGCGACCGCGCGGGACGACGAGAGCGAGATCGTCCGGCTGCTCAACGACGGGGCCGACGACTATCTGACGAAACCGTTCTCCGTGGAGCACCTCTCCGCCCGGATGGCCGCCGTGCTGCGCCGCTCCCGTGCCGCCGGGGCCGAGGCCCCGCCGCCCGGCGTGATCCGCGTCGGCGGCCTCGCCATCGACCCGCTGCGCCGTACCGCCGAACTCGACGGGGCCGGACTCGACCTGACCCGCAGGGAGTTCGACCTGCTCGCCTTCCTGGCCGGGCGGCCCGGCGTGGTCGTCGCCCGCAAGGAGTTGCTGGCCGAGGTCTGGCAGCAGTCCTACGGCGACGACCAGACCATCGACGTCCATCTCTCCTGGCTCCGCCGCAAGCTCGGTGAGACGGCCGCCCGGCCGCGCTACCTGCACACCCTGCGCGGCGTCGGCGTGAAGCTCCAGCCGCCGGCCGACGCACCGGCCCCGGCCCCCGCCACGGAGCCGCCCGCATGAGATGGGCCCTGGTCAAGGTCTGTCTGGCGGTCACGGCCATGGTCGTCATCGCCTTCGCCGTACCGCTCGGCCTCGTCGTCCGGGAGATGGCCAGCGACCGGGCGTTCTCGGACGCCGAACGGCAGGCCGCGACGATCGGCCCGACCCTCACCATCACCTCCGACCGGGAGGAGCTGACCCGTGCGGTCCTGTCCACCGAACCGGGCGGCCGGGGCCGCCTCGCCGTCCATGTCCCGTCCGAGAGCGGCCCGTCGGACATCGGCACCCGGCGTGCCACGCCCCGGGACGTCGAGACCGTGCGCACGGCCGGGCGCGCCTCCGTCGCCGAGGTCGAGGGTGGCTTCGCGCTCCTCCAGCCGACCGCGCTGGGAACCGGGGAGATCGCCGTCGTCGAGGTGTACGTCCCCGACCGCGAGGTGTCCAACGGGGTCGCCACCGCCTGGCTGATGCTGGCGGGCGTCGGCGTCGCGCTGATCGTCGGCTCGGTCGCCGTCGCGGACCGGCTCGGCGTACGGATGGTGCGGCCGGCCCAACGCCTCGCGGGCGCCGCCCAGGACCTGGGGGAGGGGAAACTCTCCACGCGGGTGCCCGAGGAGGGGCCCACCGAACTGCGGTCCGCAGCAGTGGCGTTCAACTCCATGGCCGACCAGGTCGTCCAGCTTCTGGCCAACGAGCGGGAGTTGGCGGCCGACCTGTCGCACCGGCTGCGCACCCCGCTCACCGTGCTCCGGCTGAACGCCGCCTCCCTCGGGGAGGGACCGGCGGCCGAGCAGACACGGTCGGCCGTCGAGCAGTTGGAGCACGAGGTCGACACGATCATCCGCACCGCCCGCGAACAGCGCCCGCAGACCCAGGGGTTGCCGGCGGGGGCGGGGTGCGACGCCTCCGAGGTGATCCGCGAGCGCATGGGCTTCTGGTCGGCGCTCGCGGAGGACGAGGGTCGCGAGACGCGCGTGGCGGGGATCGACCGTACGGCCCGCATCCCGGTCTCCCGTCCCGAACTGGCCGCCGCGCTCGATGCCTTGCTCGGGAACGTCTTCCGCCACACTCCCGTGGGCACCGCCTTCGCCGTCGACGTCCACCACAGCGGCGACGCGGTCATCGTGCTGGTCTCCGACGCCGGGCCGGGGATCGCGGACCCGGCGACCGCCCTCGCCCGGGGCGGCAGCGGGCGCGAGGGGACGGGCAGGCCCGTCGGCTCCACCGGCCTCGGCCTGGACATCGTGCGCCGGGTCGCCGAGTCCACCGGCGGCGACCTGCGCATCGGCAGGTCCGTCCTCGGCGGCACGGAGATCCGGATCTGGATCGGTCTGCACGGCAGCGGCCCCGAAGGCGGCCGGCGTGGACACGGCCGCCGGGTCGGCCGCCGCATCGGCCGCCGACGGCCCCGGGAGCCGCGGCCCGCCACCGGCCCATCCGCCGGGCCCCCGCACTGATCCCGCCCGGACGTACTCCCGTCCCGACCGGGAGCCGGCGGCTCACGGGCGCTGCCTCACCCGGTCGACGATCCCCCGGCCCGCCACGTGCGACAGCTGGGCGTTCGCCAGTCCTTCGCCCATCGCACCGAAGCGGTTCCCTCAGCCCCCGCGCCCTCGCCTCCGGCCGACCCCGCACCGCGGCGAGCGCACTTTCGGCCACCCGGACCCACGCTCATCGGGCCGCGGAGGTCGCGGTCCCACCCTCCGAACCAAGCACGGTGTTAGCTCCGTCTTAAGCGCACCTTAGGAACAGCACGCGCTGTCCGATACGAAAGCTTTGCCCGTTGTGCAACTGCTAGCGTGCTCGTCGTAGCACTCCTGGGAAGTCGTCGAACCCCACCTTCCCCAGGGCCCCCACGTCGGCCCCCGCCACCACCGTTCGCCCCGGTGGCGGCGGGGAAACCGGCTCCCGCAGTCCGCGGCCCGCACACTCCCGAACTCGCGGCCGGTACGCCCCTGGGTACAGCCCCCTGTCGCGTACGCCCCCGGGTGCCGGCCCTCGACCGCTCCCGCCCCCCACCGCGCGTCCCGGCCGGACCCCACCCCACCTCCGGCCGGGGCGCGCTCCCCTCGGCGCTCCGGGCGGCGAGGAAGAGCGAAGGCGCATGACGGCGGAAATCGGCCGGGGTGGAGTGCCCCGATGCCGCACCCGCCCCGGACCGTCCTCGTTCACCTCTCGACGGGAGGGCGGCCCCGGGCCCCTCCCGTGACGCGCCGGACATCCTGCGGCAACGGAATCGTCTTCAACTCTTGACACCCACTGCCTCCAGGCAGCAACCTTCCGTCACGACATGGGAGCGCTCCCACTCACTGGGGGCGGTCCATTCGCCTCCTCTTGCCGCACCCGAGCGGACGCTCTCCCGCCCTGCCTCGCGGACCGGCGCAGGTCCCCTGGACCGACCCCGGTGCCATCCCCGGAAGAACCATCCGGCACCACCCCGAACCGCCCTCGTGCCACCCCCGACCCACTTCGGAACCGTCCCGGAACCAGCCCCGGGAACACCCCCCGGAACAAGGAGCAGTGGAATGCGCATCATTCGCAGCGTCGCCGGCCGTCGCCGGAGGACCGTCTCCGTGGCCACCGCGGGACTCACGGTCACCGCCCTCCTCCTCACCGGATGCGGCGGCTCGTCCGACTCCGGCAAGGGGGCCGACGCGGACGGCACCATCACCCTGACCGTCGCAAACTTCGGCCAGTTCGGGTACAAGGAGGCCGGACTCCTCGAGAAATACCACGAGTTGAACCCGAAGATCACGGTCAAGGAGGACACCACCGCCGAGGAGAAGAACTACTACCCCAAGCTCCTCCAGCAGTTGAACTCCGGAAGCGGCCTCGCGGACGTCCAGGGCATCGAGGTCGGCCGGATCAAGGAGATCGTCGACACCAAGGCGAACTCCTTCGCCGACCTCTCCAAGGTCATCGGCGTGGACGAGTGGGTGTCGTGGAAGGCGAAGCAGGCCACCGCCCCCAACGGCGCGGTCATCGGCGCGGGCACCGACATCGGCCCCATGTCCCTGTGCTACAACCGCGAGTTGTTCGAGAAGGCCGGGCTGCCCACCGACCGCGCCGAGGTGGCGGAGCTGACCGCGGGCGGCTGGGAGGACTACCTCGCCCTCGGGGAGCGGTACAAGAAGAAGGCCCCCTCCGGCACGTACTTCATGGACTCCGCGAGCGCCATGTTCAACGCCGTGGTCAGCTCCAGCCCCGAGCAGTACTACGACGCGAGCGGCAAGCCGGTCTACCAGGAGAGCGCCAGTGTCGAGAAGGGCTGGAAGCTCGCCGCCCGGGCGGCGTCCAAGAAGCTGACGCAGGGCCTGGCCCAGTTCGAGGACCAGTGGCAGGCGGCCCTGCGCAAGAGCACCGTCGCCACCGTCGTCTGCCCCGCCTGGATGGCCGGCCAGATCTCCACGTACGCCGGTGACGCCAACAAGGGCAAGTGGGACATCACCAGCGCGCCCGGCGCCACTTCCGCCAACTGGGGCGGCTCCTTCCTCGCCGTCCCCAAGTCCGGCAAGAACGTCGACGAAGCCGCCAAGCTCGTCACGTGGCTGACCGCCCCCGAGCAGCAGGCCGCCGTCTTCAAGGCGATCGGCGTCTTCCCGTCCAACCAGGGCGCGTACGAGCTGCCCGACGTGAAGAACGCGACCTTGCCGTACTTCAACGACGCTCCGATCGGGCAGATCTACGCCGACGGCGCGAAGTCCATCCCCGAGGCGGTCCTCGGCCCGAAGGACGGCGTGATCAAGGATTCCATCTCCACCCAGATCAACAACATGGAGCAGCGCGGTACCAGCCCGGACGACGCCTGGGACGCGGCCGTGCGGACGATCGACAAGGCCATCGGCTGACGGTCGTCCGGCCCCCGGCCCCGCGTCCGGCACCTGACCCCGGACGCCGGGCCGGCCCGGACCCCCGGCCCCGGCCGATCACGGCGACCGGAACGGACGGCACTCCTAGCCGGGACGACACCCACGGCCGGAACGTGCGACACCGGCCCCGCCCCACCAACGTGCGACACCGGCCGGTGCATGCGACACCGGCCCGGCCCGGCCAGCCCCCGCCCCACCCCGGCCAGCCCCACCGACGTGCGCCCCCCACCCCGGTCCGGCTCGCCCCACCCGGCCCCGTCACCCATCGCCCCTCCACCGCCCCGGCCGTCCGTCGGGCGCACCAGGGAAGGACTCCCGCCCGTGGCAACCTCGACCCCCGTCCGGGACGCGTACGCCCCGCCGCCCCGCGCACCCCAGAAGGAACCGCCCGGCCCACGGCGGCAGGTGTGGCGCAGCCGGCTGTGGCGGTTCGACGACAAGGCGTCCCCGTACGCGTACATCGCCCCGTTCTTCCTCGTCTTCGGGGCCTTCGGGCTCTACCCGCTGCTCTACACCGGCTGGATCGCCCTGCACCGGGTGGAGATGACCGGCCTCGACTCGATGGAGTGGGTCGGCTGGGAGAACTTCGACAAGATCCTGCACGACCCGGAGTTCTGGACGTCGGTGAGCAACACCTTCCTGATCGGTGTCATCTCGACCGTCCCGCAGCTCCTGATGGCGCTGGGCCTGGCCCACCTCCTTAACTACCGCCTGTGCGCGAGTACGTTCTGGCGCACCGTCATCCTCACCCCGTACGCCACCTCCGTCGCCTCGGCGGCCCTCGTCTTCGCCCTGGTGTTCCGCGCCGACGGCGGACTGCTCAACTGGGCGCTCGGCCTCGTCGGGTTCGACCCGACCAACTGGGCCAACGGGCACTGGACGTCGAAGATCGCCATCGCGGTCATCGTGATCTGGCGGTGGACCGGCTACAACGCGCTGATCTACCTCGCCGCGATGCAGGCCGTCCCCCATGACCTGTACGAGGCTGCCTCGTTGGACGGCGCGTCACGCTGGCAGCAGTTCCGCAAGGTCACCATTCCCTCGCTGCGGCCGACGATCCTGTTCACCATCGTCATCTCCACCATCGGCTCCATGCAGCTGTTCGGTGAGCCGCTGCTGCTGGAGGGCGGTGCGCTGGGCGCGACCGGCGGCAACGAGAACCAGTACGAGACGCTCAGCATCTACCTCTACAACTACGGCTGGAACCTCGGGCATCTCGGCCCGGCCGCCGCCGTCGCCTGGGCGATGCTCGCCCTCCTGCTGATCATCGCCGCGGCCAACTGGCTCATCGGCCGATTCGTCCGCACGTCCGCGGTCTGACCGGGAGCGCTTCCATGACCACGACCAGCCCCACACCCACCGCCCCCGTGAAGCTTCCGCCGACCCCGAAGGGCGCCGGCCCGGCCCGCCCGAGCCGCTTCCGGATGGGCGCGGGACAGCAGATGAAGGGCGGCCCCTTCGCCTACGCCGCCCTCGCCGTCGTCGGCTTCGGCTCGCTGCTGCCGCTCTACTGGACGCTGGTCGCGGCCTCCCGCACCCAGGACGAAGTCCTCGCCTCCACCCCGCCGTTCCTCCCCGGCGGCAAGCTGATCGAGAACATCCGGACCGCCTGGGAGCAGGCCAACCTCGGCACGGCGATCCTCAACAGCGTCATCGTCTCCGCCTCCATCACGGCCGCCACCCTCTTCTTCTGCACCCTCGCCGGGTACGCGTTCGCCAAGATGCGTTTCCGGGGCCGCGGTTGGCTGATGACGGCGGTCATCGCCACCCTCACCATCCCGCCGCAGCTCAGCGTCGTCCCGCTGTTCATGATGATGTCCGGCCTCGGCTGGGGCGGGCAGCTCGAATCGGTGATCTTCCCGACGCTGGTCAGCGCGTTCGGCGTGTTCTTCATGCGCCAGTACCTGATCGAGGCGCTGCCGTACGAATTGATCGAGGCGGCCAAGATCGACGGCGCGAACAACTTCCGCATCGTGAGGAGCGTGGTCCTGCCGGTCGCGCGTCCGGCGATGATGGTGCTCGGGATGCTGACCTTCGTCCAGGCGTGGAACGACTTCTTCTGGCCCTACCTGGCGCTCAACCAGCAGAACCCGACCCTCCAGGTGGCCCTCGGCCAGCTCAGTGCCTCCTACACCCCCGACCAGTCCATCGTGATGGCGGGCGCCCTGATCAGCACGCTGCCGCTGCTGGCGGTGTTCGTCGTCTTCGGCAAGAAGATCGTCGGCGGGATCATGTCCGGCGCGGTCAAGGGCTGACCTTCGCCTGCCGCGGTCAGAGGCCGGGCCCTTCACCCGGTGCGGTCAAGAGCCCCCCGCCTCCCCTCGTCTCTCCCCTCCTCTCCTTCCCACCCCTCACTTCTCAGGGAGCGCTCCCGCATGACAGCCGTCCGGCCCGACACTCTCCCGCAGCAGGCCCCCGCTGCCGCCACCCCCTTCCCGACCGGCTTCCTCTGGGGCGCGGCAACCGCCGCGTACCAGGTGGAAGGCGCGGCCGCCGAGCGGGGCCGCACCCCCTCCATCTGGGACACCTTCAGCCACACCCCCGGCCGGGTCCTCGGCGGGGATACGGGGGACGTGGCCGCCGACCACTTCCACCGCTACCGCGACGACGTCGCCCTGATGAAGCGCCTCGGACTCCAGGCGTACCGCTTCTCGATCTCCTGGTCCCGCGTCCAGCCCACCGGCCGGGGGCCCGCCGTCGAACACGGTCTGGACTTCTACCGGTCGCTCGTCGACGAACTGCTGGAGGCCGGCATCCAGCCCGTCGCCACGCTCTACCACTGGGACCTGCCGCAGGAGTTGGAGGACGCGGGCGGCTGGCCCGAGCGTACGACGGCCGAACGGTTCGCGGACTACGCGGCCATCGCGGCCCGCGCCCTCGGCGACCGGATCTCCCTCTGGACGACGCTCAACGAACCCTGGTGCTCCGCCTTCCTCGGCTACGGCTCCGGGGTCCACGCCCCCGGCCGCACCGAACCGGCCGCCGCGCTGCGGGCCGCCCACCACCTCAACCTCGCCCACGGCCGGGCGACCGAGGCCCTGCGCGCCAACCTCCCCGCTGCCGCGCGGGTCTCGGTCACCCTCAACCTCCACCAGGTGCGCCCGCTGACCGACAGCGCGGCCGACGCGGACGCGGCCCGCCGCATCGACGCGGTCGGCAACCGGATCTTCACCGGCCCGATGCTGACCGGCGCGTACCCGCAGGACTTGCTGGCGGACACCGAACACCTGGTGGACTGGGCCGAGTTGGTCAGCGACGGAGACCTCGCCGCCATCGCCTCCCCGATCGACGTGCTGGGCGTCAACTACTACACGCCCACCATCGTCTCGACGCCCGCGGACGGTGCGGGCGACACCCGCGACGACGGCCACGGGAGCAGCGACCACTCCCCGTGGCCGGGCTCGGAGCACGTGGCCTTCCACCTCGCCGACCGGCTGCCGGTCACCGCGATGAACTGGTCGGTCAAGCCGGAGGGCCTGTACGACCTCCTCATGGACGTCGCCCGCGAGCACCCCGGTCTGCCGTTGATGGTCACCGAGAACGGCGCCGCCTTCGACGACGTCCCCGACACGGACGGCCGGGTCCACGACCCGGAGCGGATCGCCTACCTCCACGGCCATCTGGCGGCGGTGCGCCGGGCGGTCGCGGACGGCGCGGACGTGCGGGGCTACTTCCTCTGGTCCCTGATGGACAACTTCGAGTGGGGCTACGGCTACGCGAAGCGCTTCGGCGCGGTGTACGTCGACTACGCGACCCAGCGCCGTACGCCGAAGTCCAGTGCCCTCTGGTACGCCGACGTGATCGCCCGCCACGCCCTGCCTCCGGAGGCAGGACCGGACGCCTGACCTCGGGGAGGTGGTGCACCCGGCCGTCCCCGACGCGGGTCCACCACCGCTTTCCGGCCGTGTTGGGAGCGCTCCCATCCAGCTTTCCGTACGCTCGCCGGAGTGATCGATCCAGGACTTGGATTGACTCTACGGCTATGAGAAATTGACCGGGAACGGGGAGGCGGCCATGGCGGCAGCGCGAGTACGGAGCGGCGGGCGGCCCACGCTCGAAGAGGTGGCGGCACGGGCCGGCGTCGGCCGGGGCACCGCCTCGCGGGTCATCAACGGCTCACCCCGCGTCAGCGACGCGACCCGGCAGGCGGTCGAGACCGCCGTGGCCGAGCTGGGATACGTCCCCAACCGCGCCGCCCGCGCCCTGGCAGGCAACCGCACCGACGCCATCGCGCTGGTGGTGCCCGAGCCGGAGACCCGGTTCTTCGCCGAGCCGTACTTCTCCGCGATCGTGCGCGGCGTCGGCGCGGCCCTGGCCGACACGGACATGCAACTGCTCCTCACCCTCGTCGGCAACGACCGGGAACGCCGCCGCCTCGCCCAGTACCTCACCGCCCACCGCGTCGACGGGGTGCTCCTGGTCGCCGTGCACGCCGACGATCCGCTGCCCGAGCTGCTGGAACAGCTGGGCATGCCCTGTGTGATCAGCGGCGCCCGTGACGCGGCCGAGACGCTGCCCTTGGTCGACTCCGACAACTTCGGGGGCGCTCGGGCGGCCGTCGAGCATCTCGTCTCCCGCGGCCGTCGCCAGATCGCCACGATCACCGGCCGCCTGGAGGTGTACGGGGCCCAGCGCCGCCTCGACGGCTATCGCGCGGCCGTCGCCGCCGCCGGTATGGCCCCCGACGAGCGCCTGATCGCCCCCGCCGACTTCACCGAGGAGGGCGGTGCGCAGGCCATGCGCGACCTGCTGGCCCGCCGCCCCGGCCTCGACGCGGTCTTCGCCGCCTCCGACGTGATGGCCGCCGGCGCCCGCCAGGTCCTGCGTGGGGCGGACCGCCGCATCCCCGAGGACGTGGCCCTGGTCGGCTTCGACGACTCGGTGGTCGCCCGCCATATGCACCCGGCCCTCACCAGCGTCCGCCAGCCCATAGAGGAGATGGGCCGCCGCATGACCCGCCTCCTCCTCGACGAGATCGCGGGCCGGACCCCGGACGAGGAGCGCCCGTCGGTGGTCCTGCCCACGGAACTGGTGGTCCGCGACTCGTCGTGACCGGATGTCCGGCGGCCCGGTGGCCGATCTTCCGGATTTCACAAGTTCTTCACGCTTCCCGGCTCCGGCGGCTAGGGTTCGCTGCGTACGGCGATTGTGTGACGCACCACACACGTCACACGGTGGGCTGCTGGAGTGCGTTCCGGGCGGCTGTGCATCTGGGGGGCCTCGTGCACGAGATGGTCAAGGGCGCCAACATCGGCCTGGCGACGCTGAGCGAGAACGTCGGGTCGGTGATGGTCAGCCTGGGGTGGAGCAGTTCCACGGGCGAGGGCGACGCCGACGTCTCCGTTCTGCTGCTCGACACCGACGGCAAGGTCCGCAGCGACGTCGACTTCTGCTTCTACAACAACCCCGTCGCGGGCGATGGCAGCGTGCAGCTGCTCGGCAAGACTCCGACGGCCGACGGCAACGAGGACCGGATCTCCTTCGACCTGGACGCCGTCCCGCCTGAGGTCGAGAAGGTGGTCGTCGCCGCCAGCCGCTACGGGGGCTCCCGCTTCGGCGAGTTGGACGATCTCCGGCTCACCCTCGCCGACAGTGCTGGCGACGGGCTCGTCCGGTTTGCCGTGCAGGACGTCGAGGAGGTCGGCGCCCTGATCTTCGGCGAGCTGTACCGGCGCGCGGGGGAGTGGAAGTTCCGCGCCGTCGGCCAGGGGTACGCATCCGGGCTCGCGGGACTGGCGACCGACTACGGCGTCGACATCGACGACGACGCGGAGGAGAGCGGCACCGAGGCGGGGGGCCTCGCCCCGGACCCGGACGACCCCGGTCCCGACGTGGTGGAGCGGTCCGGGCGGGTCCCCGCCCAGAGTCGGGACGGGGGCGCGGCAGACCGGGCGGTGGCGGCGGTCCCGGTAGCCGTACCGGTGCCGGCGGAGTCCGGCGTGCCGCCCGCCGCCATCGTGTCGGAGCCGTCCGATCCCACCTTCGCGCCAAAGCCCGCACGCCGCCCGCGTACGGCGAAGAAGAAGGTCACGCTGCCCCGTACGGCCAGGAAGTCGCTCGCCGACAACGACTCCTGGCGCACCGCCCGGCTGTTCCCCGGCTCCGCGCTCAAGAGCGACCGGGAGCGCGAGACGCGCGCCACCTCCGTCGTGCTGTCGGTGATGGCCCAGGTACCGGAATTCGGCCGCCGCCTCACCGCAGGCTTCGGCGCGCCGGCCGGCCGGATGGAGACGTTCACCGAGGTCACCCTGCCGCACGGGGAGTCTCCGCGTCGCCCGGACGGGGTGATCCGCGTCGAGCGGGCGGGCAAGCTGTGGACCGCGCTGGTGGAGACCAAGACCAACGGGAACGCGCTCAAGGCCGACCAGGTGCAGGCGTACATGGACATCGCCGCCCGGCGCGGGTACGAGGCGGTGATCACCCTGTCCAATGACGTCGCGCTGGAGGGGAGCCCGCTCGTCGACGTACGGATCGACCGGCGGCGCAAGCACAAGGTGGCGCTCTGGCACCTGTCCTGGGCCGAGGTCGTGCACCAGGCGCAGATGCTGATCCGCCATGAGGGGGTGGGCAACGCAGCGCACGCCTGGCTGCTCCAGGAACTGCTCCACTACCTCCAGCACGAGAACTCCGGCTGCCACGGTTTCCAGAACATGGGCGCAGCCTGGGTCCCCGTACGCCGGGGGATCGACGAGGAGACCCTCTGCCAAGGTGACGCCCGCGCCCTGGAGGTCATCGAGAACTGGGAGCGGCTGGTCCGGCAGGTCTGCCTGCGGCTCGGCGGCGAGCTGGGGCAGAAGGTCCTGCCGGTCCAGCGCGTCCGGCGCGGCTCCGACCCGGGCGCGCGCCGCACCGAGCTGGCCGACCACCTCTGCGAGCAGGGGCGGCTGAACGCGGAGATCCGCATCGAGGGCACGCCGGGTGTCCTCGGCATCACCGCGGATCTGCGCACCGGCAAGCTCCGTACGTCGATCGAAGTCCCCGCCGAAGGGGCGGGCTACCCCCTCGCCCGAGCCAAGCGGCTGGTGCGGCGGCTCTCCGAAGCCCCGGCCGACCTCCACATCGAGACGCTCGTGGACGGCCCCGGCGCCGGTCCGCGCGGCACGCTGGAACGGCTGCGTCCGGAGCCCGCCGACATCCTTCCGAAGGACGGGGCGCAGGTCACCGGCTTCCGGCTGTCCCTGTTCAAGAGCATGGGCCAGGGGCGGGGCAGCGCCGAGACCGGCTTCATCCGCAGCGTCGACGACGCGGTGGACCGCTTCCATGCCCAGGTCGTCGCCCATGTTGAGGCCCCGTCGATCTGACGGCGGGTGTCCCCACGCACACCAGGCCGGTCACGGGCGCTCCGGGGCCGGTTCGGTGCGTGGGGACTCCGGACTCGGAGTGCCTGCTTTCAGTGGTGTGGACATGACCAAGGGGCAGGACTACCCTCCGTCTTGGTCTAGACCAAGCATGGCGAGCCGCCGCGCTCCGGTCCGTCTGTCCGCAAGCTCCACCCCTCACCTCAGGAGCACCACATGCGCAGAAAGATCACGTCCTTACTCCTCGGCCTCGGCGTCGCCGGGGCATCCCTGCTGGCCACCTCCGGCAGTGCGCAGAGCCACGGGTACACCGACTCGCCCATCAGCCGGCAGCAGCTCTGCGGCAACGGCACGGTCCGCAACTGCGGACAGATCCAGTGGGAGCCGCCGAGCGTGGAAGGCCCCAAGGGCTTCCCGGCGCGCGGCCCCCGTGACGGCCTGATCTGCGCCGGAGGCAACCAGCGGTTCGCCGAGCTGGACGACCCGCGCGGCGGAGCCTGGCCCGCCACCTCCGTGAACGCCGGCGCGAGCCACACCTTCCGCTGGCGGATCACCGCCCGGCACGCCACCACCGACTTCCGGTACTACGTCACCAAGGACGGCTACGACCCGTCGAAGCCCCTCACCCGCGCCGACCTGGAACCGCAGCCCTTCCTGACCGTGCCCTTCGGCGGCCGGCAGCCGGGGGCGACGGTCACGCACGCGGGCGCACTGCCCCAGAAATCGGGCAAGCACCTGATCCTCGGCGTCTGGACCATCGCGGACACGGGCAACGCGTTCTACGCCTGCTCCGACGTCACGTTCTGACCCGGCGCGCGGCAGGGAAAGCGGAAGGGCCCCGGTCCGCAGACCGGGGCCCTTCTCTCAGGGTGAGTAACGGGACTTGAACCCGCGACATCCTGGACCACAACCAGGTGCTCTACCATCTGAGCTATACCCACCATGTCGTCCGGTCGTTTCCGACCGGCCGAGAAAAAGTGTACAGGGTCCGGGAGGGTGCTCGCGCCACCGTTTCCCGGCGCCGGTCCACGGGCGCTCGGCGCGCCCGTGACCAGCGGGTTCCTACGGTGCGGCCGGGGCCGCCAGACGCGCCGCGATCTCCTTGGCGCGCTCGGAGTCCGGGCCGGGCTGCGGCACGAAGACCGCCTCCCGGTAGTAGCGGAGCTCCGTGATGGAGTCACGGATGTCCGCCAGCGCCCGGTGGTTGCCGTTCTTGTCCGGGCTGTTGAAATACGCCCGCGGGAACCAGCGCCTGGCCAGTTCCTTGACCGAGGACACGTCCACGATCCGGTAGTGGAGGTACCCCTCCAGCTCCCGCATGTCCCGCGCCAGGAACCCGCGGTCGGTACCGACCGAGTTTCCGCAGAGCGGGGCCTTGCCGGGCTCCTTCACATGCTCGCGGACGTAGGCCAGGACCTGCTCCTCGGCGTCCGCCAGGGTGGTGCCCCCGGCCAGCTCGTCGAGGAGGCCCGAGGCGGTGTGCATCTGCCGCACCACCTCGGGCATCGTCTCCAGGGCCGCGTCCGGCGGGCGGATCACGATGTCCACCCCTTCGCCGAGCACGTTCAACTCCGAGTCGGTGACCAGGGCGGCCACCTCGATGAGTGCGTCGTCCGTCAACGAGAGCCCGGTCATCTCGCAGTCGATCCACACCATGCGGTCGTTCATGGGCCCCACCCTACGGGGCACTCCGCTGCCCCGGCAGCGCCGGGCGTCCGGGAACGAACGCGTCGGGACCGGGCAGGGAGTGCTCCCCGGACCCCACCGAGGCCGCCAGGACCACCGGTGCGGAAGACGCCGGAGAGCCCCGGCGTCCGGACGGCGGCCCCTGGCTGGGCACCATCGTCTCGACCACCGTCGTGGCGCTCTCCGCCACCCCCTGCGGACGACGGGCCCGGTAGGCGGCCCGGTACGCGGCGGGGGAGGAGCCGAGCTGGCGGCGGAAGTGCCCGCGCAGCGCGACCGGGGAGCGGAAGCCGCAGCGGCCGGCGACCTCGTCCACCGAGTAGTCGGAGGTCTCCAGCAGCCGCTGCGCCTGCAGCACCCGCTGGGTGATCAGCCACTGCAGCGGTGCGCTCCCGGTGAGCGAACGGAACCTGCGGTCGAAGGTCCGCCTGCTCATGTAGGCGCGCGCGGCGAGCGTCTCCACGTCGAACTGCTCGTGCAGATGCTCCAGGGCCCAGGCCACGACCTCGGCGAGCGGGTCGGAGCCGATCTCCTCGGGTAAAGACCTGTCCAGGTAGCGCTCCTGCCCGCCACTGCGCCGCGGCGGCACCACGAGCCTGCGGGCGAGTGCCCCGGCGGCCTCCGTGCCGTGGTCGGTGCGGACTATATGGAGGCAGAGATCGATCCCGGCGGCCGTGCCGGCGGACGTCAGCACATCGCCGTCGTCCACGAACAGCTCGCGCGGATCGACGTGCACCGACGGATAGCGCTTGGCCAGCGTCGGCGCGTACATCCAGTGTGTGGTGGCCGGCCGTCCGTCCAGCAGGCCGGCGGCCGCGAGCACGAAGGCTCCCGTGCACAGACCGACGATGCGGGCGCCCTCCTCGTGGGCGCGCCGCAGCGCGTCCAGAGCCTCGGCGGGCGGCGGCGAGGTGATCGACCGCCAGGCGGGCACCACCACGGTGCCGGCCCTGCTGATCGCCTCCAGGCCGTACGGCGCGGTGAGTTCGAGGCCGCCGGTGGTGCGCAGCGGTCCTTCCTCGCCCCCGCAGACCAACAGGCGGTAGCGGGGAACTCCCGCGTCCTGCCGGTCGATTCCGAAAACGGAGAGCGGGATGGAGCTCTCGAAGATAGGGCCGCCGCTGAACAGCAGCACGGCAACGACTTCCCGGCGTCGCCGCCCGGTCAGCTTGCGTGCGGCCTCCGTCGCGGCGGCGGAGTCCTGGCTCATGACGCTAAGCCCCCCTCGGTGTTCGCGTCTCCCTGGTCCTTACGGGCCTGTCGCTCCAGCACGTTTCCCCTCGGTGTCGCACGTGTCCCCAGTCCCCGATTTTCAAGATCGAAATCTACTGCGTCGCGTGGTCCCGCCGTGACACCTTCCCCCACCAGCTCAATGTCGATAAGGAAACGTGGCGTGAAGCGTTCGATCACGAAGCGTTCCATCCGCGAAGGGCGCAGGGAAGTGCCCTTCGCGAAGGTGGCCCGTCCGCGTCGGGTGAAAGCGTACCGCGCGGTCCGTTCCTGCCTGGTGGGCGGCGGGATGTCCGGCCATCCGGTGAAGGGGAGTACCCCCGGGTGAAGTTGGCTTGAAATAGTCGGTTGTGTGTGCTGAATCCGGTCACGCCGGGCGCACAACCACCCGGAGAACACCGCGCCGGTGCGCTCCCTCGCCGTGGTGAATCCCGGTGCGTCCGGAGCGCGGAGCGCCGCCGCGGCGGGCCGCCGCGACGCACGGTGGACCGCGGTGGTGCGGGGCTGCACGCACCGGCCGATCCGCTGTGGGACACGAGATCCACTGGGCCCCCGCCGGGACGGGCGGCCCGCCGGCGAGGGTCCCGCCGACCTCGCGGTCGGCCCCTTCGGAGGCCGTCGCCGGGTCCGGGCGGGAGGGGCGCCGCGGCGGGTCGCCCGGACCTCCACGCGTCCGGGTGACGGAACCGCCGGGGCGTGGCCAACGGAGACCGGGTGCGGGCCCCGCCGCCGGGTCCGGCACGCTTCCTCCGGCGCTCGTGAAAAACAGGACGGTCGCCCGTGTTCGACCGCCCCCAGGCAGGTGTACGACACAACCGGCATTGCCATCCCGGACAGGCTCGTGCATGCTCCCTCCAGCGCCGCGCACGCTTTTGCGGGGGTCTGGGCGGTGGAGGAGTGACGCCGTACCCTTGGGGGTATGGGGTTGGGAAGATGATTCCCGGACACAGCTTCACCATCAGCTGACGCACCTGATGCACCTCGAAACCGTTCCCTCCTCACGAGGACTCTCTTCGCCGAGACACCGATGGCCGGTCACGAAATCCCTGAACCCAAGGACCGCAAGCCGGTAGCCGACCCCGCGTCGGAGCCGCGCACGGTCGAAGAAGCACGCCATGCGTGCGATCCCGCCTTCCGGCACGGAGTCGTGGTCGGTTT
This sequence comes from Streptomyces sp. V2I9, assembly GCF_030817475.1. NCBI lineage: Bacteria > Bacillati > Actinomycetota > Actinomycetes > Kitasatosporales > Streptomycetaceae > Streptomyces > Streptomyces sp. V2I9. The sequence continues at coordinate 2,203,223 of NZ_JAUSZJ010000002.1, read as the reverse complement.
CGACGGCTCCACGTCCAGCGAGCGGGCCCTCGCCTATGCCATCGGCATGGCGGGCCGGTCCGGATCCGGCCTGATCATCGTCCATGTCGCCAACAGGCTGCCGACCACGGTCTGGGCGGGCTGCGAGCCCCCCGTCTTCGTGGACGTCCCCGACCACCGCACCGAGGTCCTCGGCCTGGAGCTGGCCTGCGCGGACTATCTCTCCGACGTCCCCTGGGTGCTGGTCGAGCGCGGGGGCGACATCTGCCACGAACTGGAGGAGGTCGGCCGGGAGTACGCCGCCGACGCCATCGTGGTGGGCTCCACGCACGGCATCGTCGGCCGGATCTTCGGCTCCGTGGCCGGCCGCCTCGCGCGCCGCGCGCAGCGCCCCGTCGTCGTCATCCCCTGAGCGCACCCTCCGCGAGCCCCGAGGGCACCCGGAGAGCCCTCGGCCGAGTTGAGGCACCGTCAGAAGCCTTCGCTGCGGCACGCGTTGGGCCCCGCACCGTCACGGGGACGGTACGGGGCCCGATGTCTGCGCGCGGCCGTCTACTCGACCGTGACGGACTTCGCCAGGTTGCGCGGCTTGTCGATGTCGCGGCCCATCGCCAGGGCCGTGTGGTACGCGAACAGCTGGAGCGGGATGCCCATGAGGATCGGGTCCAGTTCGTTCTCGTTCTTCGGCACGACGATGGTGTGGTCGGCCTTCTCCTGGACCTGGTGGGCGACGGCGAGGATGCGGCCGCTGCGGGCCTTGATCTCCTCCATCGCGGCGCGGTTCTTCTCCAGCAGGTCGTCGTCCGGCACGATCGCCACGGTCGGCATCGCGGGCTCGATCAGCGCGAGCGGCCCGTGCTTCAGCTCCGAGGCCGGGTAGGCCTCGGCGTGGATGTACGAGACCTCCTTGAGCTTCAGGGACGCCTCGCGGGCCACCGGGTAGCCGCGCACCCGGCCGATGAACATCATCGACTTGGCGTCCGCGTACTCCGCCGCGAGCCGCTTGATCTCGTCCTCGCCCGCCAGGATCTCGCTGATCTGCTCCGGCAGCCGGCGCAGCCCGTCGATGATCCGCTTGCCGTCCGCGACCGACAGGTCACGGATACGGCCCAGGTGCAGGGCGAGCAGCGCGAAGGCGACCACCGTGTTGGTGAAGCACTTGGTGGAGACCACGCAGACCTCCGGGCCCGCGTGGACGTACGTACCGCCGTCGGCCTCGCGGGCGATCGCGGAACCGACCACGTTGACCACGCCGAGGACCCGCGCGCCCTTCCGCTTCAGCTCCTGGACGGCGGCCAGCACGTCGTACGTCTCGCCCGACTGGGAGACGGCCACGTACAGGGTGTCGGGGTCCACGACCGGGTTGCGGTAGCGGAACTCGGAGGCCGGCTCGGCGTCGGCGGGGATGCGGGCCAGCTCCTCGATCAGCTGGGCGCCGATCTGGCCCGCGTGGTACGAGGTGCCGCAGCCGAGGATCTTGATCCGGCGCACCCCGCGCGCCTCACGGGCGTCCAGGTTGAGCCCGCCCAGGTGCACGGTGGAGAACCGGTCGTCGATGCGGCCGCGCAGCACGCGGTCCACGGCGTCGGCCTGCTCGGAGATCTCCTTGTGCATGTACGTGTCGTGGCCGCCCATGTCGTACGACTCGGCCTCCCACTCCACGGTGGTCGGCGTGGCCGTCGTGGTGGAGCCCTCCGTGGTGTACGTACGGAAGTCGTCGGCCTTCAGCGTGGCCATCTCGCCGTCGTCCAGCGTGACGACCTGGCGGGTGTGGGCGACCAGGGCGGCGACATCGGAGGCGACGAACATCTCCTTCTCGCCGATGCCGAGGACGACCGGGGAGCCGTTGCGGGCGACCACGATGCGGTCGTTGAAGTCGGCGTGCAGCACGGCGATGCCGTAGGTGCCCTCGACGTGGCGCAGCGCCTCGCGGACCTTCTCCTCCAGGGTGTCGGCCGCGGCGCGGGCGATCAGGTGGACCAGCACCTCGGTGTCGGTCTCGGAGAGGAAGACCACGCCGTCCGCGGTGAGCCGGGCGCGCAGCTCGGAGGCGTTGTCGATGATCCCGTTGTGGACGACGGCGACCTTGTTCTCCGCGTCCAGGTGGGGGTGGGCGTTCTCGTCGCTGGGCGCGCCGTGGGTGGCCCAGCGGGTGTGGGCGATGCCCGTGGTGCCGGCGAACCGCTTGGGGACCTTGGCCTCCAGCTCGCGGACCCGGCCCTTGGCCTTGACCATCTTCAGCGTGCCCGGCTTGCCCGCCGCGGCCTTGCCGGTGATGACGATGCCGGCGGAGTCGTACCCCCGGTACTCCAGCCGCTGGAGCCCTTCCAGCAGCAGCGGAGCGACGTCACGCTTCCCGATGTATCCGACGATCCCGCACATGGATTCCCTGCCCCTCCTCGACGTACACGTACACACGCGTGGTGGACGCCCCGCACGGGCGCCCGGCTCGCTCAGCCGTAGACGATGCGGCGCAGCTGGCGGAGCGAGAGCTCCGGCGGCGCCACGGCGCGGTGCGGCAGCTCGGCCGCGATCCGCTCGAAGATCTCCGTGTTGACCAGGCCGCCGGACTGCAGTTCGCGGTGGCGGCGCCGGACGAAGTCGTCGGTGCTCTCGTCGAAGTACGCCAGCACGTCGAGGACCACCCGCGCCGCCTCGCCGCGCTGGAGCGCGGTGGAGCGTACGAGGTGGTCGATGAGGTCGTCATGCGACGAGCGGCGTTCGAGCACCCGTCGATATTGCGTGCCGGAGCGCGCTTACGCAAGAAATCTGCCCGATATCGGGCAAGCGGGCCGAGCAATCCTGCCCGGACGCCTTACATCATGCGCAGGACGGCCTGCTTCGCGGTGGTGAACTCGTCGTCGGTGAGGACCCCGGCCCGGTGCAGCTCGCCCAGCTCCCGCAGCCGCCGCAGCAGCGCGTCGTGGTCGCCGGCGGGAGGGGCGGCGGGCTCGGCGGCCCGCGTCACGGCCGGGGCCGCCTCCGGGGCGTCGAGCGCCTTCCCGGCCGCGGGCAGCCGCACCAGCACCGCCGCCGCGACCAGGACGGCGGTGTGCTCCTTCTTGGAGATCCCCCACAGGTCCAGCGCGTACGGGTCGTACTTCGGCGGCGCGGGGACGGGCCCCTCGACCGGCTCGAAGCGCAGCCAGCCGTTCTCCAGCCCGACCGAGGGCATCCACCGCACCGCCGCGATCCGCGCCAGCGGGATGACGGCCGGGCCTCCGGCGGTCTTGGACTCCTCGGCCTTCCAGTTCCAGGTCAGCCGGACGGTCTCGCCGTCGAAGGAGGCCGTGCCGTCACCGCCCCCGCCGGAGACCGGCAGGGCGGGGCCGGGCAGCAGGAACCGGTCCACCGGACCGTCCGGCACCTGCTCGATCAGCAGCGCGTTGCGGACCTCGTCGACGAAGTACTCCGCGACCCCCGTGCGGTCCTTCTCCACGGTCAGCGCGTAGGGGTCGGCGCCGTCGCCCAGCCGGCCGTCGGCGGCCCGCAGCACCGGGCAGGCCCCGCCGCGCAGCCGCAACCGCAGCCGGCCGCCCTTGCGGTCCGGCTCGAACGAGATGCCCGCCACCGCCCGCACGGGTACGGCGACCTCCCCCAGCGCGGAACGGACCGGGTGCGCCTTTCCTCCCGGCACGATGCGCACGGTGTCCCCGTCGAACGTCCATGTTCCGTCCCGCTGGATGATTTCCGCCATGGAGCCGATTCTGCCGGCGCGACGGGGGAGCGGGGCGGGCGCCCGAGGAACCGTTCCCCCCCGGGCGCCCGGTGGTCGTCGGTGCGCCGCCGTCCGGCGGCCGGGGCTCAGTACGCGGCGATCGGATTCTTCAGCCGGCCCGCCAACTGGAGTGCGCCGGCGGGGTCGTCGAGGTCGACCATCTGCTCGTTGTCGCGCAGCTGGAGGCGGTTGAGGCAGGAGAGCGCGAACTCCGGTGCGAACAGGTCGTACCGCGCGAACTTCTCCGCGAGGTACGGCGCCGACTCCTGGTAGCCGCGCACACAGGCGGCGACCGTCCGCCAGAAGCCCTCCTCGTCGAGCACGCCCTCGGTGGCCAGCCCCGCGCCCAGGAAGCGGAAGAAGCAGTCGAAGACGTCGGTGAAGACCGACAGCGGCTTCATGTCCTCGGGAACCTCGACCCGGATGCGCTCGACCCGCGGCGGCAGCACCGCGTCCGGGTCCATCACCGCGATCTCCTCCGCGATGTCCTTGAAGACGGTGCGGGTGACGACCCCGTCCTCCACGACCAGGATCACGTTCTCGCCGTGCGGCATGTAGACCAGGTCGTAGGCGTAGAAGCTGTGCAGCACCGGCACCAGGTAGGCGTCCAGGTAGCGCCGCAGCCACACCCGCGGGTCCAGTCCCGACTCCGCGATCAGGGCCCCGGCCACCGATCCGCCCTCGTGGTCGGTGTGCAGCAGCGAGGCCATCGTCGCAACCCGCTCGCCCGGCCGGAGCCCCGGCACCGGGCTCTCGCGCCACAGGGCGGCGAGCATCTTCCGGTACGGGGAGCCCTGGGCGGTGGCCGCCTCGAAGGACCGGTGGCGGTAGCCGATCGCGGCCCGCTCGCGGATGATCGAGAACCGGGCCCGGCGCAGCAGCTCGTCCCGGTCGATCAGAGCGGCCAGCCAGTCGTTGATCGCGGGGGTGGCCTCCATGTACGCGGCCGAAAGGCCGCGCATGAAGCCCATGTTGAGCACGGAGAGCGCCGTCTTGACGTAGTGCTTCTCCGGGTGGTCGGCGTTGAAGAACGTCCGGATCGACTGCTGGGCGAGGTAGCCGTCCTCACCCTCGCCGAGCAGCACGAGCCGGCGCTCGGCCAGCTCCCCGGCGAAGGTGACGGCGAGCTTGTTCCACCACTGCCAGGGGTGGACGGGCAGCAGGAGGTAGTCGTCAGGGTCGAGGCCGAGACCCCGCAGTACGCCGTCGAACCGGCTCCGGGTCGCCTCGCCCAGCTCCTCCTTCATCAGCGCCTCGTGGTCGAGGCCCGCGCCCGCGGTGAAGACGGCGCGGTCCCGGTGGGCGGCCAGCCACACCAGCCGGACGGGGGCGGCCGCTTCGGGGGCGTACGCCCGGTACTCGTCCACGCCGAAGCCGAGCCGGCCGTTGTTGGCGACGAAGCACGGGTGGCCCTCGGTCATCCCGGTCTCGACGGCCTGGAAGCCGGCGGCGACGAGTTGGCCGGAGGTCACCGGTTCCTTGGTGAGTTTGTAGGCGGTTCCGGCCAGGGTGGAGGAGATCTCTTCCAGGTAGACCGGCAGGACCTCTGCCGGAATTCCCAGCGTGGTCCGCATGTCGATGATGAACTCCGCAGCATCCAGCGGCAGTTCGGAGCCATGTCGGTGCCGGGTGACGCTGTCGGCGTCGATCTGCCAGTGGTCCAGGGCGAAGAGGCGCGCGGTGAAACGGTACTCGGTGGAGGCGTCGTCGCTCCGGACGGTGTAGCGGTCGTCGCCGAGCGGGGCGGGGGTCAGCAGCCGCTCGTGGCTGAATTCCGCCAGTGCTTTCCGTACCAGCAGTCGGTTTGCGGTGGCCCAGCGCTCCGGGGAGAGGTGGGCGACGCTGTCGGTGAGGGCGGTCGTCATCGGTCGTTGCCTCCGGTTGCTGATTCGAACTGCTCACGGGTGCAGGCGCTGAGCAGAGCGTTCTTCTCCGGTGTGGCGATCTCCCGGAGCACCTCGAAGCCGACCGCCTTGTTGAGGGCCTGCACGGCACTGTTGGTCACGTCGGGTTCGACGACGACCCGGCGCACCGACGGATCGGCGAAGAGGAAATCCATCACGGTGGTGATCACGGCGCGGGTGAAGCCGTGCACCGGGGTGTCGGCCGGGGCGACCAGGAAGTGCATCCCGACGTCGCCGGGCTCCGCCTCGTACAGCCCTTTCAGTTCGACCTCGGTGGGGTCGTACCGCTCGATCAGGAAGGCGGGTCGGCCGTCGTGCAGCCCGATGAAGGCGTCGTGGTGCGGATGGGCGGCGATGTTCCGGTACTCCCGCTCCACGTCGGCGAGTTCCGCGTCACCCATCAGCCAGAACGCGGCCTTGGGGTGGGTCACCCAGCCGTGCACCAGCTCGGCGTCGGCGGCGGGGTCCAGCGGTCGTACGGTGAACGCGCCGAGTCCGCCGGTGCGGTGTTCGTGGGGGCGGCTCATACGGCGAACTCCTGGAAGGCGATGGACTTCTCGACCGGGTAGACCTCGCGGCCCAGCAGCTCGCCGATGATGTACGCGTTGCGGTACGCGCCCATGCCGAGGTCGGGCGAGGTGATCGAGTGGGTGTGCACCGAGGCGTTCTGGAGGAAGATCCCGCGCCCGGTGGTGTCGATGCTGTAGTTGCGGGCCACGTCGAAGCGGCCCCGGCTGTCGTGGCGCAGCCGCCCGGTGATCGGCGCGAGGAAGGCGGGAGCCTCGTACCGGTAGCCGGTGGCGAGGATCAGGCCCTCGGTGGTGATCCCGTAGTCCTTGCCCTGCTCCTCCTGGCGCAGACCCAGGCTGTACGCGCCGCCCTCCTCGTCGTGACGAGCGCTGACGAGCGCCGAGTTGGTGAGCAGCCTGGTCGGCACGGGGCCCGGCAGGCTCTTCCGGTAGAGCAGGTCGAAGATCGCGTCGATCAGCTCCCCGTCGATGCCCTTGAACAGCCCCTTCTGGTCGGTCTCCAGCCGGTGGCGGGTCTCCTCGGGCAGTGCGTGGAAGTAGTCGATGTACTCCGGCGAGGTCATCTCCAGCGTCAGCTTGGTGTACTCCAGCGGGAAGAACCTCGGGGAGCGGGTGACCCAGTTCAGGCGGTAGCCGTACGTGTCGATATCGGAGAGCAGGTCGTAGTAGATCTCCGCCGCGCTCTGCCCGCTGCCGACCAGCGTGATCGACCGCTTCTTCTGGAGGTCGGCCTTCCGCTCCCGGTAGCGGGAGTTGTGCAGGAAGTCCCCGCCGAGTCCCTGGCAGCACTCCGGCAGGTAGGGCGGGGTCCCGGTGCCGAGGACGAGGCGACGGGAGCGGAACAGCGCTCCGGACGCGGTGCGCACGGTGTAGAGCCCGGTGCCCTCGTCGTACGTCACCGTCTCCACGGTCTCGTCGAACCGGATGCTGCTCAGCTTCCCGGCGGCCCAGCGGCAGTAGTCGTTGTACTCGGTCCGCAGCGGGTAGAAGTTCTCCCGGATGTAGAACGCGTAGAGGCGGCCGCGCTCCTTGAGGTAGTTGAGGAAGGAGTACGGCGAGGTCGGATCGGCCATGGTGACCAGGTCCGACAGGAACGGCGTCTGGAGATGCGCCCCTTCGAGGAACATCCCGGCGTGCCACTCGAAGTCGGGCTTGGACTCCAGGAAGACGCCGTCCAGTTCGTCGATCGGCTCGGTCAGGCAGGCGAGGCCGAGGTTGAACGGTCCGAGTCCGATCCCGATGAAGTCGTGGGGGTCAGGAAGCGCGGTCAAGGGAGTCTCCCAGGTACTGCTCGGCATGGCCGGCGATCAGGTCGAGGACGGCGGCGATGTCGTGCACCGTCGTCCCGGGGTTGAGCAGGGTGAACTTCAGGTACTGCCGGTCGCCGACCTTGGTGCCCGCGACGACCGCCTCGCCGGAGGCGAACAGCGCCTCGCGGGCGTGGAGGTTGGCCCGGTCGACGGCTTCCGGCGTGGCGATTCCGGACGGGACGCAGCGGAAGACGAGGGTGGAGAGCTGCGGCTCGACGACCACGTCGAAACGCGGATCGGCGGCGAGCAGCCGCCACCCCGCGGCGGCCAGGGCGCAGACCTCGTCGAACAGCTCACCGATCCCGTCCGCACCCATGACGCGCAGGGTCATCCACAGCTTGAGCGCGTCGAACCGCCGGGTCGTCTGGAGGGACTTGTCGACCTGGTTGGGGATGTTCTCCTCGGCCGTCCGGCGCGGGTTGAGGTATTCCGCGTGGTACGTCGCATGGCGCAGGGTCGCCCGGTCGCGGACCAGCAGGGCGGACGAACTCACGGGTTGGAAGAAGGACTTGTGGTAGTCCACGGTGACCGAGTCGGCGTGGGCGATGCCGTCGAGGAGGCCGCCCCGCTCGCGGGAGACGAGCAGTCCGCAGCCGTACGCGGCGTCCACGTGCATCCAGACGGCGTACCGCTCGCAGAGCGCCGCGATCTCGGGCAGCGGGTCGATGGAGCCGAAGTCCGTGGTGCCGGCGGTGGCGACGACAGCCATCGGGACGGCCCCCTCGGCCACACAGCTCTCCAGGGCACGGGCGAGGCCCACGGCCCGCATCCGCTTGTCGCGGTCCACGGGGACGGAGACGACGGCGTCCGGGCCGAGGCCGAGGAGTTTGGCGGACTTCTGGACGCTGAAGTGGCTGCACTCCGAGGCGAAGATCCGCAGCCGGGTGAGGTGTTCGGGCCGGACCTTCGCCTCCTCGCGCGCCAGCAGCAGGGCCTGGAGGTTGGACTGGGTGCCGCCGCTGGTGAAGATGCCGTCGGCGGCCGGGCCGAGCCCGATCCGTTCGGTGGTCCAGTCGATCAGGCGGCGTTCGATGAGGGTGCCGCCCGCGCTCTGGTCCCAGGTGTCCAGGGAGGAGTTGACGGCGGAGAGCACGGCCTCCCCGAGGACGGCGGGGATGACGACCGGGCAGTTGAGGTGGCCCAGGTAGCGGGGATGGTGGAAGTAGACGGCGTCGCGGAGGTAGACCTCGCCGAGTTCGTCGAGGGCCGCGGCGGCGTCGCCCAGCGGCCGGTCGAGGTCGATCGTGTCGACGGCGGAGGAGAGCTCGTCGACCCCGATCCCGCTGAAGGGGCGCTCGGTGGCGGCGAATGTGGCCGCGACCCGTGCCACTCCGGCGGTGACGGTGGTCCGATAGTGCTCCGCGGTCGCGTTGTTGAGCAGGTGCGCACGCATGGTGAGGGGCCTCCCGGATGAGGGGATCTTCATCGCACCCTCCGGGCAGGAAAAGGGGGACGGGCGCGATGTCGAAATTAGGTAAGCCTAACCTAAGTCGATCGGGTTGTTCGTCCTCACCCCTCGGGCTGCACCGCTTGTCCGCCGCCTCCTCCCCATCCCTCCACCTGCTCTCCTCACTTCCTGTGTCGTGCCTGGTCCAGGCCGGTGCGGGCGGTGGCCGACACTGCTTCCGCTTCCGCAGCCCGCACCACGGTGTCCGCTTCCCGACCCCCGGTGCGCCATGCCCGGTGCGCGATGCGCGGACGGCAGGCAGGACTCATGGCGGTGCCCGGACGAAGGGCACGGCTGCCGACGACACGGCGAAGACCGGCGCCGGGTGCCGAGGGTTGTACGGCCCTCACCGGAGAACGCGGCTTCAGACCCCGAACTCCGCCCGGCAGGCGTCGAGTCCCTCCACGGTCACCTCCACGCCGCTGTGTTCCTCCCACCGGGCCCGGTCCATGCGCAGCCGCTGAAGGGTGACCGGCGCCCCGCGGACGACACCCGTCTCCAGGCCGTCGTCCGTGTATCCGAGCCGCCGCGAGACCCCGAGCGAACGGGGGTTGTCGAGCATGGCAGCGGACACGGCGTACCGTGCGCCGAGCCCGGCGAACGCGAGGTGGAGGGCGGCGGCGCGCATCTCCGTACCGAACCCCCGCCCCTGGTACGGGAGTCCGAGCCATGACCCCGTCTCCACCTGTCGCCGGACCCCGAAGTCCTGCCCCATCAGGTCCTGCCGTCCGACGACCTCGCCCTCATGCAGGACGGCCAGGCTGAGCGTCCAGTTCTGCACGGACCAGTCGGCGACGGTCGCCAGCACGTGCTGGAACACCGCCCGCGCCACTTCCTCGGGCTTCCCGTCGGTCCAGGGCACGGTGAACGGCATGCGGTCCGGACCGTGCACCCCGACGGCCGCCACCGAGGACAGCTCGTCGAGGAGCCGGAGGTCGGGCAGACGCAGTTCGAGACGCGGGGTACGCAGGCGAAGCCCGTACAGGGGCCAGTGTCGGAGGTCCATGACGGGACTCTGCCGGACGGGGCGGGGAGTGTCGAACGGATTGGACGGGCGACGGGCGCGGCGGGGGCACCGTCACGCACACCCACGGCGGACACGCACCCACGGTGAACGCGAGGACCACCATGCGGACGCCACTCCGCGGATGATCACCTTGCGGGCACCATGCCCGGCATGACGACCACCGACACACGCACCGCGTACCTCCTGGCCGCCGAGCAAGCCGTGCACCTCCTGGCGGAAGCGGAGGTGGCGCGCCGCTGGCAGAAGGAGTCCGTCCTGCCGGGGATGTCGGTGGGCGCGCTGGCAGGTCACCTCGCACGCAGCATCCTGCAGGTCGAATGGTTCCTCGACGGCCGGGTGGCCGGAGCGGAGCCGGTGACACCGGTGCACTACTACGCCCGGCTCACCGGCACAGCGACACCCGACTCCGCGCTCAACGTCGGTGTGCGCGCCCGCAGCGAGGAAACGGCCGCGGCGGGACCCGAGGTCGTGGCCGGACAGGCGCGCGCCGCCTGGCAGCGGTTGTCCGTCCGGCTGGCGGAGGAGCCGGCCGACCGGCGGGTGGCTGTCCTCCACCGGTCCGGCGAGGAGATGCGCCTCGACGGATACCTGGAGACGCGCTGCGTCGAATTCGCCGTACACCTGGAGGACTTGGCGCTGAGTGCGGGCGTCAGCACGCGCACGCCGGAGCCGGCGCTCGCGGTGGCGATCGACGTGCTCTTCGCGGCAGCCCGCGAACGGCACGGCGACCAGGCCGTGTTGCACGCCCTGGCCAGGCGCGAACGCGATGCCGGAGACGCCCTGCGGGTGTTGTAGGCGGCGTTCCGGGAAGCTCCGGACGGGCCGTGAGTACGCGTACTCACGCGGACCGCGACGTTCCGCCGGAGACTCGCCGCATGACACAGATCCGCGGTTCTCTCAGCCTGTTCGCCCATGGTCGGCGCGCCCTCACCGCCGCTGCCCTCGCCGCTCTGGTCCTCACCGGTTGCGGCAGCGTGCAGAGCGGCGGCGGGCAGCGGGGCGACTCGGCCGCCGCCGTCTCCGAGACGCGCGCGCCCCGGTCTTCCGCCGAGCACGCGGCGTCCGCCACGCTTTTCGAGGCGTTCGGACGGGCCTGCCCGCCACCGGGTACGCCCGCACGGAGACCCGCCGGCGGGCAGGCCGTTGCGGAGGGGCCGGAGAGCGTCGCCCCTGGAGAGACGCCCCCGACCCGCCCGATCGAGCCGGCTCCCCCCACCGGGCCCGAGGCGGAGCTGAACGCCCGCGAGTGGTGCATGAGCGGCCACCACGAACAGCGGATCGTCGCGGCGCTGCAGAAACTGGCGGAACCCACCCCCGCCACGGTCCGCGCGACCCTGAACCGCCTCGGCTACACCGACGACCTGATCCACGCCCTCCAGCAGGACGGCACGACGACCCGCCTCCACCTCGACCTGCGCGAGAGCGGCGGCCGGCTCTGCGAGTCGGTCCTGGCGGCGGGCGCCGTGTCGGACATCGCCCCGTGTGTGGCGGCCGCCGAGGGACCGTTCGAGGTCACGTCGGAGTCCCGCCCGTAACGCCGGCGCGCCCCGCCCATGGCGCGCCCTTGGCGAGGGCCCGCCTCCTACCGGATCAGCCGACTCGTGAACCCGGCCCCGACCAGCCGCTCGTACGCCGCCGCGACCTCCTCCGGCACGGGCTGCTCGATCATGAACCCCCGGGCCGGGTAGACGAGGAGTCGTTGCAGTGCCCCGACCAGCATGTCGATCACCATCCGGTCGTCCCCGATCGAGGCCGCGTATTCCTCGAACGTCATCGGGCTCGACGCGCTCACGATGCGCACCCCCGGCCACAGTTTGCGTGCCGTGGCGTACGCGCGCCGCTCCTCGTACGGCTTGCTGACCAGCAGGACGGATTCCGCGTCCACCTCGGCCCCTTCGAGGAGGGCCCGCGAGAAGCGGATGTTCTCCCCGGTGTTACGGGCCCTCGGCTCGACCAGCACGGCGGGCTCCGGCACCCCCAGCTCGACGGCCCGCTCCCGGTAGTGCACGGCCTCGCCGCGCGGCATCCGGTCGCGGGTGGTGGGGCTGGTCGAGCCGGTGAAGACGATGACGGGAGCCAGCCCGCGCAGGTAGAACCCCGCCGACGCATCGGCCACCCCCAGGTCATGGCTGCCCAGCCCGATGATGACCGAGCAGGGGCGCGGGGTGTGGTGCATGAGGTGGTGGTCCCACAACTGCCGGGCATCCGACCAGGACTGGGGAGTGATCACGACTGCTTGCCCTTCCTCTGCGCCGAGTCCGGTACCGCGAAGTCGTATGTCCAGCGGAACCTCGAGGCGGCGTGCACTCCGATGGCGAACTCGACAGCTGTTCCGTCTGCGGTGAACGCCGTCCGGTGAAGCTCCACCACGGCTTCACCGGAGGGCAGGTGCAGCAACGTCGCCTCCTCCGGTGTGGCGGAGCGCGCGAACAGCTCCTCACGCATGTGGTCGATCTCGTACCCGGCGTCGTACAGGACGCGGAACCCTCCACCCCGCCCGGCCGGGCCGGGCGCCGGGTCGACCAGACGCGTGCCTTCGACGTGCTCGGGGCGGTAGTAGCTGGTCAGGGTGTGGGTGGGGTGGCCGCTCTCCTTGATCAGGCGGGCACGCGCGTAGACGTCGGATCCCGGGCGCAGGCCGAGGGCGGCGGCAACGGTGTCCGTGGCTTCGATGCGGCTCACCGTCTGCGTCTGGTCGCCACGGCTGTGCGGTCGCCCCGAGGCGACACGGTCCGCGATGAAGGCGACTTCGTCGCCGTCGCGCCACTTCGCTTTGTCGTAGCGGTCGGTACCCAACCGCTGGAGAGCTGCCGGCGGCCGTACGACAGTGCCGTGGCCGCGCGACGATGTGACCAGGCCCTCTGCCTCCAACGCCTTGTACGCCGCATGGACCGTCGACTTGGATCCCTCGCCCGCTGCCACGAGATCTCTGATGTGTGGCAGCTGCCGTCCCGGCTCGTACTCACCGCTTCTGATGCGTTCGGCCAGCCGGTCGGCCAAGTCCCGCCACTTGGGCGCCATGCGTCCCTCCTCTCGACAGGAGCAGTCAAACACAGCGAAGAGAAGGTTGACAGTCCTAGGACTGTGCGCCACAGTGGCATCGCCGACGGTCGTAGTCCTAGGACTGAGAGGCTGGATTCGTGATGGTGCAGAGCAGTGGCGGTCGACGGAATCTCTCTCGACTCATGAAAGAGCTCGGCAGTGACGGGGTTCTCGTCGTTCCGACCGGTGGCCATGCCCGGGCCGACCCCGACCCCGACCTCGTCCCCGGAGCCGCGCTCCGGTGGCCGCCCTGTCGGTGCGGGCACTCGCTCTGCCCCGACCTCGTGCCGCCGGAGGGCGATGGGTGACCCCCGCCCACACGCCCGCCCCGCCCGCCGCAGAGTGATCCACGGCGGGCGGGGCGGCGGCGGTCAGCGCATCGGACGGCAGCTCAGCCCGGCAGTCCCAGCTCCCGTGCGATCAGCATCCGCTGGACCTCGCTCGTGCCCTCGCCGATCTCCAGGATCTTCGAGTCGCGCCACATCCGTGCCACCGGGTACTCGTTCATGAACCCGTAGCCGCCGTGGATCTGCGTGGCGTCGCGGGCGTTGTCCACCGCGACCGTCGAGGAGTACAGCTTCGCGATGGCCGCCTCCTTCTTGAACGGCTCGCCCGCCACCAGGCGGGACGCCGCGTCGCGCCAGCCCACGCGGGCCATGTGGGCGCGCGTCTCCATGTCGGCGATCTTGAACTGGATCGCCTGGTTCGCGCCGATCGGCTTGCCGAACGCGTGGCGTTCGTGCGCGTACTTCACCGACTCGTCCACGCAGCCCTGCGCCAGCCCCGTCGCCAGGGCGGAGATCGCGACCCGGCCCTCGTCCAGGATGCGCAGGAACTGGGCGTAGCCCCGGCCCTGTTCGCCCAGCAGGTTGGCGGCGGGGACGCGGACGTCGGTGAAGGACAGCTCGCGGGTGTCCGAGGCGTTCCAGCCGACCTTGGAGTACGGGGCCGCGACCGTGAAGCCGGGGGTGCCCGAAGGGACGATGATCGCGGAGATCAGCGGGCGGTCGTCCTCCTTGCGGCCCGTCACGGCGGTGACCGTCACCAACTCCGTGATGTCCGTACCGGAGTTGGTGATGAAGCACTTCGAACCGTTGATCACCCACTCGTTCGTCGCCTCGTCCAGCACCGCCGTCGTCCGGGTGCCGCCGGCGTCCGAGCCGCCGTCCGGTTCGGTCAGGCCGAACGCGCCCAGCGCCTCGCCCGCGCACAGCTTCGGCAGCCACTGCCGCTTCTGCTCCTCCGTGCCGAACAGGTGCAGCGGCATCGCTCCCAGCGACACCCCGGCCTCCAGGGTGATCGCCACCGAGGAGTCGACCCGCGCCAGCTCCTCCAGGGCGATCCCGAGCGCCAGGTAGTCGCCGCCCATCCCGCCGTACTCCTCCGGGAACGGCAGCCCGAACAGGCCCATCCGGCCCATCTCGCGCACGATCTCGTACGGGAATTCATGCCGCTCGTAGAAGTCGCCGATCTTCGGCGCGACCACGTCGTGCGCGAACTCCTCGACCGTGCGGCGCAGTTCCTCGTGCTCGGCGGTCAGCCGGTGGTCCAGGGACATGGGGTGCTCACTCCTTGTGGGAGGCGGAAGAAGAGGAAGGGGCGAGGGCGCGGACCGTGCGCGACGGGCTCGGCCGTCCCAGGTGTCCGGCCAGCCAGAGACTGGTGGCGGTCAGGGCGTCCAGGTCGACGCCCGTCTCGATGCCGAGGCCGTCGAGCATCCAGACCAGGTCCTCGGTGGCCAGGTTGCCGGTGGCGCTCTTCGCGTACGGGCAGCCGCCCAGACCGCCCGCCGACGCGTCCACCGTCGTCACTCCGTGCTGGAGCGCCGCCAGGGTGTTCGACAGCGCCTGGCCGTACGTGTCGTGGAAGTGCACGCCGATCGACGGGGTCGCCACCCCCGCCTCGTTCAGCGCGGTCAGCAGGGCGCTCACGTGGCCGGGTGTCGCCACCCCGATCGTGTCGCCCAGCGACAGCTCGTCGCAGCCCAGGTCCATCAGCGCCTTCGCGACGCCGACCACCTGCGCCACCGGCACCGCGCCCTCCCACGGGTCGCCGAAGCACATCGACAGATACCCGCGCACCTGGACCCGGTCCGCCTTGGCGCGGGCCACCACCGGTTCGAACATCGCCAGCGACTCGGCCACCGTCCGATTCAGGTTGCGCGCGGCGAACGTCTCCGTCGCCGAGCCGAACACCGCGATCGACCGGGCCCCGAGTGCCAGCGCCCGGTCCAGTCCCCGTTCGTTCGGGACGAGGACGGGGAGCGACACGCCCCCGACGTCCGCGATGTCGCCGAGCAGCGGGAACAGCTCCTCCGCGTCCGCGAGTTGGGGCACCCACTTCGGGTGGACGAAGCTCGTCGCCTCGATGGTGGTGAGGCCGGCCTCCGCCAGGCGGCGGATGAACTCCGCCTTCACCGGCGTCGGGACCGTCTCCTTCTCGTTCTGCAGGCCGTCCCGCGCCCCCACCTCGTGGATGCGGACCCGGTCGGGCAGGCCGGGGGCCGGCACCTCCATGGGCAGCGACCGTGTGCTCATGCGTCCTCCCCGCCGGCGGCCGGGACCACCACGGCCAGGACCTGGTCCATCGCCACCGTCGCACCCGCCGTGACGTCCAGCTCGGTCACGGTCCCCGCGTGCGGGGCGGAGATCACGTGCTCCATCTTCATCGCCTCCACCACGAGCAGGCTCTGGCCCGCCTCGACCTCGTCCCCGACCGCCACCTTCACCACCGTGACCGTGCCCGGCATCGGGGCCGCCAGGGTGCCCGCCCCGCTGCGGCCGGCCCCGCTGAGGGACGCCTCCACCGGGTCGTGGTCCTGGACGTGCCAGGTGTCGCCGTCCCGGCCGAGCCAGTGGCCTGACCGGTGGAAGTGGCCGACCGTGCCGTCGAGTTCGACCGTGACCCGGTCGGCGGTGACCGTCGCGGAGGCCGGGGCGATCCGCGTGACGGGTTCGCCTCCCGCCACGCGCAACGGGAAGAGCAGCGGCGCGCGCACACCGCCCGTACGCCATCCGTTCGGCACCGAGAACGGGTCCGTCCAGCCGCCCGCGTCCGGCCGGGGCTCCAGTGCCTCCCGGCGGACCGCCGCGGCCGCCGCGTACACCTCGTCCGGCACGCCGTCCGGCACCAGGCCCTCCGCCTCGCGCTCCACCAGCCCCGTGTCCAGGCGCCCCGCGATGACGTCCGGGTGGGCCAGCAGGCGGCGCAGGAAGCCCGCGTTGGTCGGGACGCCCAGGATCACCGTGTCCGCGAGGGCGGCCCGCAGCTTGCGCAGGGCGGTCGCGCGGTCGGGGCCGTACGCGATGACCTTCGACAGCATCGGGTCGTACAGGCTGCCCACCGGCACGCCCTCGCTGAGCCCCGAGTCCGTCCGCACCCCGCCGCCCTGCGGCTCGCGCAGCGCCAGCACCGTACCGCCCGAGGGCAGGAAGCCGCGGGAGGGGTCCTCGGCGCAGACGCGGGCCTCGATCGCCCAGCCGTCGAGCCGGACGTCCTCCTGCGCGTACGGGAGCCGCTCGCCCGCCGCGACCCGCAGCTGCCACTCCACCAGGTCCAGCCCGGTGATCAGCTCGGTCACCGGGTGCTCGACCTGGAGACGGGTGTTCATCTCCATGAAGTAGTACGAGGACGGGTCGTCGCCCGGAACGATGAACTCCACCGTCCCCGCGCCCGCGTAGCCGCAGGAGCGCGCCGCCTGCACGGCCGCCTCGCCCATCGCCGCGCGGGTCTCCGCGTCCAGCAGGACGCTGGGCGCCTCCTCGATGATCTTCTGGTGGCGGCGCTGGAGGGAGCACTCGCGCTCGCCGAGGTGGATCACGTTGCCGTGGGTGTCGGCCAGCACCTGGATCTCGATGTGGCGCGGGCGGTCGATCCACCGCTCCACGAGCAGCGTGTCGTCGCCGAACGAGGCCCGTGCCTCGCGCCGCGCCGCCGCGATCTCCTCCGCCAGGACGGCCGTGTCACGGACCAGGCGCATGCCCTTGCCGCCGCCGCCCGCCGAGGGCTTCAGCAGCACCGGGGTGCCGATCTCCCGTGCCGCCGCCTCCAGTTGGGCGTCGGTCAGGCCGCTGCCCGAGGAGCCGGGCACGACCGGGACCCCGGCCGCGGCGACGGTCTCCTTGGCCCGGATCTTGTCGCCCATGAGCGCGATCGCGGCGGCGGGCGGTCCGATGAAGACCAGCCCCGCGTCCGCGCACGCCTGGGCGAACTCCGCGTTCTCCGCGAGGAATCCGTACCCCGGATGGACGGCCTGCGCCCCCGTGCGACGGGCCGCGTCCAGCAGCGCCGGCACGTTCAGGTAGCTCTCGGCGGCGGGCGGCGGGCCGATGCGGACCGCCGTGTCCGCCTCCCGTACGTGCCGGGCGTCCGCGTCCGCGTCGCTGAAGACCGCGACCGAGCGCACGCCCTGCTCGCGCAGGGTCCGGATCACCCGGACCGCGATCTCGCCGCGGTTGGCGACCAGTACGGTGTCGAACATCGTCGTCATCTGTTCCTCACATCCGGAAGACGCCGAAGCCGGGCCCGGCCGGGTCCTTCTGGGGCAGCGGGGCATTGGCGCAGGCGGTCAGGGCGAGGCCGAGGACCTGCCGGGTGTCCACAGGGTCGATCACACCGTCGTCCCACAGTCGGGCGCTGGCGTAGTACGCGTTGCCCCGGGTCTCGTACTGGGCGCGGATCGGGGCCTTGAACGTTTCCTCGTCCTCGGCGCTCCAGTCGTCGCCGAGCTGGTCGCGCTTGACGGTGGCCAGCACCGAGGCGGCCTGCTCGCCGCCCATCACCGAGATCTTGGCGTTCGGCCACATCCACAGGAAGCGGGGGCTGTAGGCCCGGCCGCACATCGAGTAGTTGCCCGCGCCGTACGAACCACCGACCACGACCGTCAGCTTCGGCACGCGGGTGCAGGCCACCGCCGTCACCATCTTCGCGCCGTGCTTGGCGATGCCGCCCGCCTCGTAGTCGCGGCCGACCATGAAGCCGGAGATGTTCTGGAGGAAGACGAGCGGGATGCCGCGCTGGTCGCAGAGCTCGATGAAGTGCGCGCCCTTCTGCGCCGATTCGGAGAACAGGATGCCGTTGTTGGCGACGATCCCGACCGGGTGGCCGTGGACGCGGGCGAAGCCGGTGACCAGCGTCTGCCCGTACTCCGCCTTGAACTCCTGGAACCGTGAGCCGTCCACCACGCGGGCGATCACCTCGCGTACGTCGTACGGGGTGCGGGAGTCCACCGGGACCGCCCCGTACAGCCCGGCCGGGTCCACCTTCGGCTCCTCGGCCGGCTCGACCGACCAGGGCAGCGGGGCGCGGTCCGGGAGGGTCCCGACGATGGTGCGGACGATCCGCAGGGCGTGCGCGTCGTCCTCGGCGAGGTGGTCGGTGACCCCCGACGTCCGGGAGTGGACCTCGCCGCCGCCCAGTTCCTCGGCCGTGACGACCTCGCCGGTCGCGGCCTTCACCAGCGGCGGGCCGCCGAGGAAGATCGTGCCCTGGTTCCGGACGATGACGGCCTCGTCGCTCATCGCCGGGACGTACGCACCGCCCGCGGTGCAGGAGCCCATGACCGCCGCGATCTGCGGAATCCCGGCACCCGACATCCGTGCCTGGTTGTAGAAGATCCGCCCGAAGTGGTCCCGGTCGGGGAAGACCTCGTCCTGCATCGGCAGGAACGCGCCGCCCGAGTCCACCAGGTACAGACAGGGGAGACGGTTCTCCAGGGCCACTTCCTGGGCGCGCAGGTGCTTCTTCACGGTCATCGGGTAGTACGTGCCGCCCTTGACGGTCGCGTCGTTGGCGACGATCACGCACTCCCGGCCCGAGACCCGGCCGATGCCCGCGATGACGCCGGCGGCGGGGGCCTGGTCCCCGTACATCCCGTTCGCCGCCAGCGGGGCCAGCTCCAGGAACGGCGAGCCCGGATCGAGGAGGGTGTCCACCCGGTCGCGGGGGAGCAGCTTGCCGCGCGCCTCGTGACGGGCCCGCGCCTTCTCACCCCCGCCCAGCCGCGCCGTGGCGAGGCGGCCCGCCAAGTCGTCGGAGAGCGCGCGATGCGCCGCCTCGTTGGCCTGCCAGGCCGCCGAGGCGGGATCGGCCGCACTCGCCAGGACCGGTGCCTGCTGCATCGTGTCGAGCCCCCTTGCCCGTACCGCGATCGGTGCTGCACTGCTGTTAATGAGCGTTAACGCGTCCGCCTCAGGTTAACGAGCGCTAACGGCCCTGTCTAGAATGAATCCTCATGAGCACCCATGCCGCCGCCCGCGTCGCGGCCCCCACCCGCCGCGAGCAGATCCTCCGGGAGGCCGCCCGCCTCTTCGCCGAGCGCGGCTTCCACGGCGTCGGCGTGGACGAGATAGGCGCCGCCGTCGGGATCAGCGGTCCCGGCCTCTACCGGCACTTCCCCGGCAAGGACGCGATGCTCGCCGAGCTGCTGGTGGGGATCAGCGAACGCCTCCTGGAGGGGGGACGGCAGCGGGTGGCGGAGGACGAGGCCCGCGGCGGCGGCTCCCCGGAGGCCCTCCTGGACGCGCTCATCGAGGGCCACATCGACTTCGCCCTCGACGACCGCCCCCTGATCACCCTCCACGACCGGGAGCTGGACCGGCTCCGCGACACGGACCGCAAGCGGGTGCGCCGGCTCCAGCGCGAGTACGTCGAGGTCTGGGTCGGCGTCGTCCGCGCCCTCTACCCGGCGCTGGCCGAGAACCGGGCCCGCGTCACCGTGCACGCCGTCTTCGGCCTGCTGAACTCCACCCCGCACCTGGCCCGCCCCGACGCCCTGCCCGGCCGCGCGGCCACCGCCGCCCTGCTGCACCGGCTGGCCCGCGGCGCGTTCGCCGCGGCGGAACCGTCCTGACCGCCCGAGCCCCTGACCCTCCAGCCTCCTGAGCACCCCGACCGCCCGGCCTCCTGACGGACTCGGCGCCCGCCCGCCGTCCTGACCGCCCGCCGTTCTGACCGCCTGAACACCCGGCCGCCCGGCCTCCCCGTACCGGTGTCGGCAGCCGGGTGCTCCGGGGTTCCGGGCAACCCGGAACCGGGTACGTACGTCTGTCCGGTCACCACGCAACGAATCGGGGAGCCGCATCGTGACTGTCTCACTGGGTGAAGAGATCATGCTGCTGTCGCTGGACGACGCGACCGGCGAGGCGAAGGGGCAGACCGCGGCCCGCTGGGGTGTGGCGGCGGGCATGCTCCTGGAGCTGGTCATGGCGGGCCGTGTCACGGTGAAGGGCGGCCGCGTCGAGGTCTTCGACCCGACCCCCACGGGCGACCCGCTCCTGGACGGCCGCCTCGACCGGCTCACCCGCTGGGTCCACGGGGCGTCCAGCAGCCGCAAGGTGACCGACTGGCTGGCCCGCGAGCACTCCAAGGGTTCGCAGGACGTCGTGGCGAGCCTCGTCGCCCGCGGTCCGGTGACCGAGGAGAAGCGCCGTGCCCTCGGAGTCTTCCCGGTCCGCCGCTATCCGGAGGCGGACGGGGCCGTGGAACGGGAGCTGCGCGCCCGGCTGGCCTCCGTGGTCCTGGACGGGGTCGAGCCGGACGCCCGCACCAGCTCCCTGGTCGCGCTGCTGCACGCCACCGGCATGCACCCCCAGGCGTTTCCGGGCGTGCCGAAGAAGCAGGTCGTGCCGCGCATGGCCGAGATCGCGGAAGGCCACTGGGCGGGCGTGAGCGTGCGCGAGGCGATCCGCACCCTTCAGGCCGCGATCTCCGCGGTGACCGTGGTGACGGTGCTCTCCGTGGCGTCGTAGCGGCCCGCCGCGGGTCCCGGCGTCCGGGAGGGCCCCTCACGCGGAGGTCCCTCGGGCGTCCCGAGCGCGGCGGGCGCGGGGCGGCCCCGGTCGGTCCGGGGCCGCCCCGACGGACCGGTCACCCCGCCGGGGCCCTGGTGGCGACCCGTACGTGATCCACCCGCATCGGGTGGCCCGGCTCGGTCGCGGGGCCCGCCGTCGCCCCGTCGGCCAGCGGCAGCTTGCCGCCGATCGCCACGTTCAGGATCAGGAAGAGGCCGTGGTCCACGGTCCGCTTCCACGTCCCGGCGTCCATCGCGTCCGCCCGCACCCGGTGGAACACCCGGTCGTCCCGGTACCAGCGGACCTCCTCCGCGCCCGGTGAGAGGTCCACCTCGACGGCGTACGTGTGGAACCGCGTACGGCAGTCCGCACACGCCTGCGGGCCCGAGGTCAGCCCCACCGGCTCCTCGCACGGGCCGCCGTCCAGGACCCCGCAGTGCATCGTGCCGAAGACGGTGTCCCGGCCGTTCACCGACTCCATCACGTCCAGCTCGCCGACGCCCGGCCAGCCGGTGTACCCGTCGCGCAGGTCCGCGCCCAGCGTCCAGAACGCCGGCCAGTAGCCCGCGGCCTTCGGTCCCGTCACGTCCGGCAGCGCGATCGACGCCTCGATCCGCAGCACTCCGCCGGGCGGTGGCGCGAAGTCGGACCGCACGGTCGTGATCCGGCCCGAACTCCACCGCCCGTCCTTCCTGGTGGGGACGATCTCCAGCACGCCCCGCCCGTCCAGGCGCACGTTGTCGGTCGAGTCGGTCATGGTCTCGATCTCCCCGGTGCCCCACTGCGCCGCCGGGCAGCCGGGGTAGCAGGTGCCGAGGTCGTGACTCCAGTTCGCGCGCGAGGGGCGACCACCCGCCGGGCCGTCGAAGTCGTCCCGCAGCAGAACGCTCCAGCCGTCCGCGCCGGGCTCGGGAGCCGGTGGGGGCGGAGTGACGGCGGGGCCGGAGGCGGCGGCCGGGGGCAGCGCGCCCGAAGCGGTCAGCAGCCGCTCCAGGCGGGGGGTCAGCACGATGGCCGCCACGTTCGTCAGGTGGGCGTCGTCCCGGTAGAGGAGGACGCGGTCCCGCACGGCAGGGCAGGTCGGGCCCGGCTCCGGGCACAGCACCGGGTTCACGCCGACCGACCGCACACCCGGCACCGCGCCCGCCGCGATCCGCCGCGCCAGCGGATCGGCGGGAAGCGCCTCCGCCCGGTCGAACGCGCAGCCCGCCGCCTCCTCCGGGACGCCGGAGACGCAGGCCGGGATGTCCGTGCCCGGTACGGGGGTGTCCTCGATGTACACGATCGGCGTGCCGGTCGCCCGCAGCGGCTTCAGCGTCTTCTCCCAGGCCGCGACGAGGAGTTCACGGTCGGCGGTGTACCGGTTGAGCGAGGCGATCACGATGAGCCGTGGCGTGGGACCCGTCCGCACCCGTTCCAGGGCGTCCGCCCGCCAGGTGTCGCACTCGCGGTACTCCCGGCCCAACTGCGGGTTCTTCACCGTCAGTTCCGGAAGCGGGCAGCCCTGCTTGACCAGTTCCTGGAGCGCCCAGCCGCGTCGGGAGGCCAGGGCGAGCATCGGGGAGAACCACTGGCCCGCGTGCGAGTCGCCGAGCAGCACCACCCGGTCGGGGCTGTCCACCGCCCCGAACAGGCATTCCGGGCTGCGGGTCGCCGCCGGGGCGACCTGGCAGGCCCCGTCCGGCGGGAAGTCCTTGCGCGCCTGGGCCGGGCTCGGCACCGTCGGGCCGCCCGCGAGCGGGGAGCCGTCGGTCCGGGCCAGCAGGGAAGGGCCGGTGGCCGCACCGGGCGGCAGACCCTTGACGTCGACCGGGGTGGCCGGGCCCATCAGGTGCAGGGTGGTGGTGCCGACGACCAGCGCGAGCACGATCGGCAGGACGATCGCGGAGACGCCCACCGCCAGCCCCCGGCGCGGGAGTTCGGAGACCGTACGACTGCGGCGCAACGGCCGTTCGACCCAGCGCATCGTGGCGAGGGCGGGCAGCACGGCCGCCAGCGTCAGCGCTGCCTTCGCGGGCCAGCCGAGCGCCCCGAGCCGCGCCTCGGCCAGGACGAGCACCGGCCAGTGCCACAGGTAGAGGTTGTAGGAGAGCCGCCCGACCGCCCGAGGCGCCCGTCCGGCCAGCAACCGGCCCACGCTGAGGGCCCCTTGGACCTCCCGCTCGCCCCGGCCGGGGATCGCGGCGAGGATCACGGCGGCCGTCCCCAGGGTGGGGACGAGCGCCGCGTATCCGGGGTACGGGGTCGTCGCGTCGTACGCCACGACGCACCAGACGATCGCCGCGGCCCCCGCCCACCCGCAGACCAGGCGCAGCGGACGCGGCCCGCGCAGCAGATGCCAGGGCAGCAGCGCCAGCATCGCACCGACCGCGAACTGCCAGACGCGCGACGGCGTTCCGAGGTACGCGAGCGAGACCGAGTCCCGTGTCCAGTGCAGGGACAGCGCGAACGAGGCGAGCCCCAGGGCGGTGGCGGCGAGCGCCACGACCGCGCGCACGGCCCGCCCCCGGCGCACCGCACGGGCGGTCAGCAGCACGGTCACCGCCAGCAGCGGGCCCCACGCGAGATAGAACTGTTCCTCGACGGCGAGCGACCAGAAGTGCAGCAGCGGACTCTGGTCGTGCCCGGCGGCCAGGTAGTCGGTCTGCTGGGAGACGAACCGCCAGTTGGCGACGGACAGCGCGGCGGCGAGGACGTCCTGCTCCAGGTCGGCGCGGAGCAGCGGTACGGTCAGCCACGCCCCGGCCACCGCCACGGCCGCGAGGACGACGGCGGCGGAGGGCAGCAGCCGGCGGGCCCGGCGGGAGAAGAAGTCGCCGAGGCGGATACGGCCGGTGGTGATCGCCTCCCGGACCAGCAGGCCGGTGATCAGGTAGCCGGAGATGACGAAGAAGACGTCCACACCGACGAAGCCGCCCGCCGTCCCCGGTATCCCGGCGTGGAAGGCGAGGACCGCGAGGACCGCGACCGCGCGCAGCCCCTCGATGTCGGGCCGGAAGGTGGACCGGTGCGGACTGGGCCCGGACTCGCCGCCCGGGCCGCCGGAACGGCCCGGGCGGCACGCGGACTCGGGCGTGGTGGGCGGGGGAGGGAGCCGTCTGCGGCGAGGGCCGGGTGCGAGGAGGAAGGGCATCGGGCGGGGCCTTTCGGAGCGGTTCAACTCAGCCACGGGAGCATGGGGTTGACCCATCCCGAGGCGATCAGACCGGTGAGCAGGAGGACGGCGGAGGCGGCCAGGGCCTCGGGCCAGCGGCGGGGCAGGAGGACGCCGGCACGGGCCGGCGGTCGGTGGTCGGCGCGAGGTGTCATCGCACCCGACCTGCCGTTCGACGGCTCGTCGGAAGAGGTCTGTTCGGCAGCCGCCGAGGCCCGGCGGATCGGGCGCAGCTCCGCCAGCAGGTCCCGGATCAGCGGCACGTTGATCTGCGACTGGACCAGGAGGTAGAGGCCGAGGCCCCAGTTCGGCTCCCAGCCGTTGCGGGCGACGGCCAGGGCGAGGCCCGCCGCGGCGGCCCCGTTGGACAGGACCAGCCAGACCAGTGAGCCGCCCACCACCCGGCGGGCCATGGAGCCCGAACTCCCCTTGCCCTGCGCGCCCGTGGGCACCCACGCGGCGCTGCGGCCCCGCAGGGTGTGCCAGAAGCCGACGGCGGCGGCGACGCTGGTGAGGACGTTGGCGCGGATCACCTCGACCCGCCACCGGGTCCGGCTGATCCGGGGCAGCAGGACGTGCCACAGCCAGAGCGGGGCGAGCAGCGGCAGGACGTGCCAGGGGCGGATGTGGTCCGGGTACGCGAACATCATCACCAGCGGTGGCAGCGGGGCGGCGAAGGTGTTCACGGCGGTGGTCAGATAGCCGACGACGCCCTCGTAGAAGCAGAGCCGCATCCGCCAGGGCGCGCCCATCCGCTTCAGGACCGGGGTGCCGAGGAGGTGCAGATTGCCCATGGCCCACCGGTACTGCTGGTTCACGAACGAGGTGACGGTGTCCGGCGAGGTGCCCTTGGCGACCAGGACGGGGACGTACTGCGTGCGGAACCCCCGCTCGTACAGGGCGAGTCCGGTGTACAGGTCCTCGCTGTGGTCGAGCCGGGCGAAGCCGCCGGCCAGGTCGATCGCGGAGCGCCGGTAGACGGCGTTGCTGCCGCAGCAGATCGCGGCGTCGCTGGCGTCCCGTGAAGGCTGGATCCAGCGGAAGAACCACTCCTGGGCGGCGCCTGCGGCGCGTTGGATCCAGGCCATGCCCGCGTCGGTGTCGAAGCACTGCGGGCTCTGCACGATGCCGACGGCCGGGTCCGCGAGGTACGGGACGAGATGGCGCAGGAAGTCCGGCCGGGGCGCGAAGTCGGCGTCCAGGATCGCGATGAACTCGGCGTCGGACAGGGTGAGGGCGTGGTTGAGGTTCCCCGCCTTCTTCAGGTGCCCCCGGTCGGGCCGTACGACGTACCGGTAGCCGTGCTGGGCCGCCAGGGCCGCCACCTCCGCCCGGTCGGCGTCGTCCAGCACCCAGACGGTCAGCGCGTCGGGCCAGTCGAGGGCGGCGACCGCGCGGTAGGCGTTGGCGAGGACGGGCAGCGGTTCGCCGCAGGTCGGCAGGTAGAGGTCGACGGCCGGCAGCGTGGCGGGCCGCCAGGCGCGGACGAGCACCTCGTGCGAGGAGCGGGTGAGGCGGCGCTGGCGCAGGCTGTTCAGGCAGGACAGCAGCAGGGCCGCCATGTTCAGCCCGAGGACCGCGAGGAACGCCCAGAGCGCCGGGGTCCGCAGCGCGAAGGTGAACATGGTGGCCGCCGTGAACACGAAGGCCAGCGAGCTGCTCACCAGCACCCACCGGCGTTGCGGTCCGAAGTACCAGTACAACTCGGTGTCGGACGGAGGTTGCGGAAGGTGATGCACGGTCATAAAGCCCCCCACGGCTGCGTATGTGCCCGTTTCAGGTGGCCCACCCTAATGCCAAAGGTATAGACCACTGCCCGGAGATCGCTCCGACGGAGAGAATCGGACACCGGTTTGGCGCGACTCGATTGGTTTAGACCTCTGGGTCGTTCCATTCGAGACCGGTCCCCGCCCGGCGAAGGAAGAAGCAGGTCACGCGGGGGTGAACAGTGCCGGAAGACTTGCCCGGCCGAGCGGCGGGCCGGATGCGACGCGGCCGCCGGACCAGGGGACGGACCGCCCGCCACACCGCTCGCCGGAGCGGAACCCGCTCCCCGGCCCGGACACCGGGCACACCGCGCACACGGGACGGCACAATGGGTCCATGCCGATACCCAGCCGCGCCGCCCTCGTCGACCACCTCGTCCGCTCGCGTATCGCGGGGGATGTCGCCACACCGCGCGACAACAACCTCTCCCACTACCGCAAGCTCGCCAACGGCGACCGCCACTACTGGCTGGGCCTGGAGCTCGGCGACCGCTGGACCGACGAGCAGGACGTGCTCGCCGTGATGGCCGAGCGCTGCGGCGTCAACGACGACCCCGCGCACCGGCAGGGCCAGGACACCATCGACCCCGAGCTGACGGTGGACGCCCTGGAGCGGATGGCGGCCCGCCTGCGCAAGGCCGCCGACGGCCGCGAGCGGGTCCTCTTCGCCACCGGGCACCCCGGCGGCCTGCTGGACGTGCACCGGCAGACGGCGGACGCGTTGCGCCGCGCCGGCTGCGAGATCGTCCGCATCCCGTCCGGGCTGATGGCGGACGAGGGCATGGTCTTCCAGTTCGCGGACGTCGCGGTGCTGGAGCGCGGGGCCACCCTGTGGCACACCCACTCCCCGGCCCCCATGGCCGCCATCCTCGACGCCATGGCCCACCTCGGCCGCCCGCTGCCCGACCTGGTCGTCGCGGACCACGGCTGGGCCGGCTGCGCCGGACAGCGGGGACTGGACGCGATCGGCTACGCGGACTGCAACGACCCGGCGCTCTTCCTCGGCGAGGCGGAGGGGACCCTCCAGGTCACGGTCCCGCTCGACGACCACGTCACCGACCCGCGCTTCTACGACCCGATGACGGACTACCTGCTCCACGCGGCGGGACTGCTGGAGGAGGAGCCCGTCGAGGAGGCGGCGGAGACCGAGAGGGCCGGCCGGCCGGTCGCGTAGCGGCTTCCGGTGGGTGAACCGCGCGGCCGGGCCCCGTGCGCGTCAGGGGCCACCGCGCCCCGCCCCAGCGGCCCGCCCGCGGCTCCCGGAGCCGTACGTCCCGCGTCAGGTCCCGCCGTTCCGACGCCGGGCCCGGCCCGGCGTCGGGTCCAGGTAGACCCGGCGGATCGACGGGAACCGCTCGCGCAACTGCGCCTCCGCCTCCTCGCAGGCCCACTCGACCTCGGCGGCGGTGGCCATGTCCCGGAAGTCGATCTTCGCGGCGATCAGCATCTCGGTCGGCCCCTGGATCAGCGTGGTCAGCTCCAGTACGTCCACGATGTGCGGCACCGACAGCAGTTCCTCGCGCACGCCCGCGCGCACCGCGGCGGGCAGCGGCCGGCCGATCAGGAGCTGCGCGTTGGAGCGGCCCAGCACCCACGCCACGTACACCAGCAGCAGGCCGATCAGGCAGGACGCGATCCCGTCCCAGACGCCCGAACCGGTGAGCTGCCCGCCCAGCAGGCCGCCCGCTGCCAGCAGCAGCCCGGCCAGGGCCGCCGAGTCCTCCATCACGACGGCCTTGACCGCCGTGTCGGGGGTGTGGCGCAGGTAGTACGCGTCCGGCACGCGCATCCGCGACGCCTCGCGCCGCACCTGTTTGACCCCGGTGCGCAGCGAGTAGCCCTCCAGCAGGAAGGCGACGGCCAGCACGATGTACGAGACGAGAGGGTCGCCCAGCTCCTCGCCCTCGACCAGGGTGTGCACCCCGTCGTAGAGGGAGAAGACGGCCCCGCCGACGAAGGTGGCGATGGAGGCGAGCATCGCCCAGATGTAGCGCTCGGGGCCGTAGCCGAGGGGGTGCTCCTCGTCGGCGGGCTTCTCGCTCCGCTTGAGCGCGGCGAGGAGCATGACCTCGGTGACGGTGTCCGCGACCGAGTGCGCCGCCTCGGAGAGCATCGCGCTGGAGCCGCTGATGAGTCCGGCGACGGCCTTGGCCACGGCGATCCCGAGATTGGCGACCGCCGCCACGATCACGGTGAACGTGGATTCCCCGCCACCGTCTGTTCCGTTCGCTTTCGCGTCACTCATGGTGGGGAGTATGTCGGAATTGCGGCGTCGAATCACGGTCATCGCCGGGGGCGCGGACGACTCACCGGGGAACGCGGACGACGCCTTCCTGGATGACGGTGATCGCAAGGCGTCCGTCGGCGGTGTGGATACGGGCCTGGCCGAGTCCGCGCCCGCCGGAGGCCGAGGGCGACTCCTGGTCGTACAGCAGCCACTCGTCCGCCCGGAACGGCCGGTGGAACCACATCGCGTGGTCCAGGCTCGCCCCGACCACGTCCCCGACCGCCCAGCCGCCCCGCCCGTGGGCGAGCAGCACCGAGTCGAGCAGGGTCATGTCGGAGACGTAGGTGGCCAGGCAGACGTGCAGCAGCGGATCGTCGGCCAGCTTGCCGTTCGTCCGGAACCACACCTGCGAGCGCGGTTCACGCGCCTCGCCGACCGTGGCGAACGGCGGGGTGTCCACGTACCGCAGATCCACCGCCGCCCGCGCGTCGATGAGCCGGTCCACGACGCCGGGGGAGCTGAAGCGGTCCGCGTACCGGGGCAGCATCTCGGCGGCGGTCGGCAGCGTCTCCGGGTCGGGCGCGGCGGGCATGGGCGCCTGGTGCTCCATGCCCTCCTCGTACGTCTGGAAGGACGCGGAGAGGTGGAAGACGGGCTGCCCGTGCTGGACGGCGACGACGCGGCGGGTGGTGAAGGAACGCCCGTCCCGGATGCGGTCCACGGTGTAGACGATCGGCGCTCCGGGATCGCCCGCCCGCAGGAAGTACGCGTGCAGGGAGTGGGCGGCCCGGTCGGCGGGGACGGTGCGGCCCGCGGCGACGAGCGCCTGGGCCGCCACCTGGCCGCCGAACACCCGGGGCACGAGCGAACTGCGGCTCTCGCCCCGGAAGATGTCCC
Organism: Streptomyces sp. V2I9; assembly: GCF_030817475.1. NCBI lineage: Bacteria > Bacillati > Actinomycetota > Actinomycetes > Kitasatosporales > Streptomycetaceae > Streptomyces > Streptomyces sp. V2I9. The sequence goes on along the minus strand of NZ_JAUSZJ010000002.1, from coordinate 2,174,432 downwards.
GCTCGATCCGCTCCAGGTCGAGGAGCTGGAGCAGATCGAGCAGGGGATCGGGACTCTCGTTCATGGAGGGAACGTGTCCCCTTACAGGCCCATGGACTTGGCGATGATCGACTTCATGACCTCGCTGGTGCCGCCGTAGATGCGGTTGACCCGGTTGTCCGTGTAGAGGCGGGCGATCGGGTACTCGTTCATGAAGCCGTAGCCGCCGTGCAGCTGGAGGCAGCGGTCGATGACGCGGTGGGCGACCTCGGTGCAGAACAGCTTCGCGGAGGCGGCCTCGGCCGCCGTCAGCTCACCGGCGTCCAGCGCCTCCAGCGCGCGGTCGGCGACGGCCTGGGCCGCGTCCACCTCGGCCTGGCAGGCGGCCAGCTCGAACTTGGTGTTCTGGAACGAGGCGACGGTCTTGCCGAAGACCGTGCGGTCCTGCACGTACTGCTGGGCGAACCGGACGGCCGCCGCGGCCTGGGCGTACGCGCCGTAGGCGATGCCCCAGCGCTCGGAGGCCAGGTTGGTGCCGAGGTAGCCGAAGCCCTTGTTCTCCTCGCCCATCAGGTCCTCGACGGGGACCTTGACGTCGACGAACGCCAGCTCGGCGGTGTCCGAGACCCGCAGGCCCAGCTTGTCGAGCTTGCGGCCGACCGAGTAGCCCTCGGACGTCGTGTCCACGGCGAAGAGGGAGATGCCGAAGCGGCGGTCGTCCTCGCGCGGGGCGGCGGTGCGGGCGCAGACGATCACGCGGTCGGCATGGACACCGCCGGTGATGAACGTCTTCGCGCCGTTGAGGACGTAGTGGGTGCCGTCCTCGGAGAGCTTGGCGGTGGTCTTCATGCCCGCGACGTCGGAACCGGTGCCCGGCTCGGTCATGGCGAGGGCCCACATCTCCTCGCCCGTCGCGAACTTCGGCAGCCAGCGCTTCTTCTGGTCGTCGGTGGCGAGCATCTTGATGTACGGCAGACCGAGCAGCGTGTGCACACCGGAGCCGCCGAAGGAGACTCCCGCCCGCGTGGTCTCCTCGTAGATGACGGCCTCGTACTTGTGCGAGTCGATGCCCGCGCCGCCGTACTCCTCGTCGACCGTGATGCCGAAGACGCCCAGCTCGCCCAGCTTGAGGTAGAAGTCGCGCGGGGCCTGGCCCGCGGCGAACCACTCGTCGTACACCGGCACGACCTCGGCCGCGATGAAGGCGCGGAGGGTCTCCCGGAACGCGTCGTGGTCCTCGTCGAATACCGTACGGCGCACGGGATGCCTCCTTGGTCGGCGGTCGATGCGTGTTCGTCTAAGCGCTTGCTCAGCCCTCCTTCGAAGTTACCCGCCAGTTGTGTGCGCTGTCCAGGGTGACGCTCGGCACCCGTCCCGATGGGCGGTGGAGCGCGATGGTCGGTGGCGTGGGGGAGGATCGGGAACAGGCGGCGCGAGACGCCGACGGATGTACGGAAACGGGCATACGGGACGCACGCGGGCGCGTGCGTCGGTGGAGGTGGGGAGTGAGGCTGGAGGACCTGGCCCGGCTGCGCCGGGCCCGCGACCGCATGGACCGCGAGTACGCCGAACCGCTCGACGTCCCCTCGCTGGCCCGCGACGCCCTCATGTCGGCGGGCCACTTCTCCCGCAGTTTCCGCGCCGCCTTCGGCGAGACCCCGTACAGCTACCTCATGACCCGCCGCATCGAGCGGGCCAAGGCGCTGCTCCGCCGGGGCGACCTGTCGGTCACGGACGTCTGCTTCGCCGTCGGCTGTACGTCGCTGGGCTCGTTCAGCAGCCGTTTCACGGAGCTGGTCGGGGAGAGCCCGAGCGCCTACCGGGCCCGTCCCCACGAGGCCGGCGAGACCATCCCCGCGTGCGTCGCCAAGATGCTCACGCGACCGGTCAGGAATGGAGAAGCGGATCGTCGGCCCCGCCCGTAGCGTGAAACCCATGGACATCAAGCTCTCGCAGTGCTTCATCGCCGTCGACGACCACGACAAGGCGCTCGCCTTCTACCGGGACGCCCTGGGAATGGAGGTGCGCAACGACGTCGGGTTCGAGGGCATGCGCTGGGTGACCGTCGGCTCCCCCTCCCAGCCGGACGTCGAGATCGTCCTGGAGCCCCCGCTCGCGGACCCCAACGCCCCGGCCGCCGACCGGCAGACCATGGCCGAGCTGCTCGCCAAGGGCATGCTGCGCGGGGTCATCCTCTCCTCCGACGACGTGGACGCGGCCTTCGAGAAGGTCCGCGCGGCGGGCGGCGAGGTGCTCCAGGAGCCGATCGACCAGCCGTACGGCGTCCGCGACTGCGCCTTCCGCGATCCCGCCGGGAACATGCTCCGCATCACCCAGGCCACGAGGTAACCCCCGCCGGGCCGGGGCCGGGACCGACAAGGCCCCGGCCCCGACGCACGATCACGATCCGCAGGCTTCGCGTACCAGTACGGGAGAGACGACGAGCATGGCCCCGAGAACGACGACCCAGCAGCAGCCCGGCCCGCACCCCGCCGACAGCCACGACCTGATCCGGGTGCACGGCGCGCGGGAGAACAACCTGAAGGACGTCAGCATCGAGCTGCCCAAGCGGCGGCTGACGGTGTTCACCGGAGTCTCCGGCTCAGGAAAGAGCTCGCTGGTCTTCAGCACCATCGCCGCCGAGTCCCAGCGGCTGATCAACGAGACCTACAGCGCGTTCGTCCAGGGCTTCATGCCCTCGCAGGCGCGGCCCGACGTCGACGTCCTCGACGGCCTGACGACGGCGATCATCGTCGACCAGCAGCGCATGGGCAGCGACCCCCGCTCCACGGTCGGCACCGCCACCGACGCCAACGCCATGCTCCGCATCCTCTTCAGCCGCCTCGGCGACCCGCACATCGGCCCGCCCGGCGCGTTCGCGTTCAACGTCCCCTCGGTGACGGCCAGCGGCGCGATCACCGTCGAGCGCGGCAACAAGAAGGCCGTCAAGGCGACCTTCAGCCGCACCGGCGGCATGTGCCAGCGGTGCGAGGGGCGCGGCAACGTCTCCGACATCGACCTCAGCCAGCTCTACGACGACTCCAAGTCGATCTCCGAGGGCGCGTTCACCATCCCCGGCTGGAAGTCGGACAGCTGGTGGACGGTGCGGGTCTACGCGGAGTCCGGCTTCCTCGACCCGAACAAGCCGATCGCCACGTTCACCAAGAAGGAGATGCAGGACTTCCTCTACAAGGAGCCGACCAAGGTCAAGGTGGAGGGTTCCACCCTCACCTTCGAGGGCCTGATCCCCAAGATCCAGAAGTCGTTCCTGTCCAAGGACCGCGAGTCGATGCAGCCCCACATCCGGGAGTTCGTCGACCGCGCCGTCACCTTCGCCACCTGCCCCGAGTGCGACGGGACCCGGCTCACCGAGGCCGCCCGCTCCTCGAAGATCGCCAAGATCTCCATCGCCGACGCCTGCGCCATGGAGATCCGCGACCTCGCGGAGTGGGTCCGCGCCCTGGACGAGCCCTCGGTCGCCCCGCTCCTCGAAGCGCTCCAGCAGACGCTGGACTCCTTCGTGGAGATCGGCCTCGGCTACCTCGCCCTGGACCGCCCCTCCGGCACCCTGTCCGGCGGCGAGGCCCAGCGCGTCAAGATGATCCGCCACCTCGGCTCCTCGCTCACCGACGTCACGTACGTCTTCGACGAGCCGACCATCGGCCTCCACCCGCACGACATCCAGCGCATGAACGACCTGCTGCTGCGCCTGCGCGACAAGGGCAACACGGTCCTGGTCGTGGAGCACAAGCCCGAGGCCATCGCCATCGCGGACCACATCGTCGACCTCGGCCCCGGCGCCGGTACGGCGGGCGGCACCGTCTGCTTCGAGGGCACCCTGGACGGGCTGCGCGCCTCCGGCACCGTCACCGGCCGCCACCTCGACGACCGGGCCGCGCTCAAGGACGAGGTGCGCAAGCCCACGGGCGCGCTGGAGATCCGGGGGGCGACGTCCCACAACCTCCAGGACGTGGACGTCGACATCCCGCTCGGCGTCCTCACCGTCATCACGGGCGTCGCCGGCTCCGGGAAGAGCTCGCTGGTCCACGGGTCGATCCCGGCGGGCGAGAACGTCATCTCCGTCGACCAGAGCCCCATCAAGGGCTCCCGCCGCAGCAACCCGGCGACGTACACCGGCCTGCTGGAGCCGATCCGCAAGGCGTTCGCCAAGGCCAACGGGGTGAAGCCCGCCCTCTTCAGCGCCAACTCCGAGGGCGCCTGCCCCACCTGCAACGGCGCGGGCGTCATCTTCACCGACCTCGGCGTCATGGCCGGCGTCTCCAGCCCGTGCGAGGACTGCGAGGGCAAGCGGTTCCAGCCGTCGGTGCTCGACTACCACCTCGGCGGCCGGGACATCAGCGAGGTCCTGGCGATGTCGGTCACCGAGGCCGAGGAGTTCTTCGGCTCCGGCGAGGCCGCCATCCCGGCCGCGCACAAGATCCTCACCCGCCTCGTGGACGTCGGCCTCGGCTACCTGAGCCTCGGCCAGCCCCTCACCACCCTGTCCGGCGGCGAACGCCAACGCCTCAAGCTGGCCACGCACATGGCCGACAAGGGCGGGATCTACGTCCTCGACGAACCGACCACCGGCCTGCACCTCGCGGACGTGGAACAGCTCCTCGGCCTGCTGGACCGCCTGGTCGACTCCGGAAAGTCGGTGATCGTCATCGAGCACCACCAGGCGGTCATGGCCCACGCCGACTGGATCATCGACCTCGGCCCCGGCGCGGGCCATGACGGCGGCAGAATCGTCTTCGAGGGCACCCCGGCCGACCTGGTCGCGGCCCGCTCGACCCTGACGGGCGAGCACCTGGCGGAGTACGTGGGGGAGTAGTCAGGCGGGGCCGGGTCCTTCCGGCCCGGCTCTCCGGGCCCTCTCGGCACGACCTCCGGCTCAGCCGGGGAGGGCCCCGCTCTTGACCGCGTCCACGAAGGAGGTCCACCCGGCGGCAGGGATGAGCAGGGCGGGCCCGCCGGGGACCTTGGAGTCGCGGACGGGGACGGCGGTGGGGTGGTGGTCGTGGACTTCGAGGCAGCTGCCCGACTCGCTGCCGCTGTAGGAGGACTTGCGCCAGCGAAGGGGCGAGCGCGGTGAATCCTTCGGGAGTTTGTGCTCAGCCATATCGCGGTAGCCCTTCGCAGTCTCTTTCAGCAGTGCCAAAGACTCCTGCAATGGCAGTGCTTCGCTCAGGGCGAGATCATAGCGGGCCTGGAGTGCCTCGACCACGGACGGCGAATCGTGCAACCTCCCCATCTGCACGCCTTCGCTGTAGGCGACCGGCGGCTGGTCGTCGAACCACATCAGCGTCAGCATGCTCTCCAGCAGGGAGTGGAACCCGACCGAAGCGGGGATCACGTGTACGCGAATGCGCCCGGATTCGACGAGTCCGATGATGTGCTCAAGCTGTTCGGCCATGACGGCCGGGCCGCCGATCGGACGTCGAATCGTGGCCTCGTCCAGAAGGGCCCAGACCACGGGAGAAGGGGGTGACTTGAGGACCTGAGCCCGTTCCAGTCGTGCGACGACGGCTTTGTCACACTCCTCCGGGGTCAACGGCGGGTACACCTTGCCGAGCACCGCACGTGCGTACGCCTCGGTCTGGAGGATGCCCGGCAGGAAGGACAGGGCGAATTCGCGGATCACGGTCGCCTGCTGCTCAAGATGACGCGCGGCCGCGAAATAGTCCGCGAGGACGTTGTCCTCGGAACCGGGCCGGAAGCTGGTCAGCACCCCACCGGTCTTGAGCACCATGTCGAGCCGCCGGGCGTCCTCCTCGCTCGGCACGCGGCGACCCGCCTCGATGTGGGCGATGTGCGACCGGGTCATGAACGCCAGGTCCGCCAATTGCTGCTGTGTCAGACCCGCCGCCTCCCGCTGCGCCTTCAACCATTCGCCATAGGTATTACTCACAGCCAACTCCCGTGTGACGAGCGCGGTGTCACTCCGACCCTCTGGCGAGCCTAGCTCCGCCGCTCGCACTCTGTGAGTGGATCGCTACGCAGCGAAGACTTCACCCCCACTGCTCACGGAGTTGACACCCTCATGAACGAAGACACGCACGACGAACTCCCCAACACCTTCCGCCTCCTCCCTTGGACCGGGACGGCGGGACGGCCCTGCTACGTCGTCGGCAGCGGCGACGGGAAGGTCTCGCGCGAGGCCGACAAGGTCGAGGCCATGCAGCTCGGCATGGCGTACGAACTCCTGGACCACGCCGACGACCTGGTCCAGGACGACGGGTCCACCGCCGTACAGCTCCGCCATGTCGCCGCCGCCCTGGCGCACTCGCTGCGGGATGTGCACCGGGTCGCCCGGAGCCGTGGACTGCGGCTGGGGATTCCCGACGTGTTCGAGCCGGACCACCCGTCGGGCCCCGGACTGATTCCGCTGCGGCCCTGAGGCGGGAGGAGCGTCCCGGCGGCCTCCCCGCCGTGGCCGGGTGGACCGGGCCCGTTCCGGCGCCTCCGGTACGGTCGCGGCATGCCGTTCTACGTCTACGCCCAGGACCAGCCCGAAGTCGCGGACCAGTTGATGGAGTTGTGCGAGGAGCACTGGTCCTACATGGACCGGTTCGACGGCCGGCTGATACTCCGGGGGCCCACCGTGTCCGACGACGGGGAGGAGCACACGGGGAGCGTCCACGTCGTCGATCTCGCCGGCCGGGCGGAGGCGGAGCGGTTCGCGCGGGAGGAGCCGTTCCGGAAGGCGGGCCTCTACCGGGATCTCACGGTGGTCGCGGCCGTGGTGCTGCTGCGCCGTGAACCGGCGGCGGACGTCCCGTACACGCTCGTCACCGCGCAGTGGTCCGTGTCGGCCAGCGCTACGGGCGGTGCCGCTTCGGGTGACGCCGGGCGGCAGCGCCTGCTGGGGGCGGAGCCGGACGACCGGCTGGTGTTCGTGGCCGCTCTGGTCGATGACGAGGGGACCGGGACGACGGGGGTGGTCGCTGCCGTGCGGGCGCTCCCGGACGAGGCACGGGGCCTGGTCCGGCCGTTCGCGGAGCGGCTGGCCGGTGGACAGGCCGTGACGCTCACGGCGCAGCGCTGGGAGCGCGGCGGACGGAACTGACACACGGGCCGGGGCGCCGCTGTTCGCCGGTAGGCGCCGCACTTTCGGAGCCCCGGTACGCGCCCCCACTGGCCGGGCACGCGCCGCGAGCTCAGACCCCGGCCGTGCAGAACACGCACCCCGCCCAGTACGGCAGCGCGTCGAGCACCCGGTGGCGTACGCACGAGGCCAGCGCGGCGTCCTGTGGTGCGGGGAGGACCCCCGCACGCCCGTCCGCCGTCGCCGGGTCGAACACCTCCACCATGGCCCGGTACGTGCGCAGGTACGTCTCGGCATACGGCGGTTCGTACGTCAGCTCCTCCCAGCGGTGGCGGGTCAGCGCCAGGTCGAGGACGCGCAGGAGCCACTCCTTCGCCGCCGCCCGCTCCTGCGGGGTGTCTCCCCAGGCGAGGTCCGCCAGGTCGAAGCCGACGACCCCGCGCCCGATCACGCTCTGGTCCTGGAGCGTCAGCAGGGCGGCGAAACGGAAGTGCCACGGCTCGCGGGCCAGGGCGGAGACGGCGAGCGCCAGGACATCCACGAACACCGCCGTACCGCCGTTGCTCATCTCCAGGCATTGGCCGTCGCCGCCGTCGAAGATGTTCATGCACCGAGCGTAGGGAGGGGCCGCCTTCCTGTCAGCCGGGTTCAGGGGCGGTGCCGCGACCTTGACGTACGGCTTCCCCGGCGGGTGCCCCTGGGCGCGTGCATCTGCACGCCCGCGTCAGGGGCGACCGAGCCGTTCCCGCAACCAGGAGTCGATGCCGGCGAGCGCGGTGGCCGCGAGGGCGGTGGGGTGGCCGGTGAAGCCGTGGGGCGCGGCGGGGTAGAGGCGCAGCTCGACGTCGTTCCCGGCGGCCGCCAACCGGCCCGCCAGCGTCAGGTTGTCCTCCAGCAGGACGTCCTCCGCGCCCACGACGAGCAGGGCCGGAGGGAGTCCGGTGAGGTCGGCGTAGAGGGGCGAGATGTCGGGAAGGGTGCGGTCGCGGTCCGGCACGTGGCCGACGTACGCCTGGAGGAAGTACTCGTCCGCGATACGGCGGCCGGCCGGGGTGAGCGCGCTCATGTCGTAGGTGCCGAACTGGAGCGCGGCCCCGGTGAACCGGCTCACCGCGTCTCCGTACCGGCTCGCCGGGGCTGCCTCGTCGGGGCCGCTCGGGGTGTCCTCGGCGCGCCGGTCCCTGAGCCGCAGCAGGGTGGCCAGGGCGAGGGTGGCCCCGGCCGAGGTTCCGCCGATCGCCAGCCGCGATGTCCCGAACCGGGCCTCGGCCTGTTCGACCAGCCAGAGCGCCGCCGTCTCGCAGTCGTCGGGCGCGGCGGGCCAGGGGTTCTCGGGGGCGAGCCGGTAGTCGACGCTGACGACGACGGCGCGCAGGGCCTCCGCGAGGGACCGGTTGCGTACGTCGCCGTGCGCGGCGCTGTCCATGTAGAAGCCGCCGCCGTGGATGTCCAGGTGGACGCCACGGGGCGGGCCGCCGGACGGCAGGAAGACCCGGACCGGGACACGCCTCCCGGCTGCTTCGGCCGTCTCCTCGACGGCGGGCGGATCGGCGGAGGGCGGAGCGGACCGCCGCGCCCGGACGGCGGCCAACTCCTCGAACGAGACCGGCCCACGGCCTGCGGCCCGCGCCCGGTGGAAGGCGCGGGCCTCCGCGACCTGCTCGGCGGGCACGTCCGCGAAGAGTGCCTCCAGTGCGAATCGCATGCGTCGCTCCTCGTGGTCGGCCTGAGTCCGTCCGGGTCCGTCTGAGTCCGTCCGGTTTCCGCGTGGATGCTATCGGCGGCCCGGTGCGGACAGTCCGGGACCGGGGTTCTCAGGCGGGGACGGGGTGTCTCAGGCCGGGCGGCGGGCCAACCAGGTCTCGCGGGTGGACCGTACGACGAGGTCGTCCCGGTGGCGTACGTCCTCGGGCCCGCCGCCGACCAGCCGGTCCAGGGCTGCCAGATCCTCGGCGCTGACGCGCCCTGCGAGGGTGCCGCGGATGCGCTCGAAGACCAGGAACGCGTACCGGCCTGCCTCCTCCGGCAGCGGGGCACGCAGTTCCCACCGCTCGGCGCGCTCCTGTTCGACGGAGAGCCCGGCGACGGTGAGCAGGGTGCCCCAGTCGGCGCCCCGGTGCGGCAGCCGCTCGGCGTGCAGGCCGTCGAGCGCCGTACGGCAGCGGGCCTCCAGCGCGCCGGCCGGGCCGTCCTCCGGCAGGAAGGCGGGCATCCCGTCGACCTCCGCGACGGCCAGCAGGCCGCCGGGGCGCAGGGCGGCACGGATGCCCGCGAGGGCGGTGGCGGGGTCGTCCAGGTGGTGCAGGGAAGCGGACGCCCAGACGAGGTCCGCGTCGACGACACCGGGCAGCCCCGCCCCGGCGTCGGCCTCCACCGCCCGCACGCGGTCGCCGAGCCCCCGCTCCCGCGCGGACGTGACGATCCGCTCCAGCATGGCGGGGGAACTGTCGACGGCGGTCACGCGGGCGGTGGGGAACCGCTCCAGCAGGGCGAAGGTTCCGGTTCCGGTTCCGGCGCCGAGGTCGACGATGTGCCGGACGTCGTCACCGGCCAGACAGGCGATACGCCCGGTGAGCGCGGTCAGGTGGGGCGCGAAGAGGGCGGCGTCGAGGTCGAGGATCTCGGGGAGGCCGTCGGGAGGCGGGTCGGAGACATGGCTGTGGGGGGAGCCGTCATGCGTGTGCGTGTGCGTGTGCGTGTGCGTGGTGGGCTGGTGGGTGTGGGGGCGGGAGGGCTGGTTCTGGTCCTGGTCCTGGTGTGCGTGAGCCATGTGGTCGAGCGTACGAAGGGTTGCGCCACCTGCATACAGGGTTGCCGAAAACGCAAGAAGAAGACTCCGGAGCCGGCTCCGCACGCAAGAGGCCGACACCGGCGTGATCCACAACCCGACCGGGTTCGCACAACCATTCGCCGGGCGGGTGGTCTACCTGAGGGCGGGGGCGGATGGCCCTCCGACCGACAATTTCTGTCCTTCAGGGGGATGAATGGTGAACGCTTCACGTATCCGTACGGCTTCCGCGGTGATCGTCGCACTCGCGGCGACGGCGGCCGCCGTACCGGCCTTGACCGGGACGGCGGTGGCGGCCGGACCTGCCGCCGTCGCGCGTCAGCACGTGGACTTCAACGGGGACGGGTACCAGGACATGTACGCCTCGGTGCCCGACGGGACGGTGTCCGGCCTGAAGAAGGCCGGGTACCTGGTGGTGTACGCGGGTGACGCGAAGGGCATCAGCCCGGCCCGGCGTCAGGTGATCAACCAGAACACGTCCGGGGTCCCCGGCACGGCCGCCGCGAACGCCCGCTTCGGCGGCGGAACAACGGCCGACATCGACCGCGACGGCTACACGGACCTGCTGGTGACGGCCGGCACGGACCAGCGGATCATCCTGTTCGGCGGCAACCAGGGCCTCGGCGCCCGGTCCGTCGAGTTCCAGGGCAAGGGGCACGTGCTGGGCGACTTCGACGGGGACGGCCGTACGGACGCGGCCGGGATCGAGTTGGGCGACTGGAGCGGCAAGGTCGTCCTGCACGAGGGCATCGGCGCGGACGGCTCGGTCGCCTCCACGCGCACGGCACTCACCGTGGACGACGGCGTCAGCGTTCTCGAAGGCGTGCAGGCCGTGGACATCAACAACGACGGCAAGGACGACCTGCTGGTCCGCACCGGTTGCAACGACGAACCGGACTGCGACAGCACGCAGTTGTACCTGTCGACGGGTACCGGCTTCACCCACACCCCGATCGTCGCCGCAGCCGGGACGTACCTGTCCCACTCCTCCGTGACGGTCGGCTCGGTCAACGGGGACGCGTACCCGGACCTGGTCTTCACGCGCCGGCCGACCGGCCTGGACAGCGACCTGGACTTCCCGAGCAAGGGCGGTGCGGTGGCGGTCGTGTACGGCGGGCCGAAGGGCCAGAACACCGCGCTGAAGCCGAAGTGGATCACCCAGGCCACGACCGGGGTGCCGGGCGCGGACGAGGTGGGCGACGCCATGGGCGCGAGCGCGGCCGTGGGCGACCTGGACGGCGACGGTTACGGCGAGGTCGTCGTGGGCCTGCCGGGCGAGGACGTGGACGCGGCGAAGGACGCGGGCGGTGTGCTGGTCTTCAAGGGCCGCGCGTCGGGCATCACGGGCGCGGACACGAAGGTGATCGGCCAGTCCACGGCGAACGTCCCGGGGGCCGACGAGAACGGCGACGCGTTCGGCGGCGAGGTCCACGTGGTGGCCGGAGCCAAGGGCGTACCGGCCACGCTGGCGGTGGGCGCGCCGGGCGAGAACATCAACCAGGGCGGCGTCTGGCTCTTCAAGGGCAGCAGCACGGGCCCGGTCACCATGGGCAGCGTCTCCTTCGGCGAGTCGAGCCTGGGCGTGACGCCGTCGCCGGTCCGCTTCGGCAACTGGCTGGGCTGACGAGGAGGACGGCGGCGGCCCCGGAGACGCGCTCGCACCTCCGGGGCCGCCGTATGTCCGCCGCCGGCCGGTCTCCGTCTGCCCCGCCCGTCCACTTTCAGCCAAGATCAAGATTGGTTAACGTGGACGTGCTCAATCACTGGCGATTCTCCGCAGAGCTCAGAAGTCGGCCTCCGCGGTCGAAGATTCATGTGGAATGTGTCCGGAAGCTTTGTTTGTGGAAGAATTCCTGAGGGTTTCCAAGGCCACGGAAGGCGTCAATCCCTGATCGAAGGCGTCTTGAAGCTTGTCCAGCCACACCAGGCCCGCGTGGTATCCGGCCAGATCGGCTTTTGTCGCGCGGCTCGAAACTTGCAGCCCCTTCGGCATCCGACGCCCATAGATACCCTAGAATCTCGCCCTCGCCGCGCACAGGCAAAAAGGAGACCTGGCCGGTGGCGTCGCGCCTGTAGGTTGCCTGGAACGGCGGGGTCTGGCTAAAAACGCTTCCACGTTCGAAGGGTCGCGGCTCGATAGGAGGCGGGGCGTGTTCGCCGTGACCCATATCGCACGTGAGTGAGGGCCAGGAGATCAATCAGACGGCTCCCGAAGGCCAGTCTCGGGGAGGCAGCCGTCTACGAGGTGGCTGAGGTATTGGATGCGTCGTAGGCCGTGTTGATGCGCTGCACGATGAGCAGTCACCTGCTACGACTCCACAAGCTAAACTTCAGCAACTGGGCAGACGTGGTTCACTCCTGGCCTGCGACCCTAGGTAGACCAAGTAGGGCCTCCTCAATGATCCTGGCAGCGTCCTGGTCGTAGATGCGAACGCAGTCACCATCTGTTTCCATAGCGGATAGCCGGGTTGTCGGCTGCCACCCCAGGCGTCCACTGAATACCTCTTCGTGTTGCCCGCCCCCCTGCGGCAAAAGGCGTCTGAAGACGGTTCCTCGGTCATTATCAGAGGCGTAGAACGTAACGCGTCCTTCGACATCCAGGGCGTCGAGCACGGCGTCGTGGAGCGCGACAACTGGGGTATTGCTCGCATTTCCCTGCAAGCTTCCTGGGCGAAACGAGACACCTGTCAGATCGAGGGCTCCGACATTGTCTTCCATGAATTCGCCCCCTCGCTCATACAAGCGAATCAGTGGCTCATAGAGATCAGGTAGGCCGGTAGCCGCGATAGCGGGGTCATGGAAACGTAGTTCCGCAAGGCGCACGGCGCCACGGCAGGTTACCTTGACGCTTCCGCTCATTCGTGCACGGAGAAAATCTTCCAATTCGTGCGCCGTGCTGGGCGGAAGCGTAAATTCTGGATCCACGTACTCCGTTACATCGAAGAACGGCCAAGCGCTCTCAGCGGAGTATGTCTGGGCCCACAGCGCGGATCGCCTCAGGTATTCTCGCATCAATAGCCGCCGCGACATCGCCTTCCCAAAGGAATCACTCCAATCGCCATCCCATTGCACTGCGCGGAGACGCTCCATGACTTTGAATGCTGCCTGCTCGCCTTGCCTGTCAGTCACTTCAGCTCGATCCCCTTGGCCAGCAGCTCCCGCTTGAGGGCCGCGACAACATCGTCAATATTTTTCAGTCTAGGCGCCACCTCGACACGCGAGGCATCCATGCCCAATGAGCGCCAATGTCCGAACCCGCCCGTACCTTCATTCAAGGAGAGGTCATGGGCGCCCGCCTCGGATGCACTCCTAGGCCAAGTGTGATAATATTCAACGGTTTTGCCGCCGTCATTGGAAAAACTCTCCCATGCATCTGGGTGCTCGCGCAAATAGGGTAGACCCGCCTCCATCAGGTGGCTCTCGATATATTCATGAGCTATAAACCTTTCGAACTTGACAACTTCCTCCGGATTCAAGCTGCGTTGACTTGCTGTTTCGAGGATGGTGGCAATGTCTTGACGGGGTGTGAAATACGCTTTGCGGGCGCTGCCCGGGGCATCTGCCACCACGTGCTCGGTGAGAAAGAAATGCGTTCTGACGCGGTCCAGCGCATCCTTGCTTACGCCGGTGTTCTCAGAGATGCGCGCGATGTCCAGGGAATCTGGGTCCGCTCGCACTCGGTCGTAGAACTCTGCCGCTGCGGTGTGCTCGGCGGTAGGTTCCTCGACATACCGGGCGCCGTCAGGCCTCACTTCGGAGCCGCCCCCAAGTGGCGGTGGCTCATGACCGTCTCCATGACTGGACGTGCCTCTGGCATCGGCGCTGTGACCGCCGCTGGCCGTCGGGGCGTCCGTGGGGTTGCCTCCGTCCACGCTGTTTGCCGGGGTGTGGCTGCCCTGGCCGTCTCGTGAACCGCTGCCCGGCGTGCTGTTGTCCACGCTGTTGGTCGGCAGGTTGTTGGCGGTTCCGCCCGGTGATCTGTCGGGGTTCGTGGCGTCGTTGCCCGTGCGGCCGGGGTGGTCGCCGATCCGGCCGGTCTCGCTCATGTCCGAGCCCAGCCGCACTGTGTCGCTGCCGCCGCGTGCGCCCGCGCCGATCAGGGCCGATTCGTGTGCAGGTGTGCGGGGGAGGGGGCTGCCCGCGTCGGCGGGTGCCGGGCTGTCGGCCGGTGGGGTCTCGCGGCGGGCGTCGGTGTGGTGCTGTTTGAGGGTGCCGTCCTGGCCGAGGATGTTGCCCTGGCGGTCGAGGTGGGTGACGTTGCCGTTCTCGTCGATGCCTCTGGCGGTGCCTTCGGGGAGGGCGGTGGTGCCTTCGGGGAGTTTGAGGGCGCCCTCCTGGATCGGCAGGGAGCCTGCGGGTGGGGTCATGCCGTCGGGGAGGTGGACGATGCCGTCGCCCAGGTCCACCGCTCCGGTGGGGATCCGCGCCCCGGCCGGGAGTCTGACCGAGCCCTTCGGGATCTCGAACGCGGTCTCCGGGACGGCCGCGCCCGCGGGCAGGGTCAGTGTGCCGTCGGCCGCCTTGTACGCGCCGTCCGGCAGGGTCACCACGCCGGGTGGCAGGGGCGGGATCTCGATGTGGCCCGTGTTCCTCAGGCCGGTCATGACGTCGCTGATCCTGGTGAGGCCGGCCCCGGCGCCCGTGAAGAGGTAGGCGGTGGGGTCGACGGCGCGGCTCGCCCTGTTCGCGAAGGAGATGGCCTTGCCCGCGAGTGCCGCTTTGCCGGCGCCGGAGACGCCGCCGCCGGTGCCACCGGTGAAGACCGTCGTCAGGACGTTGAAGGTGACCGCGCCACCCGCACGGGCCGGGTTCTCGCCCCACCGGTCGTAGGCGATCAGCGCCTTCCCGGTCTCCTTCATCGCCCGGCTCGGACCCCGTAGCCAGGAAGGCAGTCCCTCCTCCGGCGTGGTGAGGAGGTACGCCCCTCCCGCACCCGACGTCGCCAGGGTGATCGACAGGCCGATGGAGAGCTGTGCCAGGCCGCCCCACGCCTGCTTCATGCTCTCCCAGCCGTCGACACCGACCAGGGTGCCCAGGCCCTTGACCGTGCCCCAGACACCGTCGACGACGAAGCCCTTGCCGAAGTCCCAGACGTGCTCGTAGGACTGGTACCAGGGGGTCGATTCCTTGACCGGGTCGCCCCACGGCAGCCCCTTCGCCTGCTTCAGGGCCTCGGCGTCGTACCCGTGCATGCGCTCGCCGCCGGAGCCGTCGTTCACCGTGAGGGGCTTGCCGCCGGGCACCAGGGAGATGATCCTGTTGTAGCAGGCGCGCTCCACCGCCTGGAACGCCGCCCACGTCTCGGCGATCTCGTCGCGGCGCCGGTTGTTCTCCTCGACCAGGTCGCCGTCCTCGCGCCACTCGTCGTCCGCGTTCACCTTCACGAGGAACGCACCGGCGTCCCGCTTCAGCTGCCGCAACTTCTCGACCAGCGGACCGGCGTCGTCCGAGTAGCTCCTCAGAGCGGCCGTGATCGTGGCGAGGTCCGACTTCAGCGCGGCCCCCCGGTCCGCGACCGGCTTCGTCGCCGCGAACAGCTGATCGGCCTCCGGCGCCCGGTAGAAGGCCTGCAGACCACCGAAGCTGCTGTGGACGTCGCCCGCGGCCGCGGCGATCCTCGCCCCGTCCCCGACCAGCTCCCTCACCTTGGTGTCCAGCAGGGCGAGATCACCCGTGAAGACCGGTATGCCCTCCAGAACCACCGGCTGCGAGTCGCTCACTTCGCACCCCGCAGATCCCTCAGCACATCCAGACGCACCGACCTCGCCGCGTCCTGCGCCTGCTTCGCCGCCTCGAGATCACCCTCCACGTACTCGTTCACCGCCGTCGCCGCACCCAGCACCGCCGCCTGGATCCGCTCCGACATCGCCCTCAACTGCGGCTGCCGCGCCGTCACGTACTCACCCAGTGCCGCCGCCACCGGACCCGACGCCGCCCGCGACAACGGCGCCCGCCCCGGCGCCACCGGGCCGTGCACCGCCGTACTCGCAGCGTTCCCCGGAACCGCCGTCCCCGCCGCCCGCGCCGCCTCCCCCAGATCCTCCAGCCACGCCGTCAGCGCCTTCTCCAGCTCACCCGCATGCCCGCCGACCACCTTCAACCGGCCCTGCACACCCTGCGGCCGAATATCCCACCCGCTCATCCCACGCCCCCGTACGCACAACACAACCGACCCACCCCACCGGGCAGGCGAAAACCGTCCACCGGCCGCCGGCAGGTCAGCCGATACCGTCCACCGCCGCCTTCGCCCGCGCCAACGTCTGCGCGGCCGTCACATCGTTCTTCTCCAACGTCGAACGCAACAGCCGGATGATGTTGCGCACCTCCTGCGACGTCGCGTACCACCGCTGCTCCTTGCCGTGGTACTCCTCCGCCACCCCGTCGGCCGCGAAATCGTTCATCGCCGCCTTCACCTGCGCGTCCCGCGCCGTCATCACCTGCTCCAGACGGCCGATCACCACCTGCAACGACGCCTGCACCTCCGTCGAAGCCCCGGTGTCGTACGAACGCCGATCCGTGCTGCCCGCCATCGGTCCCCAACTCCCCGTCACACACAAAAACTGGACAACCCGCTCACCACGACCGGCCTCAGCGACCCGAGAACCGCGCCGCGTCGAAATTCGCCGACGCCATCTGCGACCGCGCGTTCTCGCCCTGCTCCTGATCGCCCGAACCGAACGCCGCGTCCATCCCCGACTGACCGCCCAGGATCCCCGACAACGACGCGTTCAACGCCTTCGTGATCTCGTCCGACCGCGTCTTGAAGTCATCGAACGCGACCTTCCCCGCCCCGTTGAACTTCCCCTCCAACGGCTCCGCCGCAGCGATCAACTGCTGGATCAACGTCCCCAGATCCGTACTCGCACCCTGCGAATCCGACAACAGCCGCGACAGGACCGACGCCCCCATGTCGAACTTCATCAACAACCCCCCGTTCCACCGAACACATCGAACGAACGTACGCGTGCACTCCTGTCTATCAACCCCGGCATCGCTACTGCAATCTGCAATCGGCCAGATTGCGGCCGAGGCGGAACTACGCCCCCTTGAGATGCCGCATCAGCCGCTCGAACTCCTGCCACCCGGTCAGATCCGAGGGGTCCCCCGGCAGCGGGTAGTACAGCGCTTGCCTGGTTCTCGGGCCGAGCGGCACCGGTTGTCCGTCCAGCGGGGTGCGGCGTGCCCGGTCCCCCGGCATCGCGCGGACCTCCTCCGCGCCCAGTACGAAGGCCAGCGGGACTCCGGGGCCCTCGAAGCGCGGGGGCACGGCGATGTCCCGGCGTGCTTTGCGAAGTTGTACGAGCATCGACTGGAGGTGGTGGCGCGTGGCGAGCGCCTCGGCGGCCGCGGGCAGAGCGTCCAGCGGCGGCTTCTCGTCCGCGCCGTAGCCGAACGCCAGCGTGACCTCCTCCTCCACACCGGCCGTCGTACGCGTGACCCGTACGGTGGCGATCCCCGGCCGCGAGCGGTGGCCGACCACGACGAACCAGCTCGGCTCGGGTGCCCGGCGGTGCGCGACATCGGTCAACCGGGTGGCGGACCAGGGGAGGTTGGCCGGTTCCGCTGTTCCCCAGCCGGCCGGCGGCTCTCCTGTCAGTTCACGCCACACGGCCTCCAGGCCACCGCCCAGCACCAGTCGCTCGTCCGCCGGGTGCACCATGCGGAAGGTCAGGCCGAGCTGGCGTTCGCCGGTGTCCTGGACCTGCTGGTAGGCGGCCGCCACCGGGGTGCGCGGGTCGTCAGCCGTGGCGTCGGGGGAGAGCACGGGGTCGAACACGCCGTCCTGCCAGCGCAGTACGGCTCCCGTCAGACCGTCGTAGTAGCCGTCACGTTCGTCCTGGACGATCCAGCGGGACGGCCACCCGCCCAGCGCGTCCCGTACGGCGGGGGAGAGCGTGGTGCCCGCCGGGGAGACGATCTGGAGGCCGAGGCCCGCGGCAGCCGCCGCCCGGAAGGCGTCGGACAGCCAGGCCGTCATCGCCACCACCGGGCGGTCCTGGATGACGACCGCGACCTTCTCGGTGAGCACGTCGATGGCGGGCCGGGCGGCCGCGGGCTCCGGCGCGACGCTCACGCCCTCGGTCTTCACCACGGCGATCGAGCCGACCGCGTCCGGTGGCCAGGCGGAGCCGCCCACCAGCGTGGCGAGCCGGGCCGCGAACGTGCCCGCGAGCTGCTCCGCCTCGGCGACGCCCGTGGTGGCACGAGCCTCCGTCCACCAGTACGGCACCGGCGGCGGCACCGTCCCGAGCAGCCGCTCCGCCTCGCCCTCGACGGAGACCAGGAGCGGTGCCTCCACGGAGACGAGCGGGCGGCCCTCCGGATCGCAGAGCTGTACGACTGCTCCCTCTCCCCGTGTGTCGACGAGCTTGTCGGGGCCGCCCGAGAGCAGGCCCGCCAGTACGGCCCAGGGGTCGGGCATGCGGGGAGTGAGGGCGATGACGTCCTTGGTCATGGCGTGGTCGTCCGGTCCTTCGTCGTCGTCGGTCGGCGGGGATGCGGCGGGCGCTGGTCCGTCCCGGCGCATCAGGTCGGCGCGCAGACCGTCTGGATCAGACGGTTCGGCTGGCCGCGACGGATGAACACACCACGCCCCGCCGCCTGTTGGGAGGCGTACACGCCCGGGAAGAGCTGGCCCTCGCTCCGGTCGCCCGCCATCACCAGGGCCGAGGCCCCCGATTCCCGCAGCCCCTGCACCAGCGGTTCGTACATGCCCCGCGACGCACCGGCGACCCGGCGCGTCAGGACGAAGTGGAGGCCGATGTCCACCGCCGACGGGATGTACGGGAGGAACGGCGACAGCGGCGACTGCCCGGCGGTCGTGAGCACGTCGTAGTCGTCCACCAGGACCACGATGCGCGGGCCCTTGCCCCAGCGGCCCGGTTCCAGGTCCTCCAGGCGGGCGTTCTCGTCGGGCAGGCGCTTCTCCAGTTCGGTGGCGATGCCCGCCGAAAGGCCCGCGCACAGCTTCGCGTTGTACGCGTAGCCGCCGTTGAACTCTTCCGGCACCGCGCCGCGCAGCGAGCGCCGCGGATCCATCACGGCGAACACCAGCTCGTCCTCGCCGTACCGGTCGACGAGCCCGTGCGCGACGGTCCGCAGCAGGTTCGTCTTGCCGCACTCGCTGTCCCCCAGCACCAGCAGGTGCTGGTCGTGGTGGAACAGGTCGAGCAGGACGGGGGCGAGCGCCGACTGATCGAGCCCGATCGGTACGCGGGTGGGCTCGGCCGCCGGCCCCGGCAGCGAGTGCGGCTCCAGGATGTGGGGCAACACCCTCACAGGCTGGGCGACTTCGCCGCTCCAGGTGGCTCGGACCGTACGGGCCGAGCGCTCCAGGACCGCCCCGAGGTCCACCGTGTCGGCGACGCCGTCCGTGCGCGGAAGCGCCACCTGGGCGAAGAGCTTGGCATCGGTGAGGACCCGGCCGGGCTCGTCCGGCGACAGCGTCTCGGCGAGCTTGCGGTCGATGCTGGACTCGCCGGGGTCGTTGAGACGCAGCTCGACACGGGTGCCGAAGTTGGACTGGATGGCGATGCGTACGTCGTTCCAGCGCAGCATGCCCGCGACGACGTGGATGCCGTACCCGCCGCCGCGCTTGAGGATGTCGGCGATCGCGTCGTCGAGCTCGTCGAAATCGTCGCGCAGCGCGCCGAAACCGTCGATGACCAGGAGGACCTCCGCGGAGGCGAGCTCGGGCAGCCGGCCGCTCGCGTGCAGGGTGCGCAGCTGCTCGACCGAGTCGATGCCGTGCTCGCGGAAGAGGTCCTCGCGCAGCGCGAGCATCGTGCGGACCTCCTCGACGGTGCGCGCCGCCCGTTCCCGGTCGGCGCGGCCCGCGATGCCTCCGACGTGCGGCAGCCCCGACAGCGCCTGGAGACCGCCGCCGACGAGGTCGAGTCCGTACACGCCGATCTCGCGCGGGGTGTGGGTGAGCGCGAGGGAGAGGACGAGGGTGCGCAGCAGCGTCGTCTTGCCCGATTGCGGGCCGCCGATCACCGCCACATGGCCGCCCGCCACCGTCAGGTCCAGGTACCACTGCCCCTGCCACTGCCGGGCCGGGTCGTCGAGCAGTCCGACAGGGACGCGGAGGGGGCGGCGGCCGCCCGCCGTGTCCGTACCGGTCAGCCGCATCCCGTCCGGGCCGATGTCCAGCGGGCCGGCGACGGTGTCCAGCGCGGTGGCGGTGGGCAGCGGCGGCAGCCAGATGCTCCGTACGGGGTCGGCGACGCCGGTCAACTGCTCGACCATGATGCCGAGTTCGGTCGGGCCGGTCTCCCGTCGGCGGGACGCCGGTTCCGGGGACGTCCGGGCCTCGTCCGGCCCGGCCAGGGTGTTGAACGCTTCGTACGGCAGCGCCAGCGGTCCGGTCTCCGCCGCGTCCTGGCTGCGGACCGGGCCGCGGTAACCCCCTGACACGTAGCCCGCCTTGAACCGCGCGTAATGGCTCGTGTCGACCTTCAGGTAGCCGAAACCGGGCAGCGGCGGCAGATGGAAGGCGTCCGTGGTGTCCAGGACGGTCCGTGACTCGTCCGCGGAGAAGGTCCGCAGCCCGAGCCGGTAGGAGAGATAGGTGTCCAGGCCCTTGAGCTTGCCGCCCTCGATGCGCTGGCTGGAGAGCAGCAGATGGACGCCGATGGAGCGGCCGATCCGCCCGATGGAGAGGAACAGGTCGATGAAGTCCGGTTTGGCGGTGAGCAGTTCGCCGAACTCGTCGATCACCACGAACAGGTGCGGCAGCGGGTCCAGGTCCGGCCGCTTCTCGGCGCGCAGCGCGGCGTAGTCCCCGATGTCCGCGACGTTCCCCGCGTCCTTCAGTGCCTGCTGGCGGCGCTTGACCTCACCGGCGAGCGAGGAGTGGACGCGCTCGACGAGCCCCGCCTGGTTCTCCAGGTTGGTGATGACCCCGGCCACGTGCGGCAGCTCCGCGAACGGCGCGAAGGTCGCCCCGCCCTTGTAGTCGACCAGCACGAGCGCCAGGTCTTCCGGCGGATGCGTCGCCACCAGGGCGAGGACCAGGGTGCGCAGCAGTTCGGACTTTCCCGAACCCGTCGCGCCCACACACAGCCCGTGCGGGCCCATCCCCAGCTCCGAGGACTCCTTGAGGTCCAGCAGCACCGGCTCGTGGGAGTCGCTGACGCCGATCGGAACGCGCAGGAACGCGCGTTCGCCCCGAGGCGCCCACAGCCGGTCCAGGTCGAGCCGGGCCACGTCGTCGATGCCGAGCATCGCCGCGAACTCCACCGGTCCGGACAGCGGGGCGTCGACCAGCGACTCGGCGGACAGGCGCAGCGGTGCGAGCATCCTCGCCAGGCCCTCGGCGAACGGGACGCCGGCTTCGTCCACCGTGCCGTGCGCCTCCACGGGCTCCGGCGTGCGCAGGTCCTCGACGGTCACGTCCGTGCCGTCGACGGTGATCCGTACGCTGACCTGTCCCGGCTCCTGCACCCGCCGCTCCACCAGGTGCAGGACGGTGACGCCCATCTCGCGGAGGCCGACGGCGTCGTCCGGGCGCGGCAGATCGACGGCGTCCTCGCCGTGCCCGTCGGTCACGACGAGCAGCCGGGAGTTCATGGACAGGGCGTCCTTCCCGGCCAGACCGCGCCTGACCTCGGCCGCGTACGACGCGCGGCGGCGCAGCTCGGGGCCGAGCCGACGGGCGAGCTGCGGTGCGGACGGGGCGATGCGGCGGGCGGCCACCGGCCCGTCGAACTGCTCGGTGTCCAGCAGGTGCGGCAGCCACTTGGCCCACTCCCAGTCGGCCGTCCGGTCGCCCGGCGCGGCGAGTGCGATGGCCACGTCGTCGGGCGCGTGCAGGGCTGCGGCCTGGACCAGCAGGGCACGGGCCACCCGAAGACAGTCCTCGCGGGGTCCGACCACGCTGACGTTGCCGATCCGGTCCAGCGGGACGGTCAGCGGGAGTTCGGTGCCGTTGCGGAACCGGTTCACCAGCGCGGACGCCTCGTTGAGCATGAACAGGTCGGGCGGGGTGAGCACGGTCGAGCCCGGTTCGGCGATCCCCAGATCGCGTACCGGCATCTCACCGGTACCGATCCGCACCCGCAGGAAGTCGTCGTCGATCCTGCGCCGCTCCCAGAGGCGGGCCGGGTCCCGCACGATGTCGTACAGGGCGTACGGGGGCGGGTTCAGCACGTCCGCGCGCTCGCGCCGCTCGCGTTCCTCGGCGGAGAACTCCTCACGCAGGTCCTCCACGTAGGCGAGATACGCCTCGCGCTGCGTGCGGCGGGTGCGCTGGGCCTTGCCGCGCTGGGAGAAGAGCAGCGCCACGGAGCCGATGACGGTGACCACGAGGATGATCGCGCCGAGGGCGGCGAACTGGCTGTTGCGGACCACCGTCATCATCACGACGGACGACATGACCCCGGCGACCGGCAGCAGGGACATCGCGATGTTGCCCGCCTTCCCCTCGGGGAGGTTGGGCGGCGCCTCGATGGTGCGGGGCGCGGGCGCGGCCGGGGGACGGGCGGTCCGGGCGGGGCGGTGGATCAGTCGGGTGCTCATCGGCGTGGTCCGGCGGGAGGGGTGGCGGTGGCGGAAGCGGCGGTGACGGAAGCAGTGGTGGCGGAAGCGGCCGTGGTGGAAGCGGCGGTGGCGGTGGACCGCATCGGGGTCACCTGCGCTTCTGGGAGAGCTGGAAGACCTCGGCGGCCAACCGGGTGGCCGCCAGCCGCGTGGGCCGGGCGAGGAGTTCGGTGCGGAGTGCGCCGCCCGCCGCGAGGTGCCGGTCGTAGGGCAGCACGTGGACGGCCGCGCCGGTGGACCGCAGCTTCTCGGCGGCGGCCTCCACGTCGATGCCGGGACGGGCCGTCATGCTGGTGAGAGCCACCACGGTGCCGGCGATCATGTGGCGGGGCAGCCCCTGCATCCACTGGAGGACCGCGTACGTGCTGGTGATGCCGTCCAGCGTGGCGGGGGCGGCCAGCACGCGGGCCTGGGAGGCGGAGAGCGCGACACGGGCGACCTCGGCGGGCAGGGTCTCGCAGTCGACCACGGTCACTCCGAAGTAGCGCCGGAGCGCGACCATGACCCGCTCGTACGCCGAGGTGTCCAGCATCGCCCCGATCCGGCCCTGACTGCCGGGCAGCAGCCAGGCGTTGCCGGGGAGCTGGACGAGGTAGCCGGTGACGTCGAGCAGCGACATCTGCGGTTCCACGAGGTCCGCCAGATCTGCCGTGGTCCAGCGCAGCGCCTCCGCGCCGAGACGCAGGGGCAGCGAGCCGAGCGCCGGGTCGGCCTCCACCAGGAGGACCGGGTCCTGGCGGTGGTGCGCGTACGCCGTGCCGAGCAGGGCGGCCACCGTCGTCTTGCCGGCACCGCCCCGGATGGAGGTGACGGAGATCTGCCGGCCGGTGGTCACCGGCTGCTGGATGCACTCGGCGGTGCGGGTCAGCTCGGTGACCTCGCGCGCCGCCGACGAGGACACGATCCGGCGTATCGCCCGCGACACCCGGACCGCTGCGGGCTCACCCCTCAGGGGGCGTCGGGCCGTTCCGGCCAGCGCGCCGTCCACGACGGGCCGCGAGTCGGGGGACGGGGCCGGCCGTCGCGTGCGGGCCGGGGGAGTGGCGGCGGGCGGCGCCGCCGCGCGTTGCGCGGGCCACGGGGTGGCGGGTGCGGCAGCGGCGGAGGTCCTCGGGGCCGGTGCCTGTCCGGGGGAGCGCGGGTGGGGTGGTGTCCGCGCCGGGGTGCCGGGACGTTCCTGCGGCTGCGGCTGCGGCTGCGGCTGCGGCGGAGCCTGCGGAGGCTGAGGCGTACTCCTCAGATCGCGCAGCACATCGCGCTGCCAGTTGTCCGCGTTCGGCATGGCTGCCTTCCCCTCCGCTCCGATGCCCCACCGGAGCCGTCCCGCATGAATGTCAGAACTTGCCGAGCAACTGGCCGTACACGCCGAACACACCGACGGCGAGCGGGAACAGCCCCACCATGCCGATGGACTCGACCAGGTCGGCGGTGCGCCGCAGCCGTACCTGGACATGCTCCGGAGGCTCCATCGCCAGCGCGAGCAGCGGCAGCAGCGCCGTCACGCCGAGCACGAGGACGGGGCCCACGCTGCCGGACGACTGCTCCATCCACAGCATCACCAGGCGTACGAGCAGGACCGCCGCCGCCGCGAACAGCGCCACCACCTCGGCGACCAGCGGGAACGCACGCGCCCGCGAGAGCAGCACCACCGCCACCAGTGAGGGCAGGAGCACGGTCCACACGGTCGGTCTTCCGGCGAGGGTGAGGAGCCAGCCCGCGGCGGTCGCCGAGACCGCGGTGACCACGGTCGCCAGGGCGAGCCCGCGGTGCGTGGCGGCCAGCGCGTCGGCGACGTCGTGGCGGCTGACCGACACCCCGCCCGACCGCCGGTCGTCGAGCGCGGTGAGACCGGAAGCCATCAGGGCGAGCCGGGGCAGCATGCCGAGCAGTACCACGGAGAAGACCGCCATCACGGCGCCCAGCCGGGCCGGATCCGGTTCCACGGCCGCCACCGCCTCCCAGGCCGCGGCGACGGCCGCCGTAGCGGCCGCACCGACCAGGCCCCCGCGGCCGAGAGGCGAGAAGAGGCCGAGCAGCACCAGGCCCAGGACCACCGCCGTCGCCACCGCGGCGAGCCGCGCCGGGCCCGACCAGCCGTACGCGTCGGCCGCGGTCCAGGCCGTGAGGACGCCGAGACCGCCCGAGACGAACAGCAGGGCGGTCGCCAGTCCGCGGTTGCCCTCCCCGATCCGGGCGCACAGCGCGCCGCCGACCAGGAGTGCGGCGGTGACACCCGCCAGCACCACGGCCAGCGTGCCGAGCGGGACGTCACGCCGGGCCAGGAGGGCGGCGATCACCGCGAACGCCACGGCCGACGCGCCGGCGGCGACCCTGCGCGCGGCCGGCCGCCAGCGCCATGCCCGCACGTCGAGATCCTCGGCCACCTGGTCCGTGACGTCGTGGACCACCGGGGCGGGCGGTGCCGCGTGGGTCCGGACCAGACGCAGCACGGCGCCGTCGCTGACCCCCGCCGACGCGAGTGTGCTGTCGTGCGGCAGGGCCGAGCCGTCGGAGGTGATCAACTGCCGTGTCAGCGGCCGCGATGCCGCCCGATCGTCCAGCAACTGGAGTATGTCCGGCAGGAGTTGACCGATGGGGGTGTCCGAGGGCAGCACGATGTCGGCCCGGCGCCGCTCGCCGACCAGGGTCACCCGGCTCAGTTCCGAGCGGGACGTCATTGCTGTGCTCACCACTTACGGGAACCTATCATCGTGATGTTCCGAAAATTCGGGCCAATTGGGCAAAAGGCTTTGGGTGGCTGGGGAAATGCCCGGTTCGGCGAAAAGTCGCCCACCGCGCATGCCGGTGAAACTCCGCCCGTTCCGTCGCTGTGCGGCGGGAGTTGATCAGCGACTCTTCCCGGTGTCGGAAGAATGCCCCGGCGGTGCGTACCGCTGGGCCTGCCGCTGCTGCTTCTCCTGCTCCGCCTTCTGTTTGTCCAGGGTGTGCTGGAGGAAGGACCAGCCGACACATCCGGCGCAGAGCACGGCGGTGATGGCGATGCCCGCGAATACCTTTCCGAGCCGTTCGTCGGCGGTGCGCCGCGCGCGCCCCACGCCGAAGATCAGGGCATCGCGCATCCTGCGACGCCTTACCCCTACCGATTCCAGCAGCTGGCTGTCGTAATCCCGTGCCATGCGATCCCCCTTTGCCACTGCAACATACCGAGCCGCGGTCGTGGAGTACACGGCAGGGGGGCCGGGAGGGGAAAAGGTGCGGGGCCCGTGCCCGGACTTGCCCCGGTCAGCCG
Organism: Streptomyces sp. V2I9; assembly: GCF_030817475.1. Taxonomy (NCBI): domain Bacteria; kingdom Bacillati; phylum Actinomycetota; class Actinomycetes; order Kitasatosporales; family Streptomycetaceae; genus Streptomyces; species Streptomyces sp. V2I9. Next base: position 2,148,827 of record NZ_JAUSZJ010000002.1, on the reverse strand, counting down.
GAAATCCGCTCCTCCAGCCGCACGGTCACGGTTTCTCCTTCCTCCTTGCCGATCGCCTTGCGCACCTCCGCCTTCACCGGCAGTTTGTGGGTGCCGTCCCCCAGGGCCATGAACGAACTCCGGAACGGGTGGCCGTCGACGGTTCCCCTGACCTTCACCAGGCCGCGGGTGCCGAAGAACGCGACCGATTCGGGCCACACGACATAGGTCCAGCCGCCCTTCTCCGGGCTCTTCCGCAGAGTTGCCGTGAACTGCTTGTCCATCGTGGGTACCGCCTGTCCGGAAACGCGCGACGGGGCCGTCGCGGTGTACATCAGGAGGACCGCGCCGGGCGGGGAAAGTCATCGGTGAGGGGGAGGCCGGAGACCCGTCGGGCCGGCCCGACGCCCCGGCTCACCCCTGCCGCAGCGCGAACCACAGCTCCGTCCGTACGTCCATGTCGTCCAGGTCCTTCCCCAGCAGCTCCCCGCACCGCCCGATGCGCTGGCGGACGGTGTTGCGGTGGACGGCGAGGGCCACCGCCGTACGGTCCCAGCTGCCGTGCAGGGAGAGCCAGCAGCGCAAGGTGTCGGCCAGCGGCGCGGTGAGCGGGGCGAGCAGGGCGCGGGCGTGGGCGGCCGCCTGCCCGGGCGGGACCAGGGCGGCCAGGCCGCTCACGGGGGTGTCCACCGTCAGCGGAGCGCGGGTCGCCCGCGCGTGGGCCAGGGCGCGGGCGGCCAGGGAGTCGGCGGCGTCGAGACCGGGGACGGGGGTGGGCGCGGACGCGCCGAGGGTCCAGCCGGGCTGCGGGGCGATCCCGTTCCCCTCCGGCAGCAGCAGGCGGACGGGGGAACCGGCCCCGCCTCCCCTGCCTTCCCCGCCTCCCGTGTCGACCAGGGCCGTGCCCAGCGACGCGCCCAGTGCCCCGGCCGTCAGGGCGTCCGCCGGGGCGCCGTCCGTGCGGCGGGCGTGGACCACCGTCCACAGGCCGGATCCGGAACCGGGACCGCCGCCGAGCAGCGGGGCCACCTCGGAGGGGGACGCGCCCAGCAGCAGCCGCACCAGGGCCGCCGAGCGGTTCGCCGCGTCCGCCCCCTGGTGGGGCGCCGCCAGCAGCGACAGCAGGACCACCGCGATGCCCGCCACCGTATGGTCGCCCGGTCCCCGCCGCCGGGCGGCCAGCGTCAGGGCCAGGCCCTCGCCGCCGCCCAGCGCGTAGGCGGACAGGCGGGTGTCGCCGTACGTGTCCGTGGCCGAGGCGGGGGCGCCGGGGCGGTCGCCGGCCACCACGCGGGCCAGGCGGGTCAGGGCGGCCACCGCCTCCGGGCCCACGTCGCGTCCCGCCGCGTGCACCTCCTCGCCCCGCGCCGTCAGCAGGACGGCCCGGCCGTCGAGCTGGGACGCGAGTTGCTGGAGCACCGCCGGTACGGGGTCGGGGCGGGCCGCCGCCGTCGCCAGCGCCTGCTGGGCGCGGGTCACCCGGCGCAGCTCCCGGTGGCGGGCCTCGGCCATCAGCCGCCACACCGCCCGCGCGATCGCGGTGAACGGGGTTTCCGGGGGCACCTCCAGCAGAGGCAGTCCGTACCGGTCGCACGCCTCGACCAGCCCTCGGGGCACCACCTCGTGCACCGGCCGGACCCCGAAGCCCAGCGCCGCCGCCCCCGCCTCCACCAGCCGGGAGACGTAGTGGTCCGGCTGGTGATCCGGGTCCGTGAGCAGCACCCCGGCCGTCAGCAGCAGCTCCCCGCCGAGGAGGTACGGGTACGGGTCCGCCATTTCCGAGGTGTGTACCCAGAGCAGCTCGGCCTCCGCCGGGCCCGCGATCCGGCGCAGGCCCAGGTCCTCGCGGGCGAGGAGTTCCGCCAGGGGGACGGGCGGGGTCGGAGGGGCGGTCGGCGCGGCGGCGTCCGGGGCCGGGGGCGGCGTGTACGGCATGGATGGTTCATCCATTCAGGGCGGGACAGGTGGAGCAAACGTACACTTCAGTGTCGGCTTTCGGCCGCCTACCGTCTTCCTCGCACCTCCATCCGTCCGCCCGGACGGCCCCGGCGCCCCGCCGCGCGGCACACCGCCGCGGACCACCCGCACACTCGACCCCGTACGAAACCGAAGGAAGGGCACCCCCATGAGCAGCACCGAGTCGCCGCGCGGCCCCATCGACTCCTCCCGCGTCCCGCGGTACGCCGGGCCCGCGACGTTCGCCCGGCTGCCCCGGCTCGACGAGGTCGGGCGCACCGACGTCGCCGTGGTCGGCGTGCCCTTCGACACCGGGGTCTCCTACCGGCCCGGCGCCCGCTTCGGCGGCAACGCGATCCGTGAGGCGTCCCGGCTGCTGCGCCCGTACAACCCGGCCCAGGACGCCTCCCCGTTCGCCCTCGCGCAGGTCGCCGACGCCGGGGACATCGCGGCGAACCCGTTCAACATCAACGAGGCCGTCGAGACCGTCGAGGGCGCGGCCGACGACCTGCTGTCCACCGGCGCACGCCTGATGACCCTCGGCGGCGACCACACCATCGCCCTGCCCCTCCTGCGCTCCGTCGCCAAGAAGCACGGGCCCGTCGCCCTGCTCCACTTCGACGCGCACCTGGACACCTGGGACACCTACTTCGGCGCCGAGTACACCCACGGCACCCCGTTCCGCCGGGCCGTCGAGGAGGGCATCCTCGACACCTCCGCCCTCTCCCACGTCGGCACCCGCGGCCCGCTGTACGGCAAGCAGGACCTGACCGACGACGAGAAGATGGGCTTCGGCATCGTCACCTCCGCCGACGTCATGCGGCGCGGCGTCGACGAGATCGCCGACCAGCTGCGGCAGCGCATCGGGGACCGGCCGCTGTACATCTCCATCGACATCGACGTCCTCGACCCGGCGCACGCCCCCGGCACCGGGACCCCCGAGGCCGGCGGCCTCACCTCCCGCGAACTGCTGGAGATCCTGCGCGGGCTCGCCTCCTGCCACCTGGTCTCCGCCGACCTGGTCGAGGTCGCCCCCGCGTACGACCACGCCGAGATCACCTCGGTGGCCGCCTCGCACGCCGCGTACGAGCTGACGACGATCATGTCCCGCCAGATCGCCGCGGAGAAGGCGGAGAAGGCCGCGGAGAAGACGGCGAAGGACGCCGAGTGAGCCACGACCACGACGACCGGCCCCGGCTCACCGCCGCCCAGGCCGCCGCCGTCCTGGACCCGCCCCCCGGCCGCAACGGCGGCGACCTCGTCGTCGAGTCCCTCCAGGGGCTCGGCGCGACCACCGTCTTCGGGCTGCCCGGCCAGCACGCGCTGGGCGTCTTCGACGCGGTGCGCCGCTCCTCCCTCCGCTACGTCGGGCTCCGCGTCGAGAACAACGCGGGCTTCGCCGCCGACGCGTACGGCCGGATCACCGGCGAGGTGGCGCCGCTCCTGCTCTCCACCGGGCCCGGTGCGCTCACCTCGCTCGCCGCGCTCCAGGAGGCGGCCGCCGCCTCCGCCCCCGTCCTGGCGATCACGAGCCAGATCCCCGTCGCCGGGCTCGGCGGCGGGCGGCACGGCTACCTCCACGAACTGCGCGACCAGCAGGCGTCCGTCCGCGACATCGTGAAGTCCGTCCACACCGTGCGGACCGCGTCGCAGATCCCGTCCGCGATCGCCGCCGCCTGGGAGTCGGCCCTGACCGCCCCGCACGGGCCGGTCTGGGTGGAGATCCCGCAGGACGTGCTGCTGGCCGAGACGGTCCTGCCGGTCGTCAGCGCCATGGACGCCACCCCGCGCGAGCTCCACCCGCGCCCCGAGCTGACGATCGCCGCCGCGCACCTGCTGTCCCACGCCGAACGCCCGGTGATCGTCGCCGGCGGCGGGGTCGTCCGCTCCGACGCCTCCGGCAAGCTGCGCGCCCTGGCCGAGAAGCTCGACGCCCCCGTCGTCACCACCTTCGGCGGCAAGGGCGCCTTCCCCTGGGAGCACCCGCTGTCGCTGCGCTCCTGGCTGGAGGACCGGCACACCACCGCGTTCCTGGAGGACGCGGACGTCCTGCTCGTCGTCGGCTCGGGCCTCGGTGAGCTCTCCTCGAACTACCACACCTTCCGCCCGCGCGGCCGGGTGATCCAGATCGAGGCGGACGCCGGGAAACTGGAGTCCAACCACCCCGCGCTCGGCATCCACTCCGACGCCCGCGAGGCGCTGGCCGACCTCCTGGACGCCGTCGAGCGCCGCGAGGACCCGGAGGCCCCCGAGCGCGTGCGTACGGTCCTGGAGAAGGTACGGGGCCGGATCGACGCCCAGGGGCTCGCCCTGGAGCAGCAGGTCCTCGCCGCCGTCCGCGAGGCGCTGCCCGAGGCCGCGCCCAGCTTCTGGGACATGACGATCCTCGCGTACTGGGCCTGGTCCGCGTTCGACGCCCGCCGCCCCAACACCATGCACTCCGCCCAGGGCGCGGGCGGCCTCGGCTACGCCTTCCCGGCGGCGGTCGGGGCCGCGGTCGCCGACCCGACGCAGCCCGTGCTCGCGGTCTCCGGCGACGGCGGGGCGATGTACTCCCTCGCCGAGCTGGCCACCGCCCGGCAGTACGATCTGCCGCTGACCTGGCTGATCGTGGACGACGGCGGCTACGGCATCCTGCGCGAGTACATGACGGACGCCTTCGGCGAGACCACCGGCACCGAGCTGTCCCGCCCGGACTTCGTCGCGCTCGCCGCGTCCTTCGGCGTCCCGGCCGTCCGGAGCACCCCCGAGTCCCTCGCCACCGACCTCCGCGAGGCACTGGCCGCGCCGGGGCCGTCCGTCGTCGTGCTGCCGGCCCTGCTGCGGATGTTCGAGCCGACGCACCTGTAGGCGGGACGGGCGGGCCCCGGGCGCCCCGGGCCCGCCCGCTCACCCGTCCGCGAGCGCCTTCCCGATCGCGGCCTCCTGCGCGGTGACGCCCTCCTGGAACCGGGCCCGTTCCGACGCGTCCCGGATCTCCCCCGGCAGTTCCCGGCCGAGCGGCAGCAGGTCCGGCAGCTGCCGGAAGATCACCCCGGCGGCCCGCCCCTCGCCCCGGTTGGTGGCTCCGAGCAGGTACCGGCCGGCCTGCCACAGGTGCACGGTGAGGTGCTTGCGCGGTTCGGTGGACAGCTGCCGCCTCGTCCCCGGCCTCCCCAGGGAGTGGTGCGCGCCCTCGCTGAGGCGCTCCAGCGCGGCGAGCGCCGCGAAGAGCTGTCCGCAGCGGTAAGCCTCGGTGAGCCGGTCGTTCGCCATGGTTCCTGCCCCCTTCGGGTGCCCTCCGACGAGGAGGCACCGGTGCCGTCGCGCATCACTACCCACCCCGCCGGGCACGCGAACCGGGACCGGGGCCCCGGTCCCGTGCGCCCCGCGCCGACCACCGGTCGACGGCTCCGTTCGCCGCCCCGTTCGTTACGGCGGGATGAAATGACGGCCGGGGGACGTTGGTGCCTTCCGGCAGGGCTGGTGGGACCACCCGGCCTGCCGGACCGGCGGACAGGCCGCGGAGCAGGGCGAACAGGAGGCGACGCGTGACGGGCGCAGATCAACAGGGCTGGGGCCGGCGGCTGGCCGGGTACGCGTGGCGCTACCGGCGCAACGTCGTGCTCGCCCTCGGATCGTCGCTCGCCGGCATGGCCGTGATGGCCCTCGTCCCGCTGATCACCAAGGTGATCATCGACGACGTGGTCACCGCCCACACCCGCTCCCTCGCGCTCTGGACCGGACTGTTCGTCGGCGCGGCCGTCCTCGTCTACGCCGCCACCTACATCCGCCGGTACTACGGCGGCCGGCTCGCCCTGGACGTCCAGCACGATCTGCGTACGGACATGTACGCGACGATCACCCGGCTCGACGGGAAGCGCCAGGACGAGCTGTCCACGGGGCAGGTCGTCGGCCGGGCCACCAGTGACCTCCAGCTGATCCAGGGGCTGCTGTTCATGCTCCCGATGACCATCGGGAACGTGCTGCTCTTCCTCATCTCCCTGGTGATCATGGCGTGGCTCTCCCTCCCGCTCACCCTCGTCGCCCTCGCCGTCGCCCCCGCGCTCTGGTACATCGCCCGCCGCTCCCGTACCCGCCTCTTCCCCGCCACCTGGTACGCCCAGAGCCAGGCCGCCGCCGTCGCCGGAGTCGTCGACGGGGCCGTCTCCGGGGTCCGGGTCGTCAAGGGCTTCGGCCAGGAGGACCAGGAGACCGGCAAGCTCCGCGAGGTCGGACGCCACCTCTTCGCCGGGCGGCTGCGCACCATCCGGCTGAACTCCCGCTACACGCCCGCCCTCCAGGCCGTGCCCGCGCTCGGCCAGGTCGCCATGCTCGCCCTCGGCGGCTGGCTGGCCACCCGCGGCGAGATCACCCTCGGCACGTTCGTCGCCTTCTCCACCTACCTCGCCCAGCTCGTCGGCCCGGTCCGGATGCTCGCCATGGTCCTCACCGTCGGCCAGCAGGCCCGCGCCGGCGTGGAACGCGTCCTGGAGCTGATCGACACCGAACCCTCCCTGCGGGACGGCACGAAGGAACTGCCCGCCGACGCCCCCGCCGGCATCGAGTTCGACGACGTCCGCTTCGGCTACGCCGACGAGCGCCCCGTCCTCGACGGGTTCTCGCTCACCGTCGAACCCGGCGAGACCGTCGCCGTCGTCGGCACGTCCGGCAGCGGCAAGTCCACGCTCTCCCTCCTGGTGCCCCGCTTCTACGACGTGTCCCACGGGGCCGTCCTCATCGGCGGCCACGACGTCCGCGAGCTGACCCAGGCGTCCCTGCGCTCCGCGATCGGCCTCGTCCCCGAGGACAGCTTCCTGTTCTCCGACACCGTCCGCGCCAACATCGCCTACGGCGTCCCCGACGCCACCCCGGAACAGATCGAGCAGGCCGCCCGCGCCGCCCAGGCCCACGGGTTCATCTCCGACCTTCCCGACGGGTACGACACCACCGTCGGCGAGCACGGGCTCACCCTCTCCGGCGGCCAGCGCCAGCGCGTCGCCCTCGCCCGCGCCATCCTCACCGACCCCCGGCTCCTCCTCCTCGACGACGCGACCTCCGCCGTCGACGCCCGCGTCGAGCACGAGATCCACGAAGCCCTCAAGCACGTGATGGCGGGGCGCACCACCCTCCTCATCGCCCACCGCCGCTCCACCCTCCAGCTCGCGGACCGCATCGCCGTGCTGGACGGCGGGAAGCTCGCCGCGCTCGGCACCCATGAGGAGCTGGAGCGCACCTCGCCCCTCTACCGCCGGCTGCTCACCGACCCCGACGAGCTGGGCGGCGCCTCGCCCGGCCACCGGCCGCCGCGCACCGCCGCGACGGCCCCCGAGGACGACCGGGCCCTCCAGGAGGAGCTGGACGCGGAGTTCGACGCGGAGCGCGGCATCACTCCCGAGCTGTGGATCCGCAAGGAGGAGGAGCGGGACACCACCGTCGCCGGCATGCCCGCGACGCCCGAGCTCCTCGCCCAGGTCGAGGCGCTGCCCCCGGCCACCGACACCCCCGAGGTGGACGAGGCCGCCGCCGTGCGCCCGGAGAAGTCGTACGGGCTGCGCCGGCTGACGCACGGTTTCGGGGCGGCCCTGCTCGTCAGCTTCGGGCTGGTCGCGGTGGACGCGGGCATGGGCCTGCTGCTGCCGGTCCTGATCCGGCACGGCATCGACGAGGGCGTCACCCAGCTCTCGCTCGGCGCGGTGTGGGCGGCCTCCGCGATCGCGCTCGTCGTCGTCCTCGTCCAGTGGGCGGCCCAGACCGGCGAGATCCGGATGACCGGCCGGACCGGCGAGCGCATGCTCTACTCGCTCCGGCTCAAGATCTTCGCCCAGCTCCAGCGGCTCGGTCTCGACTACTACGAGCGCGAGCTGACCGGCCGGATCATGACCCGGATGACGACGGACGTGGACGCGCTCTCCACGTTCCTCCAGACCGGTCTCGTGACCGCGTTCGTCTCCGTGGTCACCTTCTTCGGGATCATGGTCGCCCTGCTCGTCCTGGACGTGCAGCTCGCCCTGGTCGTCTTCGCCACCCTGCCCGTGCTGATCGTCGGCACCGTCTTCTTCCGGCGCAGCAGCGTCAAGGCGTACGAACTGGCCCGGACCCGCATCAGCGCCGTCAACGCCGACCTCCAGGAGTCCGTCGCCGGTCTCCGTATCGTCCAGGCGTTCGGCCGCGAGCAGGACGGGGCCGCCCGCTTCACCGAGCACAGCGACAGCTACCGCCAGGCGCGGGTACGCGGCCAGTGGCTGATCTCCGTCTACTTCCCCTTCGTCCAGCTCCTGGCCTCCGTCGCCGCGGCGGCCGTCATGATCGTCGGCGCCGGCCGGATCGACAACGGCACGCTGACCACCGGGGCCCTGGTCGCCTATCTCCTCTACATCGACCTGTTCTTCGCCCCCGTCCAGCAGCTCTCCCAGGTCTTCGACGGCTACCAGCAGGCGACCGTCTCCCTCGGCCGCATCCAGGAACTGCTGCGCGAGCCCACCTCGACGGCCGACCCGGACGAGCCGCGCGCCGTGCCCTCGCTGCGCGGCGAGATCGCGTTCGAGGACGTCTCCTTCGCGTACGGCTCCGACGAGGAGGCCCTGACCGGCGTGGACCTGCGCATCCCGGCCGGCCAGACGGTGGCGTTCGTGGGGGAGACGGGCGCCGGGAAATCGACCCTGGTCAAGCTGGTCGCCCGGTACTACGACCCCACCAGCGGCCGGGTCACCGCCGACGGGGCCGATCTGCGCACCCTCGACACGACCGCCTACCGGCACCGCCTCGGGGTCGTCCCGCAGGAGGCGTACCTCTTCGCCGGCACGGTCCGCGACGCCATCGCCTACGGGCGGCCCGACGCCACCGACGCCGAGGTCGAGGCCGCGGCCCGCGCGGTCGGCGCGCACGAGATGATCGCCACGCTGGAGGGCGGCTACCTCCACGAGGTGGCCGAGCGCGGCCGGAACCTCTCCGCCGGGCAGCGCCAGCTCATCGCGCTGGCCCGCGCCGAACTCGTCGATCCGGACATCCTGCTCCTGGACGAGGCCACCGCCGCCCTGGACCTCGCCACCGAGGCCCTGGTCAACCAGGCCACCGACCGGCTCGCGGGCCGCCGCACCACGCTGGTCGTCGCCCACCGGCTGACCACCGCCGCCCGTGCCGACCGCGTCGTGGTCATGGACCAGGGGCGCGTGGCCGAGGACGGCACCCACGAGGAGCTGCTGGCCCGCGGCGGGCGGTACGCCCGGCTGTGGCGCACCTTCATAGGGGAGGACGAGCCGGCCGCTGTCGTCTGACGGCGGCCGGGCCCGGCCGTGCAACCTCTCACCGGTCTGCTGCGTCGTAGCCTGAGACGCAGGGGTGCGTACAGATGTCAGGTGGGGGCAAAGGTGTTCGATAAGGCTGCGGGGCCGGCGGGACCGGAGGGGTCAGGAGCGCCCGCCGGATCGAGAGCGGCCCCCGGACCGGGCCGATCGGGAACGGCCGCCGGGCGGTCGGCGGCCGCCCTCCGCGAGCGGCGGCTGCTGGTCCGGCTTCTCGTCCTCCCCCTCCTCACCGGGCTCGTCCCTCTCCTCGCCGTCCCCGGCACCGCGCACGCCGCCGGCGGCTGTTCCGGCCGCCCCGCGAAAACCGTCGCGTTCTCCACCGGAGAGCTGCGCGTCTACAAGAGCCGCGGCCTGGCGTGCGCCGTGACCGTCGCCAAGAAGCCCGGCAAGCGGCGGACGATGAGTGTCACCCTCCAGGCGCGCGGCGGACACGCCGTCACCGACAAGGGCGCGTACACGAAGATGGCCGGGCCCGTCACGGTCAGCGCGCTCAACCGCTGCGTCCGGGCGTCCGGTGCGATCGGCAAGAAGTCCGCCTCCACCGGATGGATCCTCTGCTGAACCCGCCCGGTCCGCCGCGTCGGCGGGCCCCATGACACCCCCGTCCCGCCCGCCTTCCGCACTGACACGGGCAACCGGGTCTGGCGTGGCGTGTGCTGCCCCGATAAGTTCACGGCGTCTGTTGTGAATCAAGGGGAGGGTGCATGCGCAAGGCGCTCACAGGGGTTCTCTCGCTCGCCGTGCTCATAGGCACGGTCGGAGCCGCGGGGGCCTCGGCCGGTGCGGCCACCGCCGCGGAACCGGCCGCGAAGCGGAGCAGCGGGGCTGCCGGAGGCAGCGAAGCGAGCAACGAGGACATCAAGGACCGCATCCTGGCGATCCCGGGGATGAGCCTGATCGAGGAGAAGCCGTACGCGGGATACCGCTACTTCGTCCTCAACTACACCCAGCCGGTGGACCACAAGCGGCCGTCCAAGGGCACGTTCCAGCAGCGTCTGACCCTGCTGCACAAGGACGTGAGCCGCCCGACGGTCTTCTTCACCAGCGGCTACAACGTCTCCACCAACCCCAGCCGCAGCGAGCCGACGCAGATCGTCGACGGCAATCAGGTCTCCCTGGAGTACCGCTACTTCACCCCGTCCCGCCCGGCCCCGGCCGACTGGTCCAAGCTGGACATCTGGCAGGCCGCCAGCGACCAGCACCGGGTGTTCACGGCGCTCAAGAAGATCTACGACAAGAAGTGGCTGGCCACCGGCGGGTCCAAGGGCGGCATGACCGCCACGTACTTCGAGCGCTTCTACCCGAAGGACATGGACGGCGTCGTCGCCTACGTCGCGCCCAACGACGTCGTGGACAACGAGGACTCGGCGTACGACCGGTTCTTCCGCAACGTCGGCACCGCGGAGTGCCGCGACAAGCTGGCCGGGGTGCAGCGCGAGGCGCTGATCCGCCGGGCCCCGCTCCAGAAGAAGTACAAGGAGCTGGCCGCCGATCAGGGCTGGACGTTCAACACCGTCGGCTCCCTCGACCGTGCCTACGAGGCCACGGTCCTGGACTACGGGTGGGCGTTCTGGCAGTACAGCCTGCTCGCCGACTGCGTGGACATCCCGGCCGACGCGAAGAAGGCCACGGACGACGACATCTGGAACTCCGTCGACGCCATCTCCGGCTTCTCCGCCTACATCGACCAGGGCCTGGAGCGGTACACCCCGTACTACTACCAGGCCGGTACGCAGCTCGGGTCGCCGGACATCAAGCAGCCCTGGCTCGCCGAGCTCAGCCGGTACGGCTACCAGCCGCCGCGCAACTTCGTGCCCCGCTCCATCCCGATGACGTTCGACCGGGGCGCGATGCGGGACATCGACCGCTGGGTCAAGCGCAACGCCCGGCAGATGATGTACGTCAACGGCGAGAACGACCCGTGGAGCGCGGAGCCGTTCCGCCTCGGCCACGGCGCGCGGGACAGCGCGGTCTACACCGTCCCCGGCGGCAACCACGGCGCGAAGGTCTCCGGTCTCCCCGAGGCGCAGAAGGCGCGGGCCACCGCCGCGATCCTGCGCTGGGCGGGCGTCGCCCCGGCGGCCGTCGAGGCGGACCCGGCGAAGGCGAAGCCGCTGGCGAAGTTCGACAGCAGGCTGGACCTGCGCAACGGCGAGGTCGAGCGCGACGAGGCCACCCTGCGCCCGTAGCGTCCGGCGCTTCCGCGGATTCCGTGGCGTCCGCGCTTCCGCAGGGCGTCCGCGGCATCCGTGCGCGTCCGTGGGCGGCCCCGGCGGACGGCCCCCGCAGGGTCGCCCGCCGGGGCCGTCCGCACGCCGCACCGCGTGGGCCGTGCCCGCCGGTCGCCGTCACCATCCGGCGGCCCGGCGGGCGCACCCCACCGGCTTCGGCCCCCGCAGGGAGACGTACAGGTCGGTGTCGTCCGCACACTGGGCCCGCCGCCCGACCGCCGACTCCACCCGGTAGCGCGGGGCGCGCCCACCCGTGTCCGCGCAGGCCGTCTCCGTGACCTCGCCCCCGCCGGAGGCCGTGACGCAGTCCCCGACCACGGTGAGCGGGCCGCCGCCCTGCCCCGGATCACCCGGATGGGGCGGCTCCAGATTGCGCATGCAGGCGTAACCGGTGGTGAGCCGGGAACGTGCCCCGGTCCCCGTCTCGGACACATGCAGCACGAAGTCGGTGGCGTCCGGGCAGGGGTGCCCCGACGCCGGGGTGCCGAGATGCCGGGCGAGCACCTTGGCCACCGCCTTCTCACTGCGGCAGAACACCTCCCGGATCTCCGGGCCGCGCGAGCTGCAGTCGCCCGGCCCGAGGAACACCACCCCGTACGGGGAGGGGCCCGGCGGTCCGGGAGAGGGCCGCCCCCGCCCGTCGGCGGCCGTGCCGCCCGATCCCTGACAGGCCGTCAGCAGCAGCACGGCCACCATCAGGGCCGGCCGGAGGAGGGTGCGCGGGAGGACCGGACGGCGGACCGGCGGCGGAGCCGGCGGGCGCTCCGGCGCGAGGGCCTGCGGGAGGGGCGGCGGCGACGGACGCCGGGGCCCCGCGGAAACGTGATCGTCCATGAAGTGACCCCCGATACGTCCCTCCAGACGTACACCCGGCGTGGCCCGCGGGAGCGGGGCCACGCCAGGTACACGGGGTGCTTTGCGCAACTGGTCGGACGCGGGGACCGTCCGGTCGCCGTAGGGCTAGTACGACAGACCGTGGCCCACCGGATACAACACCTGCGCCGGGTCGTCCGCGCGCTGCACCGGAACCGGGAGGGTGCCCCCCGGCTCGGCACTGCCCGCGATCACCCGTGCGGCGGCCCGCAGTTCGACGTCCGTCCAGGAGTACGTGGCGAGGCTCGCCGCGGCTCCGCTGCCGTCGAGGTGCGCGACGTCGTACGGGTTGCGGACCGCGACCGCGACCACCGGGACGCCGGTCGCCACGAGCGCGGTCACCAGCCGGCGCTGCGCACTCGCCGCCGTGACGTTGTACGTGGCCACGATCACCGCGTCCCGGCCCCGTGCGGCGGCCACCGCCTCGTCGATCTTCGCCTGGTTCGGTGCCGTACCGGTGGACAACGCCCGTGCGGTGAAGCCCAGTTCACCGAGGGCGGCGGCCAGGGTGCTGGTCGGCGGGCCCGTCGTCCCGGAGGGGGATGCCGGATCGGCCCCCACCACCAGCAGGTCGCGGTGGGTACGGCGGGAGAGCGGCAGCAGGGTGCCCGGATCGGCGAGCAGGGTCGTCGTACGCTCGGCGATCCGGTCGGCGGCGGCCCGGTGGGCGCGGCTGCCGACCGTGCGGTCGACGCCCCGCCCGGTGACGAACGGGTCCCGGAACAGCCCCAGTCCGCTCTTGAGCCGCAGGATGCGCAGGATCGATTCATCGATCCGGGCCTCGCTGATCTCGCCGCTCCGGACCGCCTCCAGCACCGCGTTCCAGGCGACGGAGAGCTTCGGCGGGTTGAGCAGCTGGTCCACGCCCGCGAGCAGCGCGAGGACCGGCACCCGGTCGTCCCCGTACTTCGTGCGCACCCCCTCCATGCCGAGCGAGTCGGTGACCACCACCCCGTCGTAGCCCAGCTCCTCGCGGAGGATGCCGGTGAGGATCGGCCGGGAGAGCGTGGCCGGGTCCCCGGACGGGTCGAGGGCGGGCACCACGATGTGCGCGGTCATGATCGAGTCGATCCGGGCCCGGATCGCGGCGCGGAACGGCGGTGCGTCCAGCTCCTCCCACTGGGCGCGGGTGTGGTTGATGACGGGCAGCCCGGTGTGGCTGTCGGTGTTGGTGTCGCCGTGACCGGGGAAGTGCTTGGCGGTCGCCGCGACGCCCGCGCCCTGGTAGCCCTTCACCTGCGCCGCGACCAGATCGGCCACCGCGTCGGGATCGGAACCGAAGGACCGTACGCCGATGACCGGGTTGGCCGGGTTGACGTTGACGTCGGCGTCCGGCGCGTAGTTCTGGTTGATGCCGAGAGCGGCCAGTTCCGCGCCCGCGATCCAGGCGGCCCGGCGGGTGTCGGAGCGCGAGCCGCCCGCGCCGAGGGCCATCGCTCCCGGCAGCAGCGTGGCGGGTTCGCCGACCCGGCAGACGATGCCGTGCTCCTGGTCGGTGGAGACGAGCAGCGGGATGCGGGAGCGGCCCGCGAGCGCGGCGCGCTGGAGGCCGTTGGAGAGCTCGGCGATCTGGTGCGGGTCGCGGGTGTTGTGCGCCCACGTGAAGTAGATGATGCCGCCGACGTGGTACGTGGAGATCAGCTCGGCGGCCGTGCGGACCCCGATCTCTTTGAGGTTCGCGTCGATGTCGGCCTGGTCGGGCTCGGTGGCGGAGTGCCCGTAGACCCGCATCACGAACAGTTGGCCGACCTTCTCCTCCAGGCTCATTCCGGCGATGATCCGCCGCAGCCGGCTGTCGGTGGAGGCGTTCGCGCTGTGCGCGGAGGCGAGGGCGGAGGTGGCGGCGAGGCCGCCGGTGGCCGCGGCGGCCGTGATGGCGGCGGTGGCGGTGAGGAGGGTGCGTCTTGAGGTGCGGTGGGGCACGTGAGCTCCTTCCCGGGGTGAAAGAAACTTTCAAGGAAGTACGCTTATCCGGAAGGTAACTTCCGGTCAAGAGGGCGGGCCGATGCCGAAGCGCCACGCGGCCGAAAGAGTGGCCGGGGCCGGAACCCCGTGCGGCACCCCGCCGGCCCGTACCCCCGTACCTCTTCCGCTCCCCCCTGCGTCCGTGCCCCTCCGCCCCGGAACCCGTCACCGTCGCGCCCCTTCCCCCGGCGGCCGCTACTGCTTCGGCGCTCCGATCCGCAGCAGGTGCTCCCGGCCCGCGCCCAGCAGCCCCGGCAGCTCCGCCGCCGCCGGGTACCAGCGCTTCTCGTACTCCCAGCACACCCAGGTCTCCGGGCCCGGTCCGTCCAGGCACTCCGCCAGCGGCAGCACCCCCGAGCCCAGGGGCAGCGGAGTGAGGTCGTCGGCCGACGCCACGTCCTTCACCTGGACGTATCCCAGGTGCGGGGCGAGCACCGCGTGGCTGGCGGCCGGCTCCTCCCCGGCGAGCCAGGTGTGCAGCACGTCCCAGATCGCGCCGATCCGGGGGTGCCCGACCGTGCCGACGATCCGGGCGACGTCCAGGCCCGCGCGGTGCGTGTCATGGGTCTCCAGCAGGATGCTCACGCCCAGGTCGGCGGCGGCCGGGGCGAGAGCGCCGAGCCGCCGGGCGGCCGCCGCGTCGGCCTCCTCCCGCTCCTGGTCGCCGCCGCCGGGGAACACCCGGACGGAGGAGGCGCCCAGGTCCCGCGCCAGCTTCAGCAGGGCGGACAGCTCCGCGAGGACCGGCTCGTCGTCCCCCTCGGTGGCCACCTGGACGTACCCGGCGAGGGCCACGATCTCCACCCCGGCGGCCTTGAACACCTCCACCACGTCGGCCCGCTCCAGCGAGGAGAGCCCCGGGTGGACGGGCTCCTCGGGGTGGACGCGCAACTCCACTCCCTGGTAGCCGTTCCCGGCGGCGAGCCGGGCGACCTCGGAGACCGGCGTCCCCGGCACCCCGAGCGTGGAGAAAGCGAGCTTCATCGTGCGTGTCCTTCCCTTGTGCCGACGCCCCGCTCCTGCCCGCCGGGGCGGTGGCTACTCCCGTACGCGGAGCGCGGGGCCGCCCGTACGGGAGCCGTGCGGCGGCCGCCTCAGCCGACCCCTCGCAGCAGTCGCTCCAGGCTACCCAGCAGCCGTAGCGCGTCCTCGCGCCGCGCTCCCTCCAGCGCGGGTCCGCCGAACACCGCACGCTCCTCGGCCTCCCGCGCCCGCTCCGGGGTGATCACCCGGAGCGCGGCGGCGGCCTGCCGGGCGAACATCGCGAGCAGGTCCAGCTCCCGCACCCCCGACCGGGCCTGCGGGGAGGGGTCCAGCACCTCCAGGACGCCCAGGACGCGGGCGTCGCTGATGAGCGGGGCCGCCATCAGGGAGTTCGGGACGTACGCGGTCGACTCCGCCAACGACCGGTCGAAGGACGGATCGTCGCTCAGGTCGTCCACCACCATCGGCTCACCGGAGGTGGCCACCCAGCCGGCGATCCCGCGTCCCGCCGGGAACCGGCGGCCGACGAGGAATTCCTCGCCCTGCCCGGAGACGGCCTGGAAGACCAGTTCGTCCGCCTCCTCGTCGAGCAGGAACACCGAGCTGGCCTCGGCCCCGAAGATGGCGCGGGCCACATCGACGACCGACTGGAGCAGCTCGTTGCGCGGGGCGTCCGCGACCGGGGCGGCGGTGGGGGAGAGGGAGGAGGGGGCGGAATCAGTTCTCGGAGTCATCACGGATATCTCCTGCCGCAGTGGTAGGACGCGGCGCGTGGCGCACATTGGCCGCGGACAGATAGAGGGCGTTCTTGAGCTGGAAGGCCGTCATCCGCGGATGCGCGGACAGGACGCGGGCGCACAGCCCGGCGACGTACGGCGTGGCGAAGCTGTTCCCCGTGGTGCGGATGGTCCGGCCGCCGAGCCAGGGCACGGTCACGTTCTGGCCCGGCCCGAAGAACTCCACCGGGGGGTCCGGGTTGTACAGGTGCAGTTCGGGGTCGTCCTCCTGGTGGCTGCCCACCGAGATCACCGAGGCGAACCGCCACGGGAAGCTCTCCACCGGGGTGTTGTGGGCGGAGGCGACGATCACCGTACGGGCGAAGTAGGCGCTGTCGGCCAGGTTGTGCAGCTCCTGGGCGAAGCGGGTGCGGGTCGTCGACAGGCTGAGGTTGACGATGTCGAAGCGCTGTTCCACCGCCCACCGCAGCCCGGCCATCAGGATGTCGCCGGTGCCGGAGAACCGCTCGCCGAGCACCCGCACACTGTGGATCTCGCACTCCGGGGCGGTCCGCCGGACGATGCCCGCGCAGGCGGTGCCGTGTCCGCAGGTGTCCCCGGTGGTGGTCGGCTCGACGGTGATCGCGCCGCTCTCCCCGTCCTTGACGACCACCCACGACCCGGCCAGGGGGCCGACCAGCGGATGGTCCCGCTCCACGCCCGAGTCCACCACGCAGACGCGGACGCCGCGCCCGGTGGCGGGCCCGGCGGGACGGCCGAGCGGTGGCCCGGCGTCCGCCAGCACCGGTACGTCGTCCGGTCCGCGCCCGCGCAGGCTCCAGGTCAGGCCCTGCCCCGGAGCGGTACGGGCCCCGGCCGGGCCCGTACGGGTCCCTCCGGACGCTGTACGGGCCGCGTCCGGAGGCGTACGGGTCGCGTCCGGCGGGGTACGGCCCCCGTCCGGGCTCGTCCGCGTCCGGACCGGTCCTGTCCGGTCCCGTTCCGGTTCCGTGGTCGTCATCGGTCGGCTCCTCTCCTCGTCGTGGCCATCGGCCCGGCCCGGTGCGCGAGGAACCCGGCGGCCCGGCGCGCCCCCGGCAGATGCCCCTTGCCGGTGTAGTGCGCCTCGGCCGCCCGCGCGGACGCCTCGGCCTCCGGCAGCCGGCCCAGGGCGGCGAGCGTGTGCGCCCGGTCCAGCTCGGCCGCCGCCTGCACCAGCGGGGAATCGGTGAGCAGCGAGGCCCGTACGGCCTGGTCCGCGTGGCGGACCGCCCGGTCGGGCTGCTCCCGCACGGTCAGCCGGGCCCGCAGGCCCGCCAGGTCCACCGCGTCGGCCCGGCTCAGCCCCGACGTGTCCCCGACCTCCGCCAGCCGGGCCGCGGCCCTCTCCTGCCGGCCCTCGTCGAGCTCCAGCCGGGCCGCGTCCAGGGCCACCGCCGTCCGCATCCCGGCGGCCCCGGTGCGCCGGGCCGCCGCGTCCGCCCGGTCGAGCAGGTCCAGGGCGGTGGCGTGGTCGCCGCGCAGCGCCTCCACCGTCGCCCGGAACACCGGGAGGAAGACCTCCGCCTCCGCGAACCCCAGCTTCCCGGCGAGTCGTTCCGCCTCGGCCAGGCAGCCGTGCGCGTCGTCGGCCCGCCCCTGGAGCGCGTACAGCACCGCCAGCGGGCAGTTGAGCGTGACCCGGACCGTGGGCCGGCCCGCGCCGTGCGCCGCCAGCAGCGTCCGGCAGCGGATCACCGCGGTCGGCACCGGGACCGGCCCGCGCCACAGGGAGATGCCGATCGCGCCGAGCGCCCCGGCCCGCTCCGGTTCCGCACCGGCCAGTACCGCGTGCTCCAGGGCCCGCGCCTGGTCCCGCTCCGCCTCCTCGTGCCGTCCGGACCGCTGGAACTGCTGGGCGAGCCGCAGGTGGGCCCGTGCCCGCCCCACCGAGTCGCCGGCCGCCTCGAACACCGGGAGCACGGTACGGGCCACCGCGGCGGGGCCCGGACCGGGGCCGCCCGGGTCCAGCACCGCGAGCGCCAGCCGGGCATGCGCGGCCTCCACCTCGTCGGCCGCCGAGTCCCGTACGGTACGCAGCAGTTCGGCTCCCTCGGCGGCCCGGCCGAGCGCCACCCGTACCTCGCCGAGCCGCCGCGTCGCCGCCGGGTCCGCGGGGCACAGGTCCACCGCCCGCTCCAACAGGCCGTGTGCCCAGTGCAGGTCGGACCGGGCGGCGGCCTGGGCCCCGGCCCGGCCCAGCGCGGCGGCGGCCCGGTCGCGCAGCCGACGCGCCCGGTCGTCCAGCAGACCCAGCTCGGCGCGGTAGCGGTAGGCGCGCTCCAGATGGCCGCCGACCGCGCCGTCGCCGCTGCGCAGCACGCTCGGCAACTCGGCCGCCCACGCGTGGCGTTCGGCCTTGGACCGCTTGGAGAGCGAGGCGTAGGCGACCTCGTGCACCAGGCCGCTGCTGAACCGGTACGCGGCCTCCGCTCCGTCTCCCGTAGGGCCCGACTCGACCAGCCGGCGGCTGCCGAGCACCTCCAGCGCCGCGTCGACGCGCCGCTGGCGGCCGGGAGCCGTCCCGGCGCTTCCCGTCGCGTCGCCCGTGCCGGCCGGGTGGCTCTCCCCGGTCCGTACGGACTGCTCCAGCCGGACCAGTTCCCGCGCGGTGAACTCCCGGCCGATCACCGCCGCCAGGTCCACCACCTCGCGTTCGGTCCGGGCCAGCGCCCCGATGCGCGCGCCCAGGAGGGCCTGGAGCGTGGGCGGCAGATCCTCGTGCCCCGACCCTCCCGCCCGGTCCGCACGGTCGCCGACCAACAGCTGCTCCAGGTAGAGGGGGTTGCCCCCGGCCCGCGCCAGGAGCGGTTCGTCGTACGGGGGCCGGTGCCCGGTCCGCGTACGGCGCGGGGCCTCCACCGGGTCCGGCCCGGCGTCCGGGCCGGCGAGGGCGGCGGCGAGCCGGGCCGCCTCCTCGTGCGAGAGACCGGTGAGCTGGAGCTGCCCCGCACCGGCCGGGGTGCCGCCGCCCCGGTCGTCCTCGTCGGGGCCGTCCGGCCGTCCGGCACAGAGCACCAGCACCCCCGCGCACCCGGAGCCGTCCGTCAGCCGGCGCACCGTGCGGACCAGCAGCGGAGCCGCCGCGTGCCAGTCGTCCAGCACCAGCACGACCGGGCGGTGGCGGGCCGCCCGGTCCAGGACCGTGGCCAGGGCGGCGCACATGTCCTCGAAGGGCGCGTTCGGCGTGCCGTCGCGCAGCAGCCCCCCGGACAGCAGGGCCATCGCGTCGTCCACCGCCAGCGCTTCGGCCGTACCGTCCGCCGGAGCGGCATCGGGGGCGGCACCGGAAGGGACGCGGTCGGCGCCCGTCGCGGTCATCAGCGAACGCACCGCGTCGGCCAGCGGAGCGAGGGTGCCGTGGTCCCCGTAACTGCGGCACCGCCCGGCCCCGTACGCCAGCGCGCCGGCCGCCGACCGCTCCGCCAGCCACTCCCGTACCAGCCGGGTCTTGCCGATGCCCGCCTCCCCGGTGACCCGCAGCGACGCGGCCGCGCCTCCGCGCACGGCCGCCTCCAGCGCCGCGTCCAGGGCCTGCCGTTCGCCCGTGCGCCCGATGAAGGGGACGTCGAAGCGGCGCAGCAGCTCGGGGTCGTCCGCGCCCAGGGCGAGCAGCCGGTACGCCTCCACGCTGTCCCGCTTGCCCTTCAGCCGCAGCGGCCCGGTGGGTTCGGCGTTCACCGTCGGGCCGGCGGCGAGCAGCGTCTCCGGGCCGATCAGGATCTCTCCCCGGCCCGCGTTCTGTTCCAGCCGGGCGGCGATGTTGACGGTCTCGCCGGAGACCAGGGCCTGCCGCGCGGTCCGGTCCGAACCCGCGACCACCTGGCCGGTGTTGACGCCGATCCGGGTGGCCAGCTCGATCCCCAGGGTGGCGCCCAGCTCCTCGTTCAGCCGGGCCAGCGCCCTGCGCATCCCGAGCGCCGCCGCCAGCGCCCGCCGGGCATCGTCGTCCCGGACCACCGGGACGCCGAACACGGCCATCACCGCGTCCCCGATGAACTTCTCCGGGGTGCCGCCGCGCGCCACGATCTCCGCGCTCATCGCCTCGAAGTAGCGCAGGGTCACGGAGCGCAGCGTCTCCGGGTCGAGCACGCCGGACAGGGCGGTGGAGCCGACGAGGTCGCAGAAGAGCACGGTCACCGGCTTGCGCTCGTCGCCGGGCGGCGGAGCGGCGGGGGCCGGCCCGGCGGCCGGGCTCCCGGCGGGCGCGGCCGGCGCTTCGGCCCCGCCGGGTGCGCACGGGGTCCCGCAGGACGAGCAGAACCGTGCCGTGGGCGGCAGATCCTGCTGGCACGAGAGGCAGTTCATGGCGGGTCCTTCTCTCCCGGAGGCCGTGCGGTCAGGGGTGGCGGGCGGTTCACGGAGGCGCGGCCGCGTCGCGGCGGGCGGCGGCGGTACGAGCCCGGAGGGTTGCCCCGTGCCGGACCCGTACCGCTGAGCCGGTGGCCGGTCACCGGCTGCCCCGGCCCGGTCAGAACAGCGCGCCGCCGGCGATCTCGCCGTGCGCCTGGACCTCCGGCCCGACGGCGTCCAGCCTGCCCTTCACGTCGAGCAGCAGTGCCAGTTCCTCCGGCGTCAGCTCGCTCAGCACCTCGCGCTGTTCCTCGGTCAGCAGGTCCACCGGGAACCCCGCCTCGTACAACACATCGGGCAGCGGCGCGCGTTCGCCGTTCTCGGGTGGTCCGGTCATGGTGTGACTCCCATCGGTGAGACAGATCCGGCTCCCCGCGGCGACGGCGTCGGCGCGGAGCGCCCGAGCCGGACGAACAGCCGGGTGAGCGCGTCGAGGGAGTGCAGGGCACTGACGGCGACGGCCGCCTCCCGGTCCCGGCCCAGAGGCAGCCGGTCCAGCAGCGCGTACAGCTCGTCCAGGTGCTCCGTGTCGAGCGCCGCGTGCTCCCGCACGGTGCGCAGGGCGGCCGGGGGAAGTCCGGTGAGCCGGGCGATGCGGCCGGTCAGACCGGGGGCGGGCGCGTAGCCCTCCAGTACGGCGATGTAGCCGAGGAGCGCGACCGGGTGGTGGTGCTCGATCCAGTAGTACTGGGAGCCGACGAGCGAGGCGACCAGCGGCGCGGGCAGCGGGCCGAGCGCGTCGTCCGGGGCGCCGCCCGCCGCCCGCAGGTCCTCCAGCAGCCAGGCGTCGTGCCCCGCCTCCTCGCGGATGTGCTCCTCCAGGTAGGCGGCGAGCGGCCCCGCGAGCGGATCCCCGGACGCGGCCCGGACCCGCGCCCGGTCGAACGCCAGCTCCATCAGCGGGACGGAGGCGCGGATGACGGCGTGCATCGTGCACAGGTAGGACCGGTAGCGCGGCCCCAGACCGTCCGCGCGCCACATATGGGCCGTAGCACCCCGGAACTCCGGCTCCAGCAGCAGGAGTTTGGTGCGCAGACGGGCGGACGCCCCCGCGGGGGCACCCTGCGCCCCCGTGGTCCGCGTGCCGCCGGCGGCCGGCGCGCTCATCGGACGTCCTCCGGTCCCGTCCCCGGCAGCTCGGCCGGCCCCGAGACGACCAGCGGCGCGTACGCCGCACAGCCGTGGCGGCGGACCACGCCCTGCGCGCCCTCCCGCGAGCCGCGCATCGCCGCCGTCAGGTCCAGCAGCGCCCCGGCCGCCCCGCCCGCCACCGCACGGGCCCCGGCCGCCACCGCCTCGTCACCGCCCAGCGCCCGGCAGCCGTCGCAGTAGGAGCCCGGCAGGGGGCCGGACCCGTACCGTGCGGCCAGATGAGCGGGTCCGACCGTACGGAGCATGCGCAGCACCGGGGACTCCAGAGCGCGGCGGCGCACCGTCCCCCAGGTGTCCTCCGCGATATGGCCGAGGTCCAGATGGGCCGGTACGGGCCGGCGGTCCACGGTGTCCTGGTTGCAGCAGGCCAGCACCCGGCCGTCGAAGGCGACCACCGGCCAGGCGGCCATCGAGCACGGGGACGCCTCGGCGGGGTCAGGACCGGTGCGGGCCGCCCGCGCCCAGGAAGCGGCCCGGCCGAACGGCCGCACCTCGTTGACCAGACACGGCACCTCACCCCCGAACTCCTCCCGTACGGCACGGGTGAGGCCGGCGAGATACGGGTCGGAGCCGCCCGTCCCGGTGAGGTGGAGGCTCACGGCCACCCCCTCCTCCCGGACACGGTGCAGGGCGCGGAAGACGTCGGCGCGGGACACCTCGCGTTCGTGGTGCACGTCGAGGGAGGCGGAGAAGTGGTCGACGGAGCGGATCGCACGCAGGATCGCGGGCGGAATCCCCGCCGAGTCCCGCCTGCGCGGACCGCCCCCGGCCGTGATGCCGCGAGGGGTGGCGGCCCCGCCCCGAGGCCGGCCGCTCCGGGCGAAGAACATCCCGCTGAGCAGCGCCGTACGGGACCCGGCGCTACGGGCCAGCGTGCTCAGCCGCTCCGCCAGCGCGGGCAGGAGCAGCGGCTCCCCGCCCGTGAGCATGACCACATCCGGCCGGTTCTCCTCGGTGAACGAGGCGACGAAACGCTCCAGTTGGCCGGGATCCGGCTCCTGGCGGGTGAGCGGGCCGGACCCGGTCGAGCAGTGCCCGCAGCTCAGCGGGCAGCGCCGGGTGAGGCCGATCAGCAGGCCGCCGGCCGGGAAGGGCCGCCGTGCGACGAGTTCGGCGAGTTCCATGCGGGCCGCCTCCTTCGGGGCCGGGGCGCGTCGGGCGCGTACCCAGGCTGGGCCGCGCCGGTTCGAGGACGGTCCGACGGCGCTTGGGCAGCGGTATGGGGCCAGGTCGGAGCGGGTTCCCGGAGCCCTGTCCGGCCGCGCCGGGCGGTTTCCCACCGCCGGGAGCTGGCCCGATACCGCTGCCATACCGGCGGCGAAGCGATCGCCAGGCCCGGCTCCCTAACTTTCTCGGCAACGGCAGGCACCGCCCGCCGCACCGGACACCGAGGGCCCCGCCCCGGAACACCGGATACCGCAGTGACGAGTGGATGGAGACCACCATGTCCGAGAACACCCAGCCGGCCGGCGACGAGACCACCGAGGCCCCCGAGGTCGAGGCGCACTCCGTCCTGGACCTCCAGGAGACGTCCGTCCACGGCGACCGCGACATCGTCGCGCCCCCCGGCAACTGCATCAGCGTGCTGAGCGTCGTCGAGAACTGATCTCCCGCACCTGATCTCCCGCACCCGATCCGGCGCAGCTGACCCCGCACCTGATCCGGCGCACCTGATTCACCGCAGTTCTGCCCGCAGTGACGAGTGGATGGAGACCAGCATGTCCGAGAACACCCAGCCGGCCGGTGACGAGACCGCCGAGGCCCCCGAGGTCGAGGCGCACTCCGTCCTGGACCTCCAGGGGACGTCCGTGCAGGGCGGCGACACGACCGACGGCAACTGCATCAGCGTGCTGAGCGTCGTCGAATCGCAGCGCTGATCCCACCGGGCCGGGCGCCGCGGCCGGGCGAGGCCGACACCTCGCTTCCGCGGCGCCCGGCCGGCGGCCAGGCGGTACGGGGCGGCTCCGCGACCGACGGGAGCCGCCCCGCCGCGCTGCCGCCGCACCGCTGGGCACGTGCCACCCCGCCGCACCTCGGGGCACGCGCCGCCCCGTCGCGTTTCCACGAGCTCTTCCGACCACCGGGCCGGCGCCGGCCCGCCGCGTTTCCGCGCTCCTCCGCACCACCGGGTTCGCGCCCGCCCGCCACGCTTCCGCGCCGCCGGACCGCCACCGCACAGAACGCACGTCCCGCCGCCCGCCCACCCCGCTCACCTCCGGGAGCCTGCCGATGGCCACGTCTCTCCGCTCCAACCGGGACTTCCGGCTGCTCTGGATGAGCGGCCTGTTCGCCGTTCTGGGCAGCCAGATGGGCGCCCTCGCGCTGCCCCTGCTCATCCTCAAGGAGACCGGCTCCGCCGTGCAGGCCGGGACCGTGGGGACCGTCTCCGTCTGCGCCGTGCTCATCACGATGCTGCCCGGTGGGGTCATGGCCGACCGGGTCGAACGCCGACGGCTGATGCGGCTGTGCGACGTGGGGAGCCTGCTCGCGGTCACCGCCCTGACCGCCGCCGTGTGGAACGGCCACGCCCCCATGGCCCTCGTCCTGCTGGTCGCCACCGCCGGCGCCGTCCTCAACAGCGTCTACGCCCCCGCCGCCTTCGGTCTGCTGCGCGCGGTCGTGCCGCCGGACCAGATGGGCACGGCGACCGCCCGGCTCCAGGCGCGTACCGCCACGGTCCGGCTGGTCGGCCCGCTGGTCGGCGGCGCGCTCTTCACCGTCCACGACGTGCTGCCGTTCGCCGCCCAGTTCCTCGGGCTGCTGCTGTCGACCGTCTGCGTCGCCCTCGTCCGTACCCGTTCGTCCGCCGCCAAGAAGGCCGGCTCGGTCCTCAGCCGCGCCGAACTCACCGCGGGGCTCGGCTTCCTCTGGCAGCTCCCCTACCTGCGGACGGTTCTGCTGGTCTTCGGCCTCGGCATGAACTTCGCCTTCGGCGCCCTCACCTTCACGGCGCTCGCCGTCTTCTCCGAGGGTGGCCGTTCGGGGCTCGGCGGCGGCTTCGTCATCACCTGCGTCTCCGCCGGGGCGCTCGCCGGGGCGCTGCTCGCTCCCCGGCTCTCCCCGGACCGCCACATCCGGTCCCTCCTGGTCGTCACCTGCTGGAGCTGCGTGGTGACGGCCGGGGCGCTGGCCTGGCTCAGCAGCCCGCTGGTGGCGGGTCTGCTGTGCGCGGTGTGCATGTGCCTGTCGACGGTCGCCAGCATCGGCTTCCTGTCCACCCTGCTGATCGTCACCCCCGACGACCGGGTGGGCCGCGTGCAGAGCGCGGCCTCCTTCCTGTCCTCGATCGTCCAGCCGTTCGGCCCGCTCGCCGGCGGCGCGCTGCTGACCGCACTCGGCCCGCGCGACGCCTTCGGCGTGGTCGGGGCGGTGCTGGCCGTCTCGGCGGCGGTCATGACGCTCGCCCCGTCCGTCCGGAAGGGCGCCGTCCCGCCGCCCGCGGCTCCGGAAGGTCCCGCAGCCCCGGAAGGTCCCGGGAGCGCCGGGACAACCCCGGCTCACCAGGCCCACAGCCCCCACGCACCCCACGAGGCCCGCACCGCTCATGAGGCCCGCACCGCCCACGAAGCCGCCGGTCCCGGCGTCGCATCCTGACGGAGGAGGAACGCCGTGCCCGGTATCCAGGAGACCCAGCTCTACTGCCTCGCCGACCGCCGCTACTACGACACCCCGGCCCGCCTCCCCGACCAGGACACCCGCTACCCCCTCGACACGGCCGAACCGCCCCCCGGCTGGCGGCGGGTGGCCGGCGGGCTGTGGACCTCCCTGCTGCCCGAGGACGGCGAACCGGCCGAACAGGGCTGGAAGATCCACGTCTCCACCGTCCCCGACGAGGCGGCGCCCACCCTCCGCGACACCGCGGAGATCTGCCTCCGGCACCGGGTCCCGTTCAAGTTCCTCCGCAGCGAGCAGGCGCTCCTGCTGATGTCGGGGAAGTACATGTCCCGTGGCAGCGCGGGGAAGTTCCTCACCCTCTACCCGCCGGACGAGGCGGTCCTGGGCCGCCTGCTCGGCGAGCTGACCGAGGCCCTGTCCGGACGCCGGGGCCCGTACATCCTGAGCGATCTGCGCATCGGCGACGCCCCCGTCTACGTACGGTACGGCTCCTTCGTCGACCGCTGGTGCCGGGACGCCGACGGCGAGCGCGTGCCAGCCCTGCGCCACCCCTCCGGCGAACTCGTGCCCGACGAGCGCGGGGTGGTGTTCCGCACGCCCGCGTGGGTGCGGGTTCCCGCGCTGCTGCGCCCCCACCTCGCCGCCCGCGCCGCCGCCCGCGACGACTCCTTCCCGTACACGGTCACCGAGGCCCTCCAGTTCTCCAACGCGGGCGGCATCTACCTCGCCCGCCACCGGGAGACCGGACACCGGGTGGTGCTGCGCGAGGCCCGCCCGCACTGCGGGCTCGACGCGGTGGGCGACGACGCCGTGACCCGGCTGGAGCGCGAGCACCGGGCCCTGACGGCGCTCGCCGGGCTCGACTGCGTACCCGAGGTGTACGGGGTTCGGACCGTGTGGGAGCACCGCTTCCTGACGACCGAGTACGTGGAGGGGCCCACGCTGCTCGAAGAGATCGTCGCCCGCTTCGCCCTGGTGCGCGGAGCGCGCACGGTGGACGAACTCGCGCCGTACGTGGCCTGGGTGGACCGCGTCACCGATCAACTCTCGGAAGCTTTGCGGGAGATCCACGGCCGGGGGATGCGCTTCGGCGACCTGCACCCCTCCAACATCATTCTGCGGCCCGACGGGCGCCTCGCCCTGGTCGACTTCGAGTACGCCACCGAACTGGACGACGAGCGCGTCCCGTTGGCCGGCGCACCCGGTCTCCAGGCCCCTCCCGGCACCCCCGGCGCGGAGGCCGACGCCTACGCCCTGTGGGCGACCTGGCTCACCATGCTGATGCCGCTGACCGAGATGGCCTCCCACGACCGGGCCAAGGCGCTGTCCCTGGAGTCCTGGGCGCGGGAGCGGTACGGCCTCGCACCCGGCGCCGGCCCGGCCCGGCCCGCCCTGCTGCGGGCCGCCGAGCGCGCCGCCGACCGGGAGAACGAGATCGCCGCCCTCCTCGGCGGGCCCGCCCCCGACTGGGCCGGACTGCGGGCCCGGCTGATCGCGGGCATCCACGCGGGCGCGACGCCGGAGCGCCGCGACCGGCTCTTCCCCGGCGACCCGAACTCCTTCGCCACGGGCGGCTGCGACCTGGCGCACGGGGCCGCCGGGGTCCTGTACGCCCTCCACCGCGTCGGGGCGCCCGTCCCGGACGCGTGGACCGACTGGCTGGCCGCGACGGCCCGCCGCCGCGACCCGGCCGTACCGGGCGGCCTGTACGACGGGCTGCCGGGCACCGCTGTGACGCTGGCCCTGCTCGGCCGCCCGGACGAGGGCCGCGAGCTGTTCGCCAGGGCGGCCGAAGCCGGCCACCCCTCGCCCTCGGCCGACCTGCTGACCGGCCGCGCGGGCACCGCCCTGGCCGCCCTCCGCCTGGCCACGGCGGGCCCAGGGGCCCCGGACCAGGAGCTGGTGGACACCGCCCTGCGCACCGCCTGGCAGCTCGACTGCCTGGTGCGCGGCGAAACGGTGCCGGGCGGGCCCGCCGTCCCGCCGTCGGCCGGACTGCTGCGCGGACTCAGCGGCATCGCCCTGCTCCACCTCGACCTGTACGCGCTCACCGGTGAGGAGTGGCTGCTGCGCGCCGCCCGCACCGCCCTGTACCGGGACTCCGGGCACTGCGTGGCGATGGACGACGGCACGGTCCAGGTCAAGGACGGCCGCCGTCACCTGCTCTACCTCGACCAGGGCAGCGGCGGCTTCGCCCTCGTCGCCCGCGCCTACCTGGCACGGGAGGAGGCGCCCGCGCTCGCCTCCCTGCTGCCCGGCGTGCGCAAGGGCTGCGGCAACGAGTTCGTGCGCGAGCCGGGACTGTTCACCGGCCGGGCCGGACTCGTCGCCACCGCACGGCAGTTGGAGGAGCCGGGGCAGCCCGCCGGGCCCGAGGTGCTCGCCTCCGTGCGCAATCTGTCCTGGCACCTGGTCGCGGACGGAGACCGCCTGCTGGTACCCGGAGCCCGGCTGCGCCGCTGCTCCGCCGACCTGGCCACCGGGGCGGCGGGACTGCTCCTCGCCCTGCACTTCCTGGCCGGGGCGGACCGTGGGGCGGGCGCAGGGCCGGCCGGCGGTGGAGGATCCGGCACGGAGACCGTGGCGGCCGCCGCCTCGGGGGACGACGGCCGCCCACCGGCCGATCTGCTGGAGCTGCTCACCCTGGGATGAGCGCCGCCTCCCGGGGGACCCCGGGAGGCCGGTCCCGCTTCCCGGACAGACCCCTGGCCCGGCGTCTCACCCCGCCACGAGGGCGGTGGCGGCCTCCGGCACGCCGGGACGTTTCTCCGCCTCCGGCGCACCGGGACGCTCTACCGCCTCCGGCCCGCCGGGAATCTCCTCCGCTTCGCGCGCCGCCTGCTCGCGGGCGAACAGGCCGAGCAGACGCGGTACTTCGTACAGCGCGGCATGGGCGGTGACCTCGCCCGCGGGGGAGGTCACCGCTCCGGCGCCGATCAGCGACTCGACGGCCCGGATCGCCGCCCGGTCCCCGCGGCCCAGCGCCTCCGCGGCCCGGTCCAGGGTGAAGCCCCCGTCCTCCGCGAGCCCGGCCAGCCGTGCGAGCGCCCGCCGGTCGCCCTCCGCCAGGTCCTGCCATCCGGACGCGATCCGGCGCCGTACGGAGACGTCCCCGGCGACCAGTTCGTCCAGCGCGCCCGAAGGATCGTCGAGCCGGTCCGCGTACTCCGCCAACGGCAGGTGCCGCAGCACCGCCAGCCGCATTCCGCTCACCTCGACCGCCAGCGGCAGCCCCCCGCAGGCCCGGACGATCCGCAGCGCCGCCCGCGGGTCCGTCCGCAGCCGCCCGGCCCCGATCAGCTTCCCCAGCAGCTCCAGCGCCTCCCCGTCCGCCAGCGGGGGCAGCGCGATCCGGTGCACCGGGGCGAGACCGGGCAACTGCCCGCGGGCGGTGACCAGGACCGAACACGCCCCCGACCGGGGCAGCACCCCCCGCACGGACGCTTCGTCGGGCACGTCGTCCAGGACGACCAGGGCCCGGCGGCGGGCCTGCCACGCCTGCCAGGCGTCCGCGAGCGCGTCAGCGGTGGCGGGGGGCCCGGACGGCTGCCCGGACTCCGGGGCGGGCGCCGCCTCCGCGGCCCCGCACAGCCGTCCCAGCTCCGCCAGGATCTCCGCCCGGCTCCGTGCCGTCCCGTCCTCCCGGCGAACGTGTACCTGGACGCGGCCGTCCGGGAAGCGGTCGGCCAGCAGATGCGCGGCACGGACCGCCAGCGCCGACTTGCCCGCCCCGACGGGGCCCGAGACGACCATCACCCGCCCCTGTTCGCCGCCCAGCACGTCGAGCACGTCACGGAGTTCGTCGCGGCGGCCCGCGAACGCCGCGTTCCCCGCGGGCAGCGCCACCGGGCCCGGCCGCTCCCGTACGGCGGCGGGCCGCCGGGCCTCCCGCCCCCGGCCGAGCATCGAACGGTAGAGCGCCGCCATCGCCGGGCTCGGCTCCAGGCCCAACTCCCGCGCCATCAGCTGCCGGTAGTCGTCGTACACCGCCAGCGCCTCGGCCTGGCGTCCCGACTGGTGCAGGGAGTTCATCCAGGCGGCCCGCAGCCGCTCCCGCATCGGATGGCGCTCCACCAGATCGCGCAGCCCGTCCACCGCGACGGCCGGCCGGCCCAGCTCGATCTCCGTCTCCGCCCAGTCCTCGTACACGGTCAGGCAGCGGGCCTCCAGCCGGTCGGCCTCCTCGGCGACCCCGGCCGAGTCCCGCAGATCGTTGAGCGGCGGCCCCTCCCACAGGTCGAGCGCCTTCCGCAACAGCCGGGCCGCCCCCGCCGGATCGCCCCGCTCGGCCGCCGCCCGCCCCGCCCTGGCCAGCGACCCGAAGCGCAGGGTGTCCAACTCGCCCTCCGCGATGCGCAGGAGATAGCCCCCGCACCCGTGCACCACCCGCTCCCGGCCCCCGTCCCCGGCCGTGCCGAAAAGCGCGCGGGCGGCGCTGACGTACACCTGGAGGTTCTTCCGGGCCGTCCGGGGCGGATCGTCCGGCCACACGACATCCGTCAACACGTCCACCGGCACCGGGGTGTTGGGGCGGGCCAGCAAGGTGGCGAGGACGAGACGCTGCTTGCGCGGGCCGAGCGGCAGCTCCCGGCCGCCGATCCGCGCGGTGAGCGGGCCGAGGAGGGAGAAGTACACCGCACCGGCGGAAGCGGTACGGACGGGAGGTCGGGACATCGACGGGCCTCCTGGCTGGGGGACGGGGGGCGGTCTGGGCCGTACGCACGCCCCGATCGTGCGGCCGGGCCCGACCCCCGCACATCGGGGAGCCGCCCGCATTTTCCGTCCGCGCACCCGACCGAAACCGCCCGGCGCCCCCATGCCGCCGCCCCAGGCCCCCATAGCCGCCGCGCACCGGCCGCGTGGGCCCCGCTCCAGCCGGCCGCCGCCGGTCCGGGGCCCCACTCCGGCCCACCACCAGCCGCCGCCGGGGCCCCGTACCCGCCGCGCGGCCCGGTCCCCGGCCCTCGGCGGCTCCCCGGCCCCGCTCGCCTCTCAGGCCGGCTCGACCGCGCACTCGGCGGCGAACTCGCACAGCGCCGCCCGGTCGGCGCGCCCCGTCTTGCTGAGCAGGCTGGCCATGTGCTTCTCCACCGTGCGGGGCGAGATGGACAGCCGCCGGGCGATCTGCTGGTTTCCGGGCCGTTCGGGCAGCAGCACGAACACCTCGTACTCGCGCGGCGTCACCCCGCTGGTCCGCAGCGGCGACGGAATCCGGTCCCAGCCGCCCCGGTGCTGGCCCACGCTCGCCCCGGCCTGCCGCAGCGCCGCCCGGCACGCGGAGGCGACCGGCTGCACCCCGGCCCCGTAGAAGAACTCCTCGGCGGACCGCAGCCACGCCACCGGCTCGCCCCACCCGTCCTGGCGCGCCGCCTCCGCCGCCAGCCGCAGGCCCAGATGGCGGGCGACCGGAAAGGGCGCGGCGAGCGCCTCGAAGGCCGCCAGCTGCCGGGCCGCCCCGGCCGCGTCCCCCTCCCTGCCCAGCAGCACCGCGTCGGCCAGCTCCAGGAACTGCCGGTTCCAGGCGAGGCACCCGCCGGGGGCGGAGCGCGCCTCCGCCGGCTCCGCCCGGTCCGCCGTGCCCGCCAGCACCCGCAGCAGCGGGCGCAGCCCGTACCGCCCGCTCAGGTAGTAGTAGCTCGGACGGTCCGCCTCCCAGGCCAGCGCCTCGTCCAGACTCGCCGCCGCCCGCTCCCGGTCCTCCTCCAGCAGCGCCCCGAACCCCCGGCACAGCCCCGACCGGAGCGGCACCAGCAGAGACTGCTCGCCCCCGGCCCGCCGGAACGCGGCCAGCGCCCGGTCCATCTCCCGCCGCCGCCCCCGGTGGGCGGCCATCGTCGCCCCGGCCAGCAGCAGATAGCGGTGGGTGGACAGATCGCCGACCCGTGCGCTCGCCTCCGTCGAACGGTCGATGATCTCCTGAGCCTCCTCCCACCGCGCGCACAGCACCGCGTTCATCGCGAGCAGCCCGTCGACCGTACGGGTCAGCCGCAGCGCGCCCAGTTCGGTGGCCGCCGCCCGCGCGGACAGCAGCCGGGAGGCGTCGCCGGTCCGCATGAAGGCGTTCGCGCCCAGCCGCACCAGCGCCTCCACCCGCCAGACCGGCAACGCGTGCTCGGTGGAGATCGACAGCATCCGCTCCAGCGCCGCGTCGGCGGCGTCGAATCCCTCCTCGCGCCGCAGCAGTGCCAGCAACTGCCAGCCCTGGCAGGCGACCTGGGGCAGCCCCTCGGTCTCGGCGGTCTCGGCGGCCCGCTGGACGGCCCGCCCGGCCGCCACCGGATCGGGGTGGGGCCGCCCGTGCTCGGGCAGCAGCGCCAGATGCCCGTCGACCACGGCGAGCGCCGCCTGCGGACCGGGCGGCGGCGAGGGGCCGAGCAGATCGCGGGCCGTCCCGGCCTGGCGGGCGGCGTCGGCGGTGCGCTCGGCCATGACCGCCGCCCAGGCCAGCTCGACATGGGTCCGGCCGCGCCGGGCGGCGGCCTCGGAACGCGCCGGAACGGGCGGCAGCGCGTTCGCCAGCGCCAGCGCGCCGTCCAGGTCGCCGCCCTCGGCCCGCGCGACCGCCAGCGACTCGGCGACGGCGGCCCGGTCGGTCTCGGCGGCCAGCGGGAGCGCCCGCTCCAGCAGCACCACGGCGGAGCCGTGCGCCCCCGAAGCGAGCATCCGTCTCCCCGCCTCCGCGAACTGGAGGGCCGCCCCCGCGCGGTTGCCCGCGGCCAGTTGCAGCGAGGCGACGAGCTGCCGCCCGTCCTCGTCCAGCGGCTGCCCCGCGTGCTCGATGGCGCCGGCGGCGCGGCGGGCCAGGGACGCCCGCTCGGCCGGGGCGAGCGAGGAGATCAGGGCCTCGGCGGTGAGCGAGTGCCGGAAGGTGTAGCGGTCGGGGGCCGCGCCGTCCGGGGCGATGACCCCGGCCTCGACCGCCGACCGCAGATGCGTGAACAGGGCCCGGTCCTCGAACCCGGTGACCGTCTGGAGCACGGTCACCGAGAACTGGCTGCCCAGCGTGGCCGAGGCCAGGAGCAGGTCCCGCACCGGCTCGTCCAGCCGCTCCAGCCGCCGGGCCCAGCTGCGCACGATGTCCGAGGGGACCCCGCCGCCCTCCTGTTCCACCGCCTCCCACCCGTCGTCCGTCCGCCGGAGCCGGCCCGTGTCGAGCAGGTCCGCGAGCAGCACTTCCAGCAAGTACGGGTTTCCCGCGGCGCGTTCGGCCAGCCTCCGGTGGACCGGCTCGGGGATCTCCTCGGGCCGCGTCTCCAGGCACGCGCCCGTCAGCACCCGGACCTGCGCGTCGCGCAGCGGCCCCATGTCCCGGACGACCGCGGCCTGCCGCCGCTCGGCGGAGCGTACGAGGTCCAGGGCGGCGCCCGGTTCGGGGCGCAGCGTGCCCAGGAACAGGATCGGCAGATCCGCCAGGTTGTCGATGACGTACTCGACGACCGCGATGGTCTCCGTGTCGCAGTCGTGCAGATCCTCCAGCAGGATCGCGCAGCCCGCCTCCCTGCCCAGCACGGACAGCAGCCGCAGCAGCGCCTCGGCCAGCTCCACGACCGTCTCCGGATAGCCGGGGGGCCCGTCCCGCCGCCATTCCGGGACCAGCCGGGCCAGCGCCGGATGGTACGGCGCCAGCTCGGGATCGGTCGGGGTGCCGGCGGCCCGGAACCGGGACGCCAGCGCCTCGGCCAGCGGGCGGAAGGGGACGACGAGGCCGGTGGAGGTGGCCCGGCCGCGCAGCACCGGCATCCCGAGCCCGTAGGCCCGGTAGGCGCACTCGCCCACCAGCCGGGACTTGCCGATCCCCGCGTCCCCGAGGAGGAACAGCGCGCGCCCCGAACGCCGCCGCACGGCGTCCAGGGCGCTGCTCAGGAGTCCGATCTCCTCGTCCCGCCCGACGATGACCGGCGAAGTGGCTCGCATGGCCGCAGGCTACTGGAGCGACAACTCCCACGGCAGCGTGCCAATCCGGCTCAATTGCCGTCGAGTTGGCCGGATTCGTTCACCACGGGGCGGTCATGGTGGTCCAGGGCAGGTCGTGGCTGTAGCCGCTCTCGCCCTCCGAGGCGCTGAGGAGTCTGCTGCGCGCACCGAGGCCCCCGGTGGAACCCAAGGAGATCTGGCCCGCCGGGTGCTCGGGGGCGCCCTCGTGCGCCAGGTCGCCGGACACCTGCAGGGCCGCTTCGCCGAAGTGCTTCATCTCTGCCTCATCCTCTGGTGGTGGGTGATCATGGGGCGCAGGAGCGTGGTCGTATCCGGTGGAACGGTGGTGCGGTGGTGCGCGGAACCGTGGAGCGGGCGGCGCCGGAACGGGAGGCCGGGCTCCGATCGGACCGCGGGTCAGGGGGCCCGTGAGGGGCGCAGGAGCAGGGCGGAGCCGATCCGTTCGGGGAACCCGGCCCGCAGCAGTCCGTGCCCGATCCCCGACAGCCCGGTGAGCAGCCCCGGATGCGGTGCGCGGCCGGGCGTCCCGCACTGCGGGCCCGCCCGGTCCGCCGAGGCCAGCAGCGCTCCGGCCCGGCGCAGCCACGCGGACCGCGCGGCGGGCAGCGCCCGGTGGCCCAGGAGTTCGAGGAGGCCCGACTCGCCGTGGCACAGGCTGTCGTCGGCGAGCGGGTCGAGGTCCGCCAGCTCATGGACCTGTCGCGCCGACCATGCGGACAGCGTCGGGTCCGTGAGGGTGTGCGGGCTGTCCGCGATCGCCAGCGCGACTCCGGCCGCCCCGTGGCACCAGGCGGGGCCGTGGGCCGGTCCGGCACCGGAGCCCTCGCCGCCGGTGGCCCCGCCGGTCCCGGCGGACGTCCGCGTGGTCGCCCGGCGCAGGGCCTGGAGCCCGGCGGCCCGGACGCGGGCGTCGCCGCCCGCCGCGGAGAAGCGCAGCAGCGCCCAGCCGACGCCCGCCGCCCCGTCCGCGAAGCCGTTCGCGGCGGGGAGCGGGGCGGTGAGGATCCGCTCGGCGCACCGGACAGCGCCCCGCCACGCCTCGGGCCGCCCGGTCGCGCGGTGCACGGCCAGCAGCGAGGCCAGCCCGCCCGCGGCCCCGCCGCGCACCCCGTACCCGGTCTCCGCCGCGCCCGCCGCACAGCAGAGCCGTACGGCGGGTCCGACCAGGTCCAGCACGTCCGGGTCGGACAGCAGGGTGCCCACCTCGGTCAGGGCGTACGCGATGCCGCCGAGGCCCGCGAAGGCGCCGGAGCCCAGGGGGCCGAGTTCGTCGTCCCGCCCGTGCAGCGCGTCCAGCAGTCCGGGGACCGGTGCGAGCGCCTCACGGGCGGCCTCCGCGTACCGGGACACACCGGTGAGGGCGGCCAGTTGGGCGAGGAAGAGGGCGGGGCCGGTGTAGCCACCCGCGAGGTCCGCCGCCATCGGTGTGAGCCGCCAGTAGCGTTCACCGAGCAGTTCCAGCCCGATCCAGTTGGTGCGGCTCTCGTGCCGGTAGGCGAGGGAGACCAGCTGATCGCCCACCGAGCGGGCGGCGGACAGGAGTTGCTCGGGCTCCGGGGCCCGTGCCGCACTCCGTGCCCGGCCGCCCGCCGTCGCCCGGTGGGCCGGCTCGGGCGAGGTGCTGACCATCGCGGCCCGGATGATCCGTTCCTGGTCCTGCCGGTCCACGGTGTCCATCGCGCGCACCTTCGCCTCGACCCGCGCCAGCCCGGAGAGCCCGTCGGTACCGGAGCCGCCCGCGTCTCCGGCCGGAGACGGCACCGTACGGCCGGTGCCACTCCACCACTGCGTACCGCCCGGCCGGGTGGCGAACACGGGCACGTCGCCGCACCACAGCTCCGCGATCTCCTCGTCCTCCAGACCGGGCCGCGTCGGCGCGCCCAGGAGGGGGGTGCGCAGCAGCGACAGCACCTGGTGCCGTTCGGCGGCGTCCCGCATCAGGTCGGGGTGGGTCGACTCGTCCAGCAGCGTCGTGTACGTCCAGGTGGGCCGGGGTACGACGCGCACCTCGTCGCGGGCGAACAGCTTCAGCAGCCCTTCCTCGCCCAGGAGTTCGTCGCGGTGCTCGGCGATCGCGGTGTACCCGGCGCTGAAGCCGCCGCACAGGGCGTCGGTGTACGCGGACGGGTCGGCGGCCACGCCGCCCAGCCGGGGCCGGTTGGCGGACTCGGTGAAGCGGCCGGCCCGCCGCACCAGCCGCATCCGGTCGGTGCCGGCGTCGGCCCAGTCGGCGGTTGCGACGGGCGACGACGCGGCCCCGCCTCCGCCGATGGCGGACATGTCGAGCGCGGTCGTGTCGCCGACGAGCAACTGCGGGAGCAGGCCCACCCGGTGGACCGAGTCGTGCAGGGCGCGGGCGGCCGGATCGGAGGAGCGCGCGGGTCCCAGCGGCGGGTGGAACAGGGTCTCCACGTCGACCAGGACCGGATGCGGACCGCAGGCGATCAGGTTCTCGTGGTGCAGGTCCGTACCGTCCAGCGCGTGCAGCAGGGCCAGCAGCGCACCCTGGCGCCAGTAGAACTGCCGGGTCTCCGCAGCCGAGGCGCAGGGCCGCTCCTCCACGAACTCGGCCCAGCCGTACTCCCCCCGGTCCAGCACGCGCAGGACCCGCAACTCCGGGGCGCCGTCCAGCGAACCGAACCAGTCGGCCAGGGCGTTGAAGTGCCGGTGCGCCGCGAGCGGGCGCGGCTTGTAGACCAGCCGGGCGCCCCCGGCGAACCGGAGCAGCATCACCGACCGGCCGCCCCGGTGGCTGTCGCCCGCCCCGGCCTCGACCCCGATGAGCGCTCCCGGCCCGGCGTCCGAGCCGAGTGCGCCGTCGAGAGAGCCGCCCCCGTCTCCCAAGACTCCAGCGGGGCCGAGGAGATGACGGTCGGCGGCGAGCCGCGCGGCCATCTCGGCGAAGGCGTCCCCGGTGGCGAGGCAGGCCGTGGCGAGGAGGCGGGCCAGTACGGGGTAGGCGGTGACGAGCGGGCCGAGGCCGTCGCGGCGGGCCGTCAGCCGGACGAAGTCACGGAAGCGCTCCTTGGGCCCCTCGCCGCTCAACCGCCCCATCCGCCGGGCCTCGTGGAGTTCGGTGACGAGCGTGCGCGCCGCGATCCGGGAGAGCCGGCGCGTCAACTGCCGCCGGAAGTCGGTGAGGACGAGCGCGTACGTGTCTCCTGCGGGGCCGTTCGCGGGAAGTCCGCCCCGCACCGGCCCGTGGGCCGCGTGCCCGCCGCTCTCCGGGCCGTCCCCGGCCGG